>JAGWVM010000022.1 GCA_018970895.1 Lysobacteraceae bacterium | reverse complement strand
GGATGGAACTGGGTGCCGCGCTGACGCACGATGATGTTGCCGGCTTCGATGGCCTGGCCACCGTAGATCTTGACGCCGAGGTATTTCGGGTTCGAATCGCGACCGTTGCGGCTGGAACCTACGCCTTTTTTATGTGCCATGACTCAATGCTCCAGTTGCTCAGGCGTTGATGCCCGTGATTTCCACTTCGGTGAAGTGCTGACGATGACCCTGCTGCTTCTTGTGGTGCTTGCGGCGACGGAACTTGATGATCCGCACCTTGTCCGCGCGACCGTGCTTGCGCACGGTGGCCGAGACAGTGGCCCCGGTCACGGTCGGCGCACCGACGGTGATCGACTCGCCCGCACCGACCAGCAGGACCTGGTCGAAATTCACGGTGGCGCCTTCTTCGGCGTTCAGCAGCTCGACGCGCAGGACATCGCCCTGCTGCACCCGATACTGCTTGCCACCGGTCTTGATGACTGCGTAACTCATGGGAATGTCCCTTCTGTCGTTATTCTCTTGGGCTCCGCCACGCCGTGCCGGCCGCATGCGGACTGCCGAGTATAACGAGGCGCGCCCAAGGTGGTCAATCCTTGACCAGAAGGCCCGTCGCGAACCGCTCAACGACTGCTGGACGCCGATGCCGGCTGGCCCAACGGGGGCGACGGCTGCCCGGGCGCCGGGCAGCGGCCCTGCCGGGTGAGCGTACCGTCGCCCTGAAGTCCCGCGATCATCGACCGGGCCCGCTGCTCGCCCCACTTCCGGCCGACCTGCATGACCTCGGTCATGACCGAGGGTTGTTCGAGCAGCAGCTTCCTGCCCAGCGGCGAGCGGTAGAACTTCAGCAGCCCCCGCACGTCCTGCTCGGTGAAATGCCGCTGGTAGATCGGCACCAGCTTGTCCGTCAGCTCCCGGGTCGACGAGTCATCCAGGAAGCCGTTCCAGAAACCGGGCGGCACGCAGGGCAACTGCTTGACCATCATCTCGGCCATTTGCGCGTTCATTTGCTGGAACATCCGCTGGGTGCCGAACATGCCCATCAGCTCGCGGATCTGGCTGGCGCTGGCCTGCGCGGCCGAGGCAGGACTCGCCATCAGTGCCAGGCTCATCGCGGCAAGTACGCCCGCGCAACCAAGCCGAACCGATCTGTACGCCATGTGCAGGACTCCGGATGCATCGCCAAACCCCCGGCATTTAGCCACATCCATCGCGGCACCGCCTGACTGCTCCCGGACTCGGCGATCATGCTCCAGCTGCAGGACGGGCATTGCTATATTGGGCGTTTCCCCCCACCTCCCCACGCGATGGACACCATTCGCATCCGCGGCGCACGCACGCACAATCTCAAGAACATCGACCTGGACCTGCCCCGCGATCGCCTGATCGTGATCACCGGCCTGTCCGGCTCGGGCAAGTCTTCGCTCGCGTTCGATACCATCTACGCCGAGGGCCAGCGGCGCTACGTCGAGTCGCTGTCGGCGTACGCGCGGCAGTTCCTGTCGATGATGGAAAAGCCCGACGTCGACCATATCGAAGGTCTCTCGCCGGCGATCTCGATCGAGCAGAAATCTACCTCGCACAACCCGCGCTCCACGGTGGGCACGATCACCGAGGTCTACGACTACCTGCGCCTGCTGTACGCCCGCGTCGGCACGCCACGCTGCCCCGACCACGGCATCCCGCTGGAGGCGCAGACGGTGAGCCAGATGGTCGACGCCACGCTGGCGATGGATCCGGAAAAGCGCCTGATGCTGCTGGCGCCGGTGATCCGCGACCGCAAGGGCGAGCACGTGCAGGTGTTCGACCAGCTGCGCGCGCAGGGTTTCGTGCGCGCCCGCGTCGACGGCGCGGTCTACGACCTCGATGCCGTACCGCCGCTGACCCTGCGCCAGAAGCACACCATCGAGGTGGTGATCGACCGCTTCCGCCCGCGCGAGGACATCAAGCAGCGCCTGGCCGAGTCGTTCGAGACGGCGCTGCGTCTCGGCGACGGGCTGGTGATCCTGGCGGACATGGATCACACCGACCAGCCCGACCAGATGCTGTCCTCGCGTTACTCCTGTCCGGTGTGCGACTACTCGCTGCCGGAGCTGGAGCCGCGCCTGTTTTCCTTCAATTCACCGATCGGCGCCTGCCCCGCCTGCGACGGCCTGGGCGTGACCCAGGTGTTCGATCCGGCCCGCGTGGTCGGCCATCCCGAGCTGTCGCTGGCCGGCGGTGCGATTCGCGGCTGGGACCGGCGCAACCCGCATTATTTCCAGATGCTGCACTCGCTGGCCGCGCACTACGGCTTCGACGTGGACACGCCGTGGCAGAAGTTGCCGGCAGCAACCCAGAAGGCCGTGCTGTTCGGCAGCGGGCGCGAACCGATCGCCTTCCGCTACCTCACCGAGCGCGGCGGGCGCGTGACCCGCGAGCATCCGTTCGAGGGGATCCTGCCGAACCTGGAGCGCCGCTACAAGGAAACCGAGTCGATGGCGGTGCGCGAGGAGCTGTCCAAGTACATCAGCGACCAGCCCTGCCCCGTCTGCGAAGGCCAGCGACTGAACCGTTCGGCACGGCACGTGTTCGTCGCAGACCACGCGTTGCCGTCGCTGACCCATCGTTCGATCGACGACACGCTGGCGTTCTTCGAGACGCTCACGCTCGCCGGCTGGCGCGGCGAGATCGCGGCGAAGATCGTCAAGGAAATCCGCGAGCGCCTGACCTTCCTCAGCGACGTCGGGCTGAACTACCTGACCCTGGACCGCACCGCCGACACGCTGTCCGGCGGCGAGGCCCAGCGCATCCGGCTGGCCAGCCAGATCGGTGCCGGCCTGGTCGGCGTGATGTACGTGCTGGACGAACCCTCGATCGGCCTGCACCAGCGCGACAACGAGCGCCTGCTCGGCACGCTGACCCGCCTGCGCGACCTCGGCAACACGGTGATCGTGGTCGAGCACGACGAGGACGCCATCCGCATGGCCGATCACGTGCTCGACATCGGGCCCGGCGCCGGCGTGCACGGCGGCGAGATCGTGGCGCAGGGCACGGTGGACGACGTGCTCGCCGCGCCGCGCTCGGTCACCGGCCAGTTCCTCTCGGGCAAGCGCGCCATCGAGGTGCCGGAGAAGCGTCGCCAGCCGATCGACAAGGCGTCCTGGCTGCACCTGAAGGGCGCCCGCGGCAACAACCTCACGGGTGTGGACCTCGCCGTTCCCGCGGGGCTGTTCACCTGCGTCACCGGCGTGTCCGGCTCGGGCAAGTCCACCCTGGTTAACGACACGCTGTTCCGGCTGGCCGCGATGGAGCTCAACGGCGCCGCGACCCAGCCGGCGCCGTTCGACTCGGTCAGCGGCATGGACCTGTTCGACAAGGTGGTGGACATCGACCAGTCGCCGATCGGCCGCACCCCGCGCTCCAACCCGGCCACCTACACCGGCCTGTTCACGCCACTGCGCGAAATGTTCGCGCAGGTACCGGAGGCGCGCTCGCGCGGCTACACCGCCGGCCGCTTCAGCTTCAACGTGCGTGGCGGCCGCTGCGAGGCGTGCGAGGGCGACGGCATGATCAAGGTGGAGATGCACTTCCTGCCGGACGTGTACGTGCCCTGCGACGTGTGTCACGGCAAGCGCTACAACCGCGAGACGCTGGACATCCTCTACAAGGGCCACACCATCGCCGACGTGCTGGAGATGACGGTGGAGGACGCGCTCAAGCTGTTCGAGAACGTGCCCACGATCGCCCGCAAGCTCGACACCCTGCGCGCGGTCGGCCTGGACTACATCAAGCTCGGCCAGAGCGCGACCACGCTGTCCGGCGGCGAGGCGCAGCGCGTGAAGCTGTCCAAGGAGCTGTCCAAGCGCGATACCGGCCGCACGCTGTACATCCTCGACGAGCCCACCACCGGATTGCACTTCCACGACATCGAGCAGCTGCTCGACGTGCTGCACCAGCTGGTCGACCAGGGCAACACGGTGGTGGTGATCGAGCACAACCTCGACGTGATCAAGACCGCCGACTGGATCGTCGACCTCGGCCCCGAGGGCGGCTCCGGCGGCGGACGCATTCTTGTGTCCGGCACGCCCGAGATGGTGGCGGCCACCGCCGGCTCGCACACAGGCCGCTTCCTCGCACCGCACCTGAAATCCACCCAGGCGACCAAAGCCAGGCGCGCCGATGCGCCCAAACGCACCAAGGCGGCCACCAAGCACATCGCCTCGGCCGACAAGCATCGGCCCATGCCCAGGAAGAAACGCACGTGACCACCGAAGAGGGCGCCACCAGGCGCCCGCGCAAGACCCGCAAGCCCGCCGACGCCGCGCCCGCCACCACCGGCACGCCCGGGAAGGAAAACCTCGAGGCGAAGAGCACGACCGTGCCGCTGTTCGTGGCCGAGATGGAGGCGCGCTGGCGCGATCTCGATGCGTTCAACCATGTCAACAACGCCACCTACCTGACCTACCTCGAGGAGGCGCGCCTGCAGTGGCTGCGCGACGTTCCGGGTCCGTGGTTCGACGAGCATGCGATGCCGGTGCTGGCTGCCAGCCACCTCAACTACCGGCTGCCGATGGCCTGGCCCGCGCGGCTGTCGGTGACGCTGTCGTGCGGGCGACTGGGCAACAGTTCGATCACCCTGGCCCACCGCATCGTCGACGCCGCCGGGCCCGACCGGCTCTACTGCGACGGCCACGTGGTGCTGGTATGGATGGACCCGCACACCGGGCGACCGGTGCCGCTGCCGCAGGCCATCCGCGATGCCGCGGCACGCGCGGCGGGCGCCGACTGAACGCAGCGGGCGGGAAAAGGGGTTGGCGACCGCACTTCCGGGCTTGCCCGGGCTTCATGTGCGGTGGCTAAGATGGCGGGCGTTTTCCACGAAAGGAGTTCGAACGGTGCGCACGCTCCACGTTTCCCTGATGGCCGCCACCCTCCTCGCCAGCGCCTGCGCTCGCGCAGCTGGCGTCACCGGTCCCTCGATCACCATCTACCGCAGCGACGATGCGGCGCTGTTCGGTCATGACGGATCGCCTGCCGACAGTGGTTACGCGATGGTCCGCGAGAATCGCCGCCTGGACCTGAAGGCCGGCATGCAGGACGTCAGTGTGGGAGGACTTCCCCGGCTCCTCGACCCGGAGGCCCTGTCGCTGCACTTCCCCGCCGATGATGCCCGCGTGCTCTGGCAGCGCCTGCAACGGGCGCAGGACGCATCGGCGGCCCTGTCCGAACTGGTCGGACGCGACATCGACGTGCTCGGCACCGGCGGCAACGTGATGTTCACTGGCCGGCTGATCTCTGCACGCGACGGGCTCGAGCTGCGCCAGGGCGATGCCACCGTGCTGGTGCACGACTACGCCGCCGTGAGGGCCAGCGGGCCGATCGACCACGGCGCACGACTGGACTTGCGGGTCGACGCGCGCCGCGCCGGCAGCATGCAGGCCCGGCTGGGCTTCGTCACCGCCGGCTTGGGTTGGCGCGCCTCCTACATCGGCACGCTGGCGCCCGGCCCGGCATGTCGCATGACACTCGAATCGCGCGCCAGCGTGGCCAATCGCAGCGGCAGCGAGTGGCGCGGCGCGGATCTGACCCTCGTCGCCGGTGAACCCAACCTGGCCAGGCCGGAGATGCCGGGTCCGCGCATGATGGCCGCCAGCGCGAAGGCAGCTGGCAACCTGCCCGGGCAGTCCACCCTGGCCGACTACCGCAGCTACCACCTGCCGGATCGGATCGACCTGCCCGACGGCAGCGTGAGCCTGCTGCCACTCTACGCCACGCGGACCCTGGCATGCCAACGCACCGCACTGTACGAGAGCGGCAACACCTATGCGCCGCCGATGCCGCTGATCCAGCCGGACGTCAACCCGGGCGGCCAGGACCGCGTCACCAGCACGCTGGACTTCGATGCCTTCGACAGCCTGCCGGCGGGCTATCTGCGCGTGCTGGCCGGCGACGCGCAGGGTACGCCCCAGGTGATCGGCGAGGGGCGCATCCAGGACACGCCGCGCGGCGGCAAGGTCACGCTTGCACTGGGCACCGCCTTCGACCTGCGGGTCAGGCGCGAGCGCACCGCCTTCCACGTCGACCGCCGGGGACGCACCATGGACGAGGCGTTCCGGCTTACCCTGACCAACGCCGGCAACACGACGCGTGTCGTCACCGTGCGTGAGCATCCCTCGCGCTGGCGTACCTGGACGCTGACGTCGTCCAGCCAGAAGCCCCGTGCCACGATGCCGGACACGCTGGTCTTCGACGTCAACGTGCCGGCCCATGGCAAGGCGACGCTGGACTACGCCGTGCAATACACCTGGACGTCCGACGTCCAGCCGCGATGAACCGAACCGGAGCCGTCATGCTCAACCGCATTGCCCACGACCACCTCGTCGAGATCCAGCTGGCCCGCCCGCCGGTGAACGCCCTCAACCGCGAGCTGCTGGTCACCCTGCAGCAGGCCATGGCCGACGCGATCGCGCAGGGCGCACGCGGTATCGTGCTGTCGGGCAATACCGGCATGTTCAGCGCCGGTGTCGACGTGCCGTCCCTGATGGGCCGCGGGCGCGACGAGGTGCGATCGTTCTGGCGCGAGTTCTTCGTCACGTGCGGGGCACTCGCCCGCTCGCCGATCCCGGTGGTCGCCGCGATCACCGGCCACAGTCCGGCCGGCGGGGCGGTGCTCTCGCTGTTCTGCGACTACCGGGTGATGGCCGAAGGCCCGTACAAGATCGGCCTGAACGAAGTCCAGGTGGGACTGGTGGTGCCGGAATGCATCCAGCTGGCGCTGCGGCGCGTGGTCGGCGCCTATCGCGCCGAGCGCCTGCTGGTATCCGGCACGATGATCGAGTCGAAGGATGCGCTCGCCTGCGGTCTTGTCGACGAGACCACCGCCGTCGACCAGGTGGTGACGCGATCGCTTTGCTGGCTGCGCGACCTGACCGCACTGCCCGCCCATGCCATGCTGCCGACCCGGGCGCTCGCGCGTGCCGACCTGGCCGCCGCCTATGCGGACATCGACGCCCTGCCCCTGGACACCTTCGTCGACGGATTCTTCCGCCCGGAGACCCAGGCTGTGCTGCAGGCGCTGGTGGCCCGCCTGGGCGCGAAAAAGTAGGGCGTCAGCCGACGGCCACCGGACGCCCGGAATCGCTTATCCAGCCGCTCCACGATGGCGGATAGAGGCGCGATCCCGCCAATCCGGCCCGTTCCATGGCGAGCAGGTTGTGGGCCGCGGTGACCCCGGAACCGCACATGTGGACAACCGCGGCGGGCTGGTGCCCGCCGAGCAGCGCCAGCCATTCCTCCCGCAGCTGGGCCGGTGGCTTGAACCGGCCATCGGCCTGCAGATTGGCGGCAAAGGGCCGGTTCGACGCGCCCGGGACATGACCGGCGACGCGATCGAGCGGTTCCACCTCGCCGCGGTAGCGCGGCTCGGCGCGGGCGTCGACCAGGTTGCCGGCTGATGCCGCCACCGCTGCGGCGGCGTGGTCGACGATCATCGACGGATCAAAGGCCACCATCACCGACCCGGCCGCCCGCGAACCGGACTGACCGGCCTGGAGCGGTTCCCCGGCGGCCTGCCAGGCGGCCAGGCCTCCGTCCAGCACGGCAACCGCCCGGCTACCGACCGCGCGAAGCATCCACCACAGACGGGCCGCTGCCAGCGCACCGTTGCCGGCGTCATAGCAGACCACCTTCAACCCCGGCTGCCAGCCCCAGCGTCCCAGCGTGGCGGAGAATGCCTCCGCGGTGGGCAACGGATGGCGTCCCAGCCCCTCGGGCTGCCGCGACAGATCGGAGAGATCGCGGTCCAGGTCGGCGTGGACCGCACCCGGGATGTGACCGGCGACGAAGTCGCGGGCGCCCCTGGCGGGATCGGCAAGATCGAAGCGACAGTCAACGATCAGCACCTCGTCGGCCGCAAGGCCGGCCAGGGTGGCGACATCGATCAGCGGTGCGGAAAAGCTCATGCGCGTCCCATCCTCTGCAGGAGATTCAACAGCATCGCGGCGGTGGCGCCCCAGATGCGGTGGCCGCCGTGGATGAATTCGACCATCGGACGCCGTCGGCCGCGGAAATCCATGGTGTAGTGGCGCAGGTTGGCCGGCTCCAGGAAGAAGGACAGCGGCACCTCGAACACCTCGGCAACCTCGTCCGGGGCCGGTGCCAGCACCGCCTCCGCCGCAATACGGGCCACCACGGGTGTCACGCAATAGCCGCTGATCGTCTCGAACACGTCGAGAAATCCCAGCGGCGCCACGTGTCCCGGATCCAGCCCGATCTCCTCCCGGCTCTCACGCAGGGCGGTGGCAATCGCATCGCGATCCTCCGGGTCGCTGCCGCCGCCCGGGAACGCCACCTGGCCGGCATGCGACGCGAGGTGGGCGGTACGCACGGTCAGCACCACGCGTGGATCGGCGCCCTCGCGCACGCCCACCAGCACGGCGGCCGGGCGACGATCGGTCGTGCCCAGCAGCTCGCTCATCAGCGCGTGGTTCCAGCCCGGCGGCTGCGGCGGTCGCGCCAGCGGCACCAGCGCGGGCGTAAGCTCCTGCCAGAGGGCATCCATCACGATCCCTTGCGGGCGGGCAGGATCACACGCATCAGGTACAGGCGCTCGGTGTCGGGCATGGTGCCCCAGCGGGCGATCTCGCCCATCGAGCGCTGGCACCCCATGCAGTAGCCGCGCCCGTCGAGGCGGCAGACGCCGGTGCAGGGGCTGACCGGAGCATCGGAGAACAGGGCGCGGGGATCGTTCGGCATGGCTGGCGATGATAACGCCAGCCGCCCCTCGCGGATCAGGGGGCGTCGACGCTCAGCAGCTGTATATCGAACACCAGCGCCTCGTTCGGGCCGATCCGCGGCAATGCGCCACGCTCGCCGTAGGCGAGTCGCGGCGGAATCACCACCTTCCAGCGATCGCCCACGTGCATGCGCGGGATCACGTCGCGCCAGCCGGGGATCACGCTCTTGACCGTGAAGGTGGCGGGCTGGCCGTGGGCCCAGGTGCTGTCGAACTCGGTGCCGTCGATCAGCATGCCGCGATAGTTGACCGTGACCTTGCTGTCCACCGTGGGACTCGGGCCGCCCTGGCCCTTGGAGATCACCGCGTACTGCACGCCCGACGGCAGCTGGACCACGCCCGGCTGGGTGCGGTTCTTCGCCATGAACTGCTCGCTCTTGCGCTCGTTGTCGGCGGCGATGCGCTTGAACTCCGCCACGGCACGCGAGTGCATCTGCTCGTCGAGCGCCCGCAGCTGCGCGCGCATCTCGGCGGTCGGCACGGCCGGATGGCGCTTGGCGTAGGCATCGGCAATCGCGCGCTGCAGGGTCGCCAGGTCGACGTCCGGCTGGCCGTCGGAGAACTGGCTGCCGATCTGGTAGCCGATGGCGTAGGACAGTTTTGACTTGTCGATCGCAGGTGCGGGGGACGGAGACCGGGATGCCTGCTGCGCGTGCACCGCACCGACCAGTCCCAGTCCTGCCAACACGCCTGCCCACTTGCCCATGCCATCCTCCGGAACGTGATGCCAGCGCCGCATGCTACTGCCCGTGGTCGGCCCCGTGCAGGGCCGGTACGGCTGGCCGGCCCGGATGAGATTGCCGACGGCGCCAAAGGTTCCCGCTGCTACCATCGGCGGCTTTCCATCCACGGGTTCGAGCCATGGCCTATCGCACTATCGAAGTCGCCGACCGCGGCGCCGTCCGCACCATCACGGTATCCCGTCCGGACAAGCTCAACGCACTCAATCGCGACACCCTCAACGAGCTGACCCTGGCGTTCAACCAGGCCGCCCTGGAGGACACCGTGCGCGTGGTGGTGCTGGCCGGCAGCGGCGAGAAGGCCTTCGTGGCGGGCGCCGACATCACCGAAATGCATGGCTACACGCCGGTGCAGGCGCAGGGCTTCTCGCGCACCGGCCAGCGCCTGATGAGCCTGATCGAGCGGCTCGGCAAGCCGGTGATCGCGCGCATCCAGGGCTTCGCCCTCGGCGGCGGCATGGAACTGGCGATGGCCTGCCATCTGCGCATCGCCAGCGAAAAAGCGAAATTCGGCCAGCCGGAGATCAACCTCGGCCTGATCCCGGGGTTCGGCGGCACCCAGCGACTGCTGCGTTTGGCCGGCCGCAGCGCCGCCCTGGAGCTGTGCCTGACCGGTACGCCGATTTCCGCCCAGCGCGCCTACGAACTGGGCGTGGTGAACCGCGTGGTCGCACCCGAGGCGCTGGACGATGCCGTCACGGCGCTGGCCGACCAGCTCGCCGCGGCGGCGCCGCTGGCCGCCGCGGGTATCCTCGACGCAGTGCTTCAGGGCGGCGAGGCCAGTCTGGACCAGGGGCTGGAATTCGAGACCCAGGGCTTCGCCCTGGTGTTTTCCACCGAGGACATGCGCGAGGGCACCACGGCGTTCCTCGAGAAGCGCAAACCCACCTTCCGGGGCGCCTGAGCGGCTCCCCGGGCACATCCGCGGACACCGCTCCGCTTCCGCACGCCGGCGCCGGCGCGGGCACCGCCCCGCTCCGGCCTTGAGCCGGCCATGCCCAAGGAGCATCCCATGTCCGCACCCCATGCCACCGCCCACGCCATCGCTTTTGGCCGACTTGCACCCACCCTTCCCGTGACTGACGTGGCGAGGGCCGTCGCCTTCTACGCCGACGTGCTCGGATTCCGGAAAGTGTTCGAAAACGGCACGCCGGTCGGCTTCGTCATCCTCAAGAAGGACGACGCCGAGCTTCACCTGACCCTGGATCGGGCCCACAAGGCCAGCGTGCGCAATCTCGCCCACCTGATGGTGGCCGATGCGTCCGCACTGCATGCGCATCTCGTGACCCACGGCGTGCGCATCATCAAGGCGCTGCGCGATGCCGACTTCGGCCTGCGCTGCTTCGTGTTCGCCGACCCGGACGGCAACCGGATCGACGTGGGTCAACCGCTCTAGCAGACGCTCAGTGGTGGCCGCCGGCGTACTTCTTCTCGCCGGCGGTCACCGCGATGTCCAGCCGGTTTTCCGGCGGTGCCAGCGGGCAGGTGGCGAACGGCGTGAACGCGCACGGCGGGTTGTAGGCGCGGTTGAAATCCAGCACCACCGCGCCCGGCTTGTCCAGGCCGCCCGCCGGCAGCGCGGCATACAGGAAGCGCGCCGCGCCGTAGGTTTCCTTGCCGGAGGTGCGGTCGGCGATCACGAAGAACAGCTCGCCGCCCGGCTCCTCCTGGTAGGGCAGCAGCTCGAAGGTATGGCCGCCGCGATGGAACACCGCCTTGCCCGGCACCTCGACCTTGTCGATGGTGCCGATCGCGGTGCCGATCTCCAGCGTGTGCGCCGGGTGGAACGGCACCCAGTCGGCGACGATGCGCCACGACGGATCGATCGGGAAGTAGTCGATGCCGAGGAAATGCGTGCGGGTAGCGGCCTGCGGATCCTTCACGCGCAGGCCCTTGCGGCCGTCACGGTCGATCGCGAGGAAACTGGCGCTGCCGAAATGCACCGTAGTGGGACCGGCATCGCCCGCATGCATGTCATCGACCAGCACGGCGTCGGTCGCCGGCTTGCCATCGATGGTCGCGCCACTGTCCGGCGCCGCCATGAAATGCAGGCGACCGTCGGCGGCCAGGGTGACGGTGCCCAGATGCGGTGGACCGACCCTGAGCACGATGTCGTTGCCCGCTGCAGCCCCCACGGTATTGGCGCCCGCGTGCAGCCACTCCAGTCCGACCAGGCTCAACCAGCCGTCCGGCGCAGTCAGTCGCTTGATCCGCTCGGCGCGCCACTGCTCGACCTGCCGGATCACCTCGGTCGCGGAAGGCTGGGCAGTGGTGGCGGCATCGGTGGCGTGCACGGCGGGTACTCCGAGAACAAGGGCAAACACAAACGGAAGACGTCGCATCATCGGGCGGTCGACCAGCGCGGGAGGAATCCCGAGTATGGGCAGACGGCGAGGCCGCCGGCAATCGGCGCTCAACGACCGCGCAGGAACAGCCTGTCCAGCTCACCCAATCCGAGCTGGGTCCAGGTCGGGCGACCGTGGTTGCACTGACCTGAGCGCTCGGTGGCTTCCATCTCGCGCAGCAGGGCATTCATCTCGGGAATCGTCAGGCGACGGCCCGCACGGACCGAGCCGTGGCAGGCCATGGTGGAGAGCAGTTCGTTCTCCAGCTCCTGCAGCCGGCGCGAGCTGCCGTGCATGGCAAGTTCCGCCAGCACGTCGCGGGTCAGCTGCTCCACGTCCGCTCCCTCCAGCAGGGCCGGGATGCGCCGCACCACCACCGTGGACGGACCGCTGCGCGACAGCTCCAGTCCCCAGGCGGCCAGCGCCTCGGCGTGCTCTTCGGCAGCGGCGGCCTCTTTTGCGCTCACCGACAGGTTGAGCGGCACCAGCATGACCTGCGAGCGCAGATGGTTGCCCTCGCGCGCGGCCTTGAGCTTTTCGTAGGTGATCCGTTCGTGCGCGGCATGCATGTCCACCAGCACCAGGCCGTGCTCGTTCTCGGCCAGCACGTAGATACCCTTCAACTGCGCCAGCGCATAACCCAGCGGCGGCGCGCGCTCCGGGTCGGGCTCGGCCATCGTCACCCCCGGGACCGATTCCGCACCGCCCGACGCCGCCGGGCTGATCCCGCCGACCAGCGCGGCATAGCCGGCCAGCGGTTCCTCGCGCACGCCCAGGCTGAGCCGGCTCTGGGCAGCCGGGGCAGGCCAGCCGCCGGCCATCGCCGGGGACCGGTACGGCGCCGGTGCCGGCCGTTCCTCGCCCCACTCGGCCGCCTGCCCTGCGCGTGTCTGCGCCAGCGCCTCGTGCAGGCTGCGGAACAGGAAGTCGTGCACCAGCCGCTGTTCGCGGAACCGCACCTCGTGCTTGGCCGGATGCACGTTCACGTCCACCCCGGCCGGATCCAGCTCCAGGTAGAGCACGAAGGCCGGATGGCGGCCGTGGAACAGCACGTCGGCGTACGCCTGGCGCACGGCATGCGCCACCACCCGGTCGCGCACCAGCCGCCCGTTGACGTAGAAGAACTGCGCATCGGCCTGCCCGCGCGACGCGGTCGGCAGGCCCACCCAGCCGGACAGGCGCATGCCGGCAGCCGCGTGATCCAGGTGCAGGCTCTGCGCGGGGAAGTTCTCGCCGAGCACGTCGGCCACCCGCTGCAACATCGCCTGTTCGTCGCCCGCGGCCTTCCACACCCGCACCGGCTTGCCGTTATGGCTGAGGCGGAATTCCACGCCGCTTCGCGCCAGCGCCAGCGACTTCAGCAGGTCGTCGATGTGGGCGAACTCGGTGCGCTCGGCGCGCATGAACTTCCGCCGCGCTGGCACGTTGTAGAACAGGTCGCGCACTTCCACGCTGGTGCCCGGCGGATGCTGCGCCGGACGCGCTGCCTGCAGCCGGCCGCCGTCCACTTCGATGCGAAACGCGGCATCGGCCTCGCGCGGACGCGAGGTCAGCGCGAAACGCGCCACCGAGGACACCGAGGCGAGTGCCTCGCCGCGGAAACCCATGCTGGCGACGTGCTCGAGGTCGTCGAAACTGCCGATCTTGCTGGTGGCATGCGAGGCCACGGCGAGTGGCAGCTCGTCCGGCGCGATGCCCACGCCGTCGTCGCGCACGCGGATCAGCCGCGCCCCGCCCTGTTCGATGTCCACCTCGACGCGGGTGGCGCCGGCGTCGAGGCTGTTCTCGACCAGTTCCTTCACGACCGACGAAGGCCGCTCGATGACCTCGCCGGCAGCGATCTGGTTGATGAGGTCGGGAGAGAGCACGCGGATGACAGGCATCCGCCTAGCTTACGCGAGGGGTCGGACAGCGAGAAGGCGAGACGGCTCAGCTGGCCGGGATGGTCAGTACCGAGCCGGCGCGCAGCGTGTCGCCGTTGCCGCTGATGCGGTTGGCGCTTTTCAACGCACCGACGCTGACGCCGTACTGCCGGGCGATGCTGCCGAGGCTCTCGCCGCGGGTGACCTTGTGCAGGTCCTGCACCGACGCATCGGCGCGCCCGGTCGCGGCCTCGCCGGAAGCCCTGGTCGAGGCCAGCAGCGTGCCGTTGCGCCGCGCCGCCTGCGCCGCGAACCAGGTGCCCGGCGGCGGGGTGGTCTCGAAGTAGTTGCGTACACCGCCCATCACCGCCTCGGCGAGCTCGGTCTGGTGCTCCGGATCGCGCAGCTTGCGCTCCTCCGACGGATTGCTGATGAACGCGGTCTCGACCAGGATCGAGGGGACGTCGGGCGAGCGCAGCACCACGAAATTCGCGCGCTCGACGTAGCCGCGGTGGGTCGGGCCGAGCTTGCCGAGCGCCTTCAGCACGTTGCTGGCGATCGACTCGCTGGCCTGCATCGCGTAACCCTGCTGCAGGTCCAGCAGCACGGCGGCCAGGCTGTCGTCCTTGTCATCCAGCGACACGCCACCGATCAGGTCGGCGCGGTTTTCGCGGTCGGCCAGCCAGCGTGCGGCCTCGCTGGTCTTGCCGCGCGGAGACAGTACCCACACCGACGAGCCCCGGGCGTCGCCGTTCTTGAACGCGTCGGCGTGGATCGACACGAACAGGTCCGCGTTCTTCTCGCGGGCGATCTCGTAGCGGCGCTTGAGCGGGATGAAGTAATCGCCGTTGCGGGTCAGCACCGCCTGCATGCCGGGCTGCTTGTTGATGATCGCCGCGAGCTTGCGCGCGACGGCAAGCGTGACGTTCTTCTCCAGCGTGCCGTGCGGTCCGTGCGCGCCGGGATCGATGCCTCCGTGGCCGGCATCGACGGCCACGATCACCTTGCGCTCGCCGCCGAACTGTTCGGCGACCTGGCGAAGGGTCAGCACGTCGTGGCGGTCGGCCCGGGAAACGCTGGCCTTGGCCAACGCCGGCGTCTTCGACGGCGAGGCTGCTTTCGCAACCGGCGCGCCTGCGCCGTCCCGCGGGTACAGATCGAGCACCAGCCGGTAGCCGAAGCCGCCACCGGGCTTGAGCAGGAAGCTTTTCGGCCTGGCACCGGGGGCGACGCTGGCCAGCAGTTCGAGCTTGCCGCCGCGGCGATGGGTGGTGATTCCCTTGAGCAGGCCCTGGGCAGCCGGCGCCTCGAAAGCCGGAGCGACGCGATCGCGGCCCAGGTCCACCCGGACCTGGTCGCCGCGCGGCGAGATGTCGTAGGACACCGGCCCGCTGAGATCGAACACGATCCGGGTATAGGCAGGGCCGGCCCAGACCCGCGCCCCGCGGACCTCGGCGGCGTGGACGGGCGAGGCCAGGCCGGCAGCGGTGGCTACCAGCGCGCACAAGCCGAACCTGAACAAGGATGCCCTCATGGTTCCGAATTCAATCGCAGCCGCCGCGCGATTGCAAGCATTTTTCCTTTGGATATCCGCGACCTGCAGCGTATTCGTCAGACGACATCCAGAAGGCGGCTCCAACCCACGCATTTATCGGCAGATAGCCCCATCCGCCGGCATCGACGAATTGCTTGGAAAAACACGTGCTTAGCCTCGTGTACGCGGCTGAACCGATGCGTCCGGGTTCGCGACCAGCCGCAAAAGCAGCTGCTCCCCGCGAGGCGTCCCCGGCGTCAGGCGAGCCGCGCGACCGCTTCCGGCATAGGCAAGTGCGAGGGTGAGATCGGCCGGGGGGATGGCGCCCGCGCCGCGCTGCGGCCACTCGATCAGCACGACCGCGCCGGGCTCACCCAGCGCGTCCAGCCCGAGCCACTCCAGCTCGTCCGGATCAGCGATGCGGTACAGATCCAGATGCCAGGCCTGACCATGAGCCAGGGGATAGTGCTCGACCAGGCTGTAGGTCGGACTCTTGATGCGGCCGGTCACGCCAAGCGCCTGCAGCAGGGCGCGGGCGAAGCTGCTCTTGCCCGCGCCCAGTTCGCCGTCGAGATGGAACACCGCACCGCCCTCCATCGCAGCGGCCACTCGCTCGGCGAGGCGGCGCGTGGCCGCTTCGTCGGGCAGGTCGACACTCCACTCACGC
Source organism: Lysobacteraceae bacterium (assembly GCA_018970895.1). Lineage (GTDB taxonomy): Bacteria > Pseudomonadota > Gammaproteobacteria > Xanthomonadales > Rhodanobacteraceae > Dyella_A. The sequence goes on along the minus strand of JAGWVM010000022.1, from coordinate 18,645 downwards.
ATGCGCGGACAGGCCGTTGGAGAGGCGTCGCAGCGGCGCCATCAGGTCGCTGGCGACCAGCCCGCGCTCGCCCTCCCGCGCCGCCGCGTCGCCCGCCCGGGCATGCAGGCCGGTACCGAGGCAGGCGGCCTCCCAGGCGGTGGCACCCTGCGCCAGCAGGGCGCCGATCACGCCGGTCAGCACATCTCCCATGCCGCCGGTTCCCATGCCGGGATTGCCCCAAGGGCAGACCGCGAGGCGTCCGTCCGGATGTGCAACGAGGCTGCCGGCGCCCTTGAGCACCACCACCGCGCCGAAGCGGCCGGCGAGTTCGCGTGCGGCGACGTAGCGGTCGGCCTGCACGGTGGCGATATCCGTGCCCAGCAGACGCGCCGCTTCGCCCGGATGCGGGGTCAGCACGGCCGCGCGATCGAAGCGGCGGGGCTCGCGGGCGAGCAGGTTGAGTCCGTCGGCATCCAGCGCCAGCGGCAGGCCGGCCTCAAGCGCGGTGAGCCACAGGGCGTGCCCCCACGCGGCCCGCCCCAGTCCCGGGCCGACAGCCAGCACGTCAGCGCGCTGCAACAGGGGCTCCAGTGCCTGGGGACCGTTCACGCCATGCGCCATCAGTTCCGGGCGTCCGGCATTGAGCGCGGGCACGTGTCCGAGGTGGGTGGCCACGCTGACCAGCCCGGCGCCGACACGCAGCGCCGCCTCGCCGCAGAGCCGGATGGCACCGGCCATGCCCTGCTCCCCGCCGATCACCAGCAGGTGGCCACTGTCGCCCTTGTGCGCGGTACGCGGGCGTGGCGGCAGCGCCTCGGGACGCAGCAACGTCGCGGCCGGCGAGGCACCGTCCCACAACGCCGGGGGCAACTGCAGCGTATCCAGCTCCAGCTGGCCGACCACGTCGGGGCCGGTCCCGGTATGCAGGCCGCGCTTGCCCGCGACGAAGGCGATCGTCGCCGTCGCCCGCACCGCGGCTCCGGGACAGACGCCCCGGTCGGCGTCGAGGCCGGAGGGTACGTCCAGCGCCAGCACAGGGCGGCCGCTGCCGTTGATGCGTCCGATCAGCGCTGCCACCGGCGCCTCCGGGGCCCGGTTCAGGCCGCTGCCGTACAGGGCATCCACGTGCACGTCGGCTTCAGGCCAGCCGGCCAGATCCTCGAGCAGGTGCACCCGCCCGCCGGCAAACTCGAACGCGGTACGCGCCTTGAGTGCATCGCCCGAGGCCTTCCCCGACACCGCGACCAGCTCGACCTGCAGGCCCGCCTCGCGCGCCAGCGCGCCGACCAGGTAGCCGTCGCCACCGTTGTTGCCCGGCCCGCACCAGATCGCCACCCGCCGTGCCTGCGGCCATCGCCGGCGCAGGCAGGCCAGCGCCGCGGCCGCGGCCCGGCGCATCAGCTCGAAACCGGGAATGCCGAGCGCCTCGATGGCGCGTTGGTCGAAGGCGCGTACCTGGTCGACGGTGTACAGCGCGTAGCGCGGGTCCGGAGCGTTCATCGCCGGATTATAGGCAGGCCGGCCGTGCCCCCGCAGCGCTTTAGACTACGCCGATGCCCCAGCCCGAATCCGCCCCCGACTATGCCCGGCTCGCCCGCTCGATCAAGCAGTGGGCGCGCGATCTCGGCTTCGCCGAAGCCGGCATCAGCGGGGTGGACCTGGCGCAGGACGAGGCACACCTTTCGCGCTGGCTGGCCGATGGCCATCACGGCGCCATGGACTACATGGCCCGCCACGGCGTCAAGCGCAGCCGCCCGGACGCGCTGGAACCGGGCACGCAGCGGGTGATCTCGGTGCGGATGGACTACGCGCCGCCGGATATCGACCGCGCCTGGTCGGTGCTGGAGGATGGCGAACTCGGGTACGTCTCGCGCTATGCCCTGGGACGCGACTACCACAAGCTGCTGCGCCACCGGCTGCAGAAGCTCGCCGAGCGCATCCGCGCGGAGATCGGCAACTTCGGCTACCGCGCCTATGTCGATTCCGCCCCGGTGCTGGAAAAGGCGCTGGCGCGCAATGCGGGCCTGGGCTGGATCGGCAAGCACACGGTGCTGATCCACCGCCGCGCCGGCTCCTATTTCTTCCTCGGCGAGCTGTACACCGACCTGCCGCTGCCGGTGGACGCGCCGGCCAGCGAGCACTGCGGCAGTTGCCGGCGCTGTCTGGACATCTGCCCGACGCAGGCGATCGTGGCGCCCTACCGGCTGGACGCGCGACGCTGCATTTCCTACCTGACCATCGAGCTGAAGGGCAGCATCCCCGAGGACCTTCGGGCGCCGATCGGCAACCGCATCTTCGGCTGTGACGATTGCCAGTTGGTGTGCCCCTGGAACAAGTTCGCGCAGGCGACCGCCGAACCGGATTTCGCGCCGCGCCACCGGCTCGACGGCAGTCGGCTGGTCGAGCTGTTCGCCTGGAGCGAAGAGGAGTTCCTGCAGCGCACCGAGGGGATGGCGATCCGCCGCACCGGCTACGAGGGCTGGCTGCGCAACATCGCGGTAGCCTTGGGCAACGCCCCCCGCTCCGAAGCCGTGCGCCGCGCGCTGGGGACGCGAGCAAACGACCCATCCGAAGTGGTGCGTGAACACGTGGCCTGGGCCCTGGCCCGGCAGAACGAGACGAGGTAGCCGATGAACGACACGATGAAGACCATGCCGCGGCTGGAGGACGTGCTGGCCGAGCTGCGCGAGCGCGAGCCGATCTTCCATCGCCCCGAGTCGGGTGCTGGACCGGCCGACGGCGAGCACGTCACCGAGGAGACGTTCTGGGAGATCGGCGCCTCAGGCCAGCGCTACAACCGGGCCGAGGTGCTGGACGTGCTGAGCCGGCGGGTCCACCACCCGATGAAGGAACTGTGGCGCACCGAAGGCTTCGAGTGTCACCCGCTCTCGCCCAGCCTCTACCTGCTCACCTACGTGCTGTGGCAGGAGGATCGCGGCAGTCGCCGCACGACGCTGTGGCGTCGCACGGTCGATGGCTGGAAGGCGGTGTTCCACCAGGGCACGCTGCTGACGCAGCGCGCGTGAGCCGCGGGCCGTTGCCTCAGGCGGCGGCCATCTGGGTGGGGATCGAGCGGTTGGTGTGCGAGATGGCGTTCTTCGCGTCCACGTACACCAGCATCGGCTGGTGGGCCTCGGCCTCGGCCTCGGACATCTGGCTGAACGCGGCGATGATGATCAGGTCGCCCGGCTGCGCACGGTGGGCCGCGCTGCCGTTCACCGAAATGATGCCCGAGCCGGCCTCGGCCTTCAGCGCATAGGTGACGAAGCGCTTGCCGTTGTTGATGTTCCAGGCGTGGATCTGCTCGTACTCGCGGATGCCCGACGCTTCGAGCAGCACGCTGTCGATCGCGATCGAACCTTCGTAATGGAGCTCGGCGTGGGTCACCGTCGCGCGGTGGATCTTGGCCTTGAGCATGTTCAGGTGCATGGCATCACTTCCCGCAGGTACGGCCTGCGCAGCCCTCAATTATCGAGTCGGCGGACGTGCACTGCAACACGACCCGCCGGAGTCCTTCAACTGGGGGCGATTCAGTCGAACAGCAAGTTGTCGATCAGCCGGGTGCTGCCCAGGCGGGCGGCGACCAGTCCCACCAGCCCCGTGCGCTCGTTCGCGGCCGGCTCGGCCAGGTCCTCGGCGCGACGAATGGCCACATAGTCCGGCCTGAATCCGGCGCGCTCCAGTTGTCCGGCACCGGCCTGTTCGAGCACGCGGGGCGCGTGCCCCTTGGCAAGCATGTCGCGCATCTGCACCAGCACCTGGTGGATGCGCGGAGCAAGGGCACGCTCGGGCTCGTCCAGGTACTGATTGCGCGAACTGAGTGCGAGGCCATCCTCGGCACGCTGGGTTGGCGCGGCGATCACCTTCACCGGCAAGCCCAGGTCGCGCACCATCCGCTCGATCACCTTCAGCTGCTGGAAATCCTTCTGTCCGAACACCGCCAGATCCGGCTGCACCAGATTGAACAGCTTGCACACCACCGTCGCGACCCCGTCGAAATGGCCGGGACGGTGCGCACCCTCCAGCGTCTCGGTGATCTGAGGCACGCTCAGCCGCACCGTGTGCTCCGGGCCATATGGATACATGGTCGCCACGTCGGGGGCGAACAGCAGGTCGCACTGATGATCGGCCAGGCCCGCCTGGTCCTGCGCCAGGGTGCGCGGATAACGAGTGAAGTCCTCGTTCGGCCCGAACTGGGTCGGGTTGACGAAGATGCTGGCGACCACGCGATCGGCGCGCGCACGGGCCAGTCGCACCAGCGAAAAATGCCCGGCGTGGAGATTGCCCATGGTGGGCACGAAGCCCACGGTCTGGCCGGCGGCGCGCCAGCCGCGGATGGCGGCGCGCAACGCGCCGGCGTCATGCACGGTCTGCATCGAAAAGACCCTTAGTTGAAACAGTGTTCGGGAGCGGGAAACGCGCCCTGGCGCACCGCCTCCACGTACGCAGCGATGGCGGCGGCCACCGAATCGCGCCCCTTGAGGAAATCCTTGCTGAACTTCGGCCGCTTGCCCGGCGTCACGCCCAGCAGATCGTGCAGCACCAGCACCTGGCCATCGCAGTGCGGGCCGGCGCCGATGCCGATAGTGGGGATCGACACCGTGGCGGTGATCCGCTCGGCGAGCGCCACGGGCATGCCCTCCAGCACCAGCAACTCGGCACCCGCGGCCTCGACCGCGCGCGCCTCGTCCAGCACCCGGGCGGCAGTCGCTTCCTCGCGTCCCTGGATACGGAAGCCGCCGAACTTGTGCACCGACTGCGGCGTCAGGCCCAGGTGCGCGCACACCGGGATGGCGCGCGCGGCGAGCGCGTCGATCGCCTCCAGCACGTGCGGCGCGCCGCCCTCGATCTTCACCATCGCGGCACTGCCCTCGCCCACCAGTCGCGCGCCGGCCTCGAGCGCATGCGCCGTGTCGCGATCGCTCATGAACGGCAGGTCGGCTACCAGCAGCGTCGCGCGCAACCCGCGGGACACCGCGGCCGTGTGGTAGACCATCTGGTCCAGTGTGACCGGCAGGGTGCTGGCATGCCCCTGCACCACCATGCCAAGCGAATCGCCGACCAGCGCGACATCGACGCCCGCGGCTTCCAGCTGGTAGGCAAAGCTGGCGTCGTAGGCGGTCAGCATGACGATGCGGCGACCCTCGGCCTTCATCGCTCGCAGCGACGGGACAGTCACCGGCTTGCGGTCGGAGACGCTGGCGTTTTGCACGTACACGGGGCGGTTCCTGTTGGCGCGGCCGTCCGGACCGGAGACCGGAGCGAGCTGCGGGCCGGCCATCATAAACCCTCGACGCCGCAGCGCAGCATCCGATCAGTCGACTGGCACGCACCCGCCAGCGTCGATCCGCCGCAGCAGGTCGGACACCCGGCCCTGCCCCGGCAACTCCAGTTCCGGAGCCAGGTCGGCCAGCGGACAAAGCACGAATGCCCGCTCGGCGACGCGCGGATGGGGCAGCGTGAGGCGCGCATCGGCAAGCACCTCGCCATCCATGTGCAGCAGGTCGAGGTCGAGCGTACGCGGGCCCCAGCGCTCGCCGTTGCGTGTACGTCCGAAGCGCCGCTCGATCGCCATCAGTGCATCGAGCAGGGCCAGCGGCCGCAGCGTGGTGCGCAGGCGCACCACCGCGTTGAGGAAATCCGGCTGGTCGAGTCGTCCCCAGGGCGGCGTGCGGTAGGTTCGGGAGACGCCGGCCAGCCGGCACTCCGGCAGCGCATCCAGTGCACTCACGGCCGCCTCGAGCGTGGCCCGGCTGTCCCCCAGATTGCTGCCGAGCGCCACGTAGGCATCCACGGCCGGGGACAGGCTCATGCCGACCCGGAGTGCCCGCCGGGCTTGCGCCGGCGCCGGCGCTTGCGCGGCGGCCGGGCGGAAGCGGCAGGCATCGGGTCCGGTCCGACCGCAGCGCCCCCGGCCGGCAATGCCGCGGCAAGCACGTCCTCCGGCAACTGTTGGGCATGATCCCACCACAAGCCCAGTTCGCGAATCGCAGGCGACTCCTCGGCACGCAGCAGCAGGAAATCGAATGCCGCGCGGAACCGAGGCTGTGCGAGCAGGCGCAGTACCCGCTTGCGCTGCACTTGCTCGAAGCGGGGCTGCAGCGACCAGATTTCTTCCATCGTGAGCGTGAAGCGGCGCGGGATCGCGACGCGCTGGCACTGCTCGCCGACGACGTGGGCCGCCGCCCGCGCCCACGCCTCGGAAAGCTCCAGCCCGCTGGCGACCAGGCCCTGGGCGCGCTCGCGCACTTCGCCCCAGAGCAAGACCGCAAACAGGAACGCCGGCGTCACCGACTTGCCCTCGACCACCCGCGCATCGGTATTGGCCAAGCCGCGCTCGACCAGCGCGCGCAGCGCGCGGTCGCCGCCCTTCAGGGCCCGCGCCGTGGACGGAAACAGGAATTTCAGCAACCCGCACTGCTCGAGCATGCGGAAACTCTTCAGACCATGTCCGGCGAGGAACAGCTTCAGCGACTCGTCGAACAGCCGCGCCGGTGCCGCTTCGGTCAGCAGGGGCCCGAGACTCTCGAACGGTGCAGCCGCCGCAGCGTCGATGCGAAAGCCGAGCTTTGCCGCCAGGCGCGCGGCGCGCAGCATCCGCACCGGATCCTCGCGGTATCGCGTGACCGGATCGCCGATCAGCCGCAGCACCTTGTCCTGCACGTCCTGCATGCCGCCGACATAGTCGCGCACGGAAAAGTCGCCGATGTCGTAGTAGAGGGCGTTGACGCGGAAGTCGCGGCGCACCGCATCCTCCTCGATGGTGCCCCACACGTTGTCGCGGACGATGCGCCCGTCGACGATGTGGCGATCGCCGTCGCCGTCTTCCTCGCCGGTGCCGCGAAGCGTGGCGACCTCGATGATCTCCGGCCCGAACACCACGTGGGCCAGCCGGAAGCGGCGACCGATCAGGCGGCAATTGCGGAACAGCTTCTTGACTTCGTCGGGCGTGGCGTTGGTGGCCACGTCGAAGTCCTTGGGATTGCCACCGAGCAGCAGGTCGCGAACGGCGCCACCCACCAGATACGCGTCGTAGCCGGCCTCGTTGAGGCGATACAGGACACGCAGCGCGGCCTTGCTGATGTTCTTGCGGGAAATCACATGCTGGTCGCGCGGGATGATCCGCAGCGCGGGCATGCCGTCGATCCCTGTCTGTTGGTTCAAGCGGTACCAGTCCCTGCCGATCGTGAAGCGCGGAAGCCTAACCCACGCCGTCGGGGAGGCATACCACGCACGTCGGTGCGTGCTGCCCCTGACCGCCCGTGGGGAGGCGCGGAGGAAAGCCGGCCGATGCCGCAAAAAAGCATTGCCGGCGGAAACAATCCCGCTATACTAGCGCGCTCTGAGTCAGAACGCTCCCTTCGTCTAGTGGCCCAGGACACCGCCCTCTCAAGGCGGGAACACGAGTTCGAACCTCGTAGGGAGCGCCACTCCAGCCAGGCCGTCTTGCCTGCCTTGCCGCGGAACTCTTCCTCGCATGACCTTTGTCGTCACCGACAACTGCATCAAGTGCAAGTACACCGACTGCGTTGAGGTCTGCCCGGTCGACGCCTTCCACGAAGGCCCGAACTTCCTCGTAATCGACCCGGACGAGTGCATCGACTGCACGCTGTGCGAACCGGAGTGTCCGATCAACGCGATCTACCCCGAAGACGACGTCCCGGCCGGTCAGGAGCAGTTTGTCGCGCTGAACGCCGATCTGGCGAAAAGCTGGCCGGTGATCACCGAACGCAAGGATCCCCCGGCCGACGCCAAGGCCTGGGAAGGCAAGCCGGACAAGCTGGATCTGCTCGAGCGCTGAGCAAAGTCCCGGGACGCTCGCGCCCGCCCGCGCAGCGCCTGTCACCCGCATGAAAAAAGCCGCCCTCCCCGGGCGGCTTTTTCGTGGTCAACACGGTGGATCAGGCGCCGAGCTTGCTCTTCAGGCCATCGATGGTCTTTGCCACGGCCGGTGCCGAACCCTGCGCGCGGATTTCGCTGCCATGGCGACCGCTGGCGGTCACGGTCACCGACACCTGCTGCGCCGTGGCGCGCGAGGTCTCGCCCTCGCCGTTGCGGTGGAACAGGCGGCCGAAGAAACCGCGCTTGCTGGCGCCCTCCGCGCCGGCCATCACCGTCACCGTATAACTGTGGGCGGCCGGATCGCGCGCAGTCACCTGGCCGATGTCGCCGGCGTCGAGCACCTGGCCAACGCGCTGGTAGGCGGTCGCCACGTCATCACTGACGATAAAGCCGTCGGTGATCGTCGCAGCCGTCCCCTGGGTGGCCGCCGTCGCGCCGTTGGCCGTCGGCTGATTGGCACCCGGCGGCGGAATCACCAGCGCCTCGCTGGCCGACGGCGTGTCCATGCCGGGGGGGATCTCCAGCGGCGACTCCTGCTTGGCCGTATCCCAGGCCTTGTGCGAGCGGAAGATGCCGCAGCCCGAGAGCATGAGCCCGGAAAGGAGCAAGGCCGGCAAGGCCACAGCAAGCGAGGTTTTCTTCATGTAATGGATTTCCGTGGGAGGTTCGTGTCGCCCGGATCAGGCGGCGACGGCCAAGGGGACCAGGCGCGCCAACGCCTGGCGAATCTGATCGCGTACCGCACCCTCGGCCAGCTCGACCAGGGGAAGCCGTGGCATCGCGCTGCCCAGGCCCAGCCAGGGCAGCGCCGACTTCACCGCGATCGGGTTGGGCGCGCCATTGAGCGCGTCCACCAGCGGGGCCAACCGCGCATCCACGGCCTTCGCCGCGCCTGCATCGCCGCTCGTGGCCGCTTCGCACAGTTCACCGAACAGGGCAGGCACCAGGTTGGCCACCACCGAGATGGTACCCGCCGCACCGGCGAGCATGGCCTGGGTCGCGGTACCGTCATCGCCGGACAGATAGACGAAATCGGCGCGCGCAAGTTCCGCCATCGCCGCGATGCGCTGCGCATCGGCGCGCGCTTCCTTGATGCCGATGATGCCCGGATGCTCGCGCAGCCGTGCCGTGGTCTCCGGCAGCAGGTCGCAGCCGGTGCGGCCGGGCACGTTGTAGAGGATGACCGGAAGCCCGCCACGGTCGGCGACCTGGGCGAAATGCTCCATCAGGCCTTCCTGGGTGGGACGCACGTAATACGGCGTGACCACCAGCGCGGCGTCCGCGCCCAGTGCGGCCGCCCGCCGGGTCAGAGCGATCGTCTTGGCGGTGCCCGCCTCGCCGGTCCCGGCGATGACCGGGATACGCCCGCCCACGTGCCGCACGGCCAGCGAGAGCAGCGCATCGAACTCTTCGTGCTCGAGCATGTGGGCTTCGCCGGTCGACCCGGCGACGACCACGGCCTGCGTTCCACGGTCGATCTGGTAATCCAGCAGGCGACCGAAGGCGTCGAGATCGAGCGCCCCGGCGGGGGTGAACGGGGTCGCCAGAGCGCAGATGCTGCCGCGGATGTCCAAGGCCCGGTTTCCAGCAAAAATCGAATTCAGCATGTTACTTGCGGGCTCGCGCAGGGGGCAAGTAAGCTCGCAGGCCGTCGCAGGCAATCCCGAGCTCCGCACGCGATCCCCGCCAGGCAGGCCCGCCTTTGAACCGAACCTCCCCCCGCGCCGGCAGCGACCACCACCAGCTGCTGATCCAGACGCTGTCGCCTACCGGCAAGAGCCCGCTTCTCACGCTGGCCAAGCGCATCGCGGACGCCGGCTGCAATCTGGCCGACGCCCGGGTCTCGACGATCGGCGGCGACAGCTCGCTGGTGCTGGTCGCCAGTGGCTCATGGGATGCATTGGCCAAGCTGGAAAACGCCCTCGCCAAGCTGGCCCGCGACGAAGACCTGCACCTGGTCCACTACCGCACGCAGCCCCGCGAGCCGGACTCGCGCCTGCTGCCGTATCTGGTGGAAGTGGTCAGCGCCGACCGGCCGGGCATCCTGGTGCGAATCGTGGAGTTCTTTCATCGCAACCGGATCAGCGTCGAGCAACTCAGCTCGATGCGCTACCAGGCGATGCAGACGGGCGCGGAGATGTTCCAGGCACAGATCACCATCGGCATCCCGTCGGACCTGCACATCGCCACCTTGCGCGACGATTTCCTGGAGCTGTGCGACAGCCTGAACCTGGATGCCATCATGGATCCGGTCAAGTTCTGAGGATCGCTCCGCCGCGCGCGCCTGACAAGGGCTTTCATTCCCCGCCAGACGCGCTAGTCTCTGGCCCGGAACGTTGATGAGGCCAGCCATGCAGCCAGGGCATCCTTCGAGGAACCAGTGCCGCGCCCGCGGCGACGCCCCGACCGCCTCCGGCCTCTTTCGCTTCCCGCTGCTGCCGCGCCTCGCGGCCCTTTCCCCACCCAACGAGTGCGCGACAGCCCAGCGCTGCCGCCGGAGACCCCATGCCTGAAGTCGGCGAGAAAATCCCCACCCTGAAAGGACGCACGGGCGACGACACCGAGCTGAATCTGTCGAGCCTGAAAGGCCAGTGGCTGGTGATCTATTTCTATCCCAAGGACAGCACGCCCGGCTGCACCACCGAAGCCCAGCAGTTCCGCGACCTCTATCCGCAGTTCCGGAAACGAAACGCGCAGGTGATCGGGGTATCGCGCGATTCGGTCCGCTCCCACGCCAACTTCGCCACCAAGCAGCAACTGCCGTTTCCGCTGCTGGCCGACACGGACGAGGCGTGGTGCCAGGCCTTCGACGTGATCCACGAAAAGACGCTGTACGGCAAGAAGCATCTGGGCGTCGTGCGCAGCACCTTCCTGGTCGATCCCGATGGCCGGCTGGCCGCGGAGTGGCGCGGGGTGAAGGTGCCCGGCCACGCGCAGGCGGTGCTCGATGCGATCCCCGGGGTCTGATTCTCCCCTGCACGGCGACTCCATGCCCCTCCCCTCCATGACGCCCAGCGAGGTTTCTTCCGCATGACCGGAAGCAAGCGCATCTACGTGCTCGATACCAACGTGCTGCTGCACGATCCGACGTCGCTGTTCCGCTTCGAGGAGCACGACATCTTCATCCCCATGACGGTGCTGGAAGAGCTGGACGAGAAGAAGAAGGGCGCGTCGGAAGTCTCCCGCAACGGCCGCCAGGTCAGCCGCTTCCTCAACGAGCTGATCGAGCGCGGCAACGGGCATGGCATCAAGGACGGCCTGTCGCTGGAGAACCCTTCCGGGGTGAATCTGAAGCGCGGCCCGGAGATCGGCCGGCTGTATTTCCAGCAGCGCGCCACCAGCAACCACGGCAAGGCCGACAACCTGATCCTCGCCGCCGTGCTGGAACTGCTCGACCAGCAACCGGGGCGCCCGGTGGTGCTGGTCAGCAAGGACATCAACCTGCGGATCAAGGCCACCATCTTCGGCATCGACGCAGAGGACTACGAGAACGACAAGGCGCTGGACGACTTCGCCCTGCTCTACACCGGCGCCGGCGAGCTGCCGGAGGATTTCTGGGACCGCCACCCCGAGGTCGAATCCTGGAGCGAACGCGGCCGCACGTTCTACCGGCTGGACCGGGCCGAAGGCGAGGAATGGTACGTCAACCAGTGCCTGTTCCTGCCCGGCGACGAGAGCGTCGAACTGCGCGTCATGGCCGTGGACGAGGAGCAGGCCACGCTGGTGCTGCTGGACGACCACAGCCACCCGAACCACAGCGTCTGGGGCATCGCGGCGCGCAACCGGGAGCAGAACTTCGCGCTCAACGTGCTGATGGACCCGGACGTCGATTTCGTGACCCTGCTGGGTACCGCCGGCACCGGCAAGACCCTGCTGGCGCTGGCCGCCGGGCTGGCCCAGGTGATGGACCAGCAGCGCTACCGCGAGATCATCATGACCCGCGCCACCGTCTCGGTGGGCGAGGACATCGGCTTCCTGCCGGGCACGGAGGAGGAAAAGATGACCCCCTGGATGGGCGCGCTGACCGACAACCTCGAGGTGCTGGCGCACCCGGAGGAAGGCGGCAGCTGGGGCCGCCAGGCCACCAACGACCTGCTCGCCTCGCGCATCAAGATCCGCTCGCTCAACTTCATGCGCGGGCGCACCTTCCTGTCCCGCTACCTGATCATCGACGAGGCGCAGAACCTCACCCCGAAGCAGATGAAGACCCTGATCACCCGCGCCGGCCCCGGCACCAAGATCGTCTGCCTGGGCAACGTGGAGCAGATCGACACCCCCTACCTGACCGAGACCACTTCGGGCCTGACCTATGCGGTCGACCGGTTCAAGGACTGGGCGCATTCGGCGCACATCACCCTGCGTCGCGGCGAGCGCTCGCGGCTGGCCGACTTCGCCTCCGAGGCGCTCTGACAAAACGTTTTCCGGCGCCCCGCCGGGCGCCGGACTTTCCAGGAAGGAGCGGACAAATGCAGGCATTGTCTTTTTGGTTTACCGGCGGCTCGGTGCTCGTGTACCTGCTGATCGTCATCACCTTCGCCGTGGCGGCCACGCGGCTGCTGTGGATCGCAGGAAGCTACCTGAAGCGTAAACGCCAGCTTCTCGACGAGCGCCCCTGAGGCGGCCCGACCCTCCAGGGGGTTATGCTTTGGCGCACTTGCCCTGGTGTTCCCTGCCCCATGCATCTGCTGAGCCCCCGCCTTGTCGTCCTCTATCTGCTGCTGGCGTTCACGCTGTGCGTGTTGCTGGTGCATCTGCGTGGCCGCGCGCGGCTGCGCTTCGACCGCCAATTGGTCGACCACTCCGCGGTCTTCGCGCCCTACAACCTGCTGATGTACGCCTTCTCGGCCGTGCCGGCGACGCCGATCCTCGACCGCCGCGGTTTTCCCCAGCTGGACCTGCTGCAGGCCAACTGGCAGGTCATCCGCAAGGAGGCGCTGCAGCTGTTCGATGAGGGCCATATCCGGGCGGCGGAAAAGCACAACGACGCCAGCTTCAACAGCTTCTTCAAGCAGGGCTGGAAGCGCTTCTACCTCAAGTGGTACGGCGAACCGCTGGCCTCGGCCGGAGCACTGTGCCCGCAGACGGTGAAGCTGCTCAACAGCATCCCCAGCGTCAAGGCGGCGATGTTCGCCCTGCTGCCGCCGGGTTCGAAGCTCAACCCGCACCGTGATCCGTTCGCCGGCTCGCTGCGCTACCACCTTGGCCTGATTACCCCCAACTCGGACGACTGCCGGATCTTCGTCGACGGCGAGATGCACGCCTGGGGCGACGGCAAGGACGTGGTGTTCGACGAGACCTACGTGCACTGGGCGGAGAACAAGACCGACCAGACCCGCGTGATCCTGTTCGCCGACGTGGAGCGCCCGCTGCGCACGCGCTGGATGAGCGCTATCAACCACCGCGTCGGCGCCTTCATGGGCAAGATCACCGCCTCGCCGAATACCGAGTCGCCGGAAGAGAAGACCGGCTTCGTGAATCGTGTATTCGCGCTCAACCAGCGCGGGCGCGAGCGCAGCCGGGCCTTCAAGAGAAAACACCCCAAGCTGTTCCGTGCGGTGAAATACGCCGCCATGCTGGTGTTCATCTGGCTGGTCTTCCTGGCGCCCTGGCCCTTCGTGCGCTGACCCGGCGGCACCACGGCCGACGACCGCTCCGGTGGAACGGTCTCCAGCGGCCATTCCACTCAACCGCAGCCATTCGCTCCACGGAGGGAGCCGCATGCTGAAGCTCGTCTACGATCGTCACTGCGCGCTGTCCGGCAGCGAGCGCGACCTCGTCGAGCGCATCTGCTCGACGGTGTCCGACGAATTGCGCCAGCTGCTTCCAGCGCTCCCAGGCGAGGTCCAGGTGCACGTGGGGACGCGCGGGCGCGTCATTCCCCAACTTGGCTACGGTGCCAGAGCGACGACCCGCAGCAGCCTCGCCTTCGTGATATCGCCCCAACATCCATCGGGCAGCTCGACGATCATCCGGCAGGCGCTTCGTCCGATCCTCTTCCACGAATGCCATCACATGGTCCGTGGCTGGGTCGTTCGCGGCGGACAGCGCCGCAAACGCTTCATCGACGGCGTGATCCACGAGGGACTTGCCAGCGCATTCGAGCGTGACGCTGCCGGTCATGCCGCACCGTGGACGCACTATCCGGAGGATGTCCGGGCCTGGGTCGATGAATTGCTGCCGCTGCCCGTCTACGTGCCGTACGCAAAATGGATGTACATGCACCCGGATGGCCGCCGCTGGATCGGCTACCGGGCCGGCGTTTTCATCGCCGATCTCGCCATGGCCGCCTCCGGCCGTTCGGCGGCCGACCTCGCCGGAACATCCGGCGAGGACATCCTCGCCATGGCGGGTATGTCACTGCCACCGGTGCAAAGGTGGCGCCCGATCTTCCGCCACCCTCTGCGACCAGGCGGCTGACCCGGCTGCCAGCGGGCCCCGCGCCAGCATGGCGACCGGCCATGCAGCGCCGCGAAGAGGGCCGCGGGAACACCGCGGCCCTGCAACTGCGAAGCCTATGCCGTGTGGCCGATCAGGCCGCGACGCGGCTGGCGATCGCCGCGCCGAAGCTTTCGGTCGATCCCTTGCCACCGAGGTCCGGCGTCACGCTGTCGCGGTCGTGGGTCATGGTGTCGCGGATCGCCTGGCGCAGCTGGGTGCCCTTCTCCACCATGCCCAGGTGGTCGAGCATGTCGGCCGCGGCCAGCAGCAGCGCGCACGGGTTGGCGACACCCTTGCCGGCGATGTCCGGCGCCGAGCCGTGCACCGCCTCGAAGATCGCCGCGTGCTCGCCGATGTTGTCGCCCGGGGCCAGGCCCAGGCCGCCGACCAGGCCGGCGCACAGGTCGGACAGGATGTCGCCGAACAGGTTGGTGGTGACGATCACGTCGAACTGCTCGGGGCGCATCACCAGCTGCATGCAGGTGTTGTCCACGATCATCTCGTTGAACTCGATCTGCGGGTATTCCTTGGCGATCTCGCGGGCCACGTTGAGGAACAGCCCGGAGCTGGTCTTCATGATGTTGGCCTTGTGCACGGCGGTGACCTTCTTGCGGCCCTTCTTCACGGCCATCTCGAAGGCGTAGCGCACGATGCGGGTGCTGCCCTTGCGGGTGTTGCGGATGATCGACTGCGCCACCTCGCCGTCCTCGGACAGCGTCTGGCCCTCGGCCAGGTAGGCGCCCTCGGTATTCTCGCGCACGGTGATGATGTCGATGTTCTCGAAGCGCGACTTGGTGCCCGGGAAGCTGATCGCCGGACGCACGTTGGCGTACAGGTCGAAGTGCCGGCGCAGGGTGACGTTGATGGAGGTGAAGCCGCCGCCGATCGGCGTGGTCAGCGGACCCTTGAGCGCCACCTTGTGCCTGGCGATCTTGTCCAGCGTCTCCTTCGGCAGCAGGTCGCCGTGCCTGTCCAGTGCGACCATGCCGGCGTCGGCGAAGTCATACGCCAAGCCGCAGTCCAGCGCGTCGAGCACGCGCAACGTGGCGGTCATGATTTCCGGGCCGATGCCGTCGCCGGGGATCACGGCAATCGTCTTGCTCATGGGGATGCTCCTTGGGATGCGTATTCCGGGGAAGAGCCCGCAAAGGGGGATCGGGCTCTCATAACCGCCGAATTATCGCTTATGCCCGGGGCCGCGGCCACCGGATCGGCGACCGCGGGCGATGCAAATGCTTGTACGCAGCATCCCAAAAAGCTGCACGCGCTCAGGCGTGATCGGTACACTCCGACGCCGCGGCGGCACCGCCCTCGAGCTGGTCGAGGAAATCCACCGCCCGGCGCAGGTGCGGGATCACGATCGATCCGCCGACGATCAGGCCCACGCTGAAGGTCTCGAAGAACTCCTCGCGCGTCACCCCGGCCTCCTTGCACTGGGCGACGTGGTAACTGATGCAGTCGTCGCAGCGCAGCACCATCGAGGCGACCAGGCCGAGCAGCTCCTTGGTCTTCACGTCGAGCGCGCCACCCTTGTAGGTCTGCGTGTCCAGCGCGAAGAATCGCCGCACGACCTGGTTGTCCTCGGCGAGGATGCGCTCGTTCATGCGCTGGCGGAACGCGGTGAATTCGGCGATGCGGTCCTTGCCGGTGCTCATGCCCGGATCTCCAGCAGCTCGGCCAGCTTGCCGCTGCGGTCGGCAGCGACCAGGTCGTCGAAGCCGCCCACGTGGTGGTCGTTGATGAAGATCTGCGGCACGGTACGCCGGCCGCCGCTGCGCGCCAGCATGGCGTCGCGCTGCGCGGGATCCATGTCGATCCGCACCTCGCTCCAGTCCAGCCCCTTGGACTTGAGCAGGTTCTTGGCCGCCACGCAGTAGGGGCAGACGGCGGTGGAATAGACCTCGATCTTGGGCATGGAAGGACTCCGGGAAAAGCAGGTGAGCGGGTGAAATGGGGGTGCCGCCGCCCGTGCGCAAGACGGCTGAACGACAGGACGCCGACCGTCTGGAACCGGGACGCGACCGCCGTGGTCTGGGTGCTATTGTCGCCGACCTATGGCCATGGCACCACGACGCCCCCTCCCCCGTCTGCTCGTCGCGCTCGCCGCCGCCGGACTCAGTTTCGCCGCCGGCGCGCAGGACAACGTCCGCCTGCCTGACCTGGGCAGTTCGGCCAACGCCCTGATCTCCGACCAGCAGGCCAACGACTACGGCGCGGCCATGCTGCGCCAGATGCGCGCGCTGGACATGGTGGTCGACGACCCCCTGCTGGACGACTACATCAACAACCTGGGCTTTCGGCTGGTGGCCGCCAGCGACAAGCCCAAGGACCACTTCCGCTTCCTCATCGTCCGGGATCCGGAAATCAATGCGTTCGCGGCCCCCGGCGGCTACGTGGCGGTCAACTCCGGCCTGATCCAGATCACCCGCAGCGAGAGCGAGCTGGCCGGCGTCATCGCCCACGAGATCGGCCACATCACCCAGAACCACCTGCAACGCGCGTTCGAGGCGTCCAAGAAAGATGCGCCACTGATGGCGCTGGTACTGCTCGGCGCGATCGCCGCCGGCTCCGGCGCACATGCCGGCGACGCTGCCGGGGCGATCCTGATGGGCGGCCAGGGAGCGCTCATGCAGAAGCAGATCAACTTCACCCGCAAGGACGAAATCGAGGCGGACCGCGTCGGCATCCAGACCCTGGCACGCGCCGGATTCGACCCCAACGCGATGGCTGCGTTCTTCGAGCGGATGGAGGACACCCTGCGCACCGGGTCGGGCGGGATCGGTGTCCCGGCGCTGCTGCAGGATCATCCGGTGACGACCGACCGCATCAGCGACGCCAAGGAGCGGGCCGGCGCGTTGATTGCCATGCAGAAGGAGCGCCCCACCGGAAACACCATCGATCTGAAGCAGTGGGCGAAAACCACCGCGCCGATCGCCTACGTGCGCAACCCGGTCGACCTGCTGCCGCCGAGGCCCGGCCCGGGCGATGTCGACACCTACGCGCTGATGCGCGAACGCGTGCGCGTGTTGGCCGGCGACCCGCTGCGCCTGACCGGCTACTACTCGGCCAACCTGCAGCACCACGACTTCGACACGCTCGCCAATCGTTACGGTTACGCGCTGGCGCTGACCCGCAGTGGCAGTGGGGCCAAGGCCGTGCAGGTCCTCCAGCCGCTGCTGGCCGCGCATCCGGACAACCAGATCCTTCGCCTGGCCATGGCCGATGCCGAACTGCAGGATGGCCAACGCGCCAAGGCACTGGCCACCTATGCCTCGCTCAACGACGAATCGCCCCGCAACGCGGCGATCACGCTGGCCTATGCCAAGGCGCTGATCATCGACCATCCGACCCGCGAACAGGCCGCGCAGGCGGCCAGCCTGCTGCGGCCGGCGATCGATACCAGCGAGGATCCCGACATCTTCACGACCTATGCGCGGGCCAACGATCTGGCCGGTTATCCGGCGCGTGCCGGCGAAGCCTATGCCGATGCCAGCTACCTGTCCGGCCGACCGTTCGATGCGCTGGAACAGCTGAAGCGACTGCTCAAGCGCGACGACCTGGACTATTACGCACGAGCGCGGATCCAGGCCCGGATCGCCGAGCTGACGCCGCTGGTGCTCGAGCTTCGCAAGCGCAAGGTGCAGACGCCGGACAACCCGGATGCCGGGCAACAGTAACCGGCCTGACATGCCGTCGCGCACCCGTTGTCATCGCGACGTAACATAATGACGCTGCAATCCCACCGTCACAGACATGGGCCAAAGCAAGCGTGCACAAGCGCATCCTGATCGTTGAAGACGAAGCCTCGATCCGCGACATGGTCGCGTTCGCCCTTCGCAAGGCCGGCATGGAGGCCACCCAGGCCGCCGATGCGCGGGCGGCGCAGCTGGCGATTGCCGAGCAAGTGCCCGACCTCATCCTGCTGGACTGGATGCTGCCGGGAACCAGCGGACTGGAGCTGGCCCGGCGCCTGCGCAAGGAGGAGCTGAGCCGGGAAATCCCGATCATCATGCTCACCGCCCGCGGCGAGGAAATGGACCGCGTCAACGGTCTGGAGGCGGGGGTCGACGACTACGTCATCAAGCCGTTCTCCACCCGCGAGCTGATCGCCCGGATCAAGGCGGTGCTGCGCCGCAGCCACGGCGACGACGGCTCGGGCATCGTGGAACTGGGCGCGCTGCGCATCGACGGGCCGGCCCACCGCGTGTTCGCCGGCGACGAGCCGGTAGCGATCGGGCCGACCGAATACCGCCTGCTTTACTTCTTCATGACCCATCCCGAACGGGTGTACTCGCGCGCCCAGCTGCTCGACCATGTGTGGGGCGGCAGCGTGTACGTGGAGGAGCGCACGGTCGACGTGCACATCCGGCGCCTGCGCAAGAC
>JAGWVM010000166.1 GCA_018970895.1 Lysobacteraceae bacterium | reverse complement strand
GCCGGCGTTTCCTTTTCCGCAGGGAGCGGGCGGCTTACAGGCCCGCGTCGAGCGCGCTCACCATGATGCTGCCCCAGCCGCTGGCGTAGTCCCAGCCGGGAGCGGCACTCTCGGCGCCGTTACTGCCGGAGGTGATGTCGTGGTAGACGGCGGTGTTCACCGTGTACAGGTGCGGCCCGGCGAAGCCCAGCGTCGGATGGCCGGCCAGCATGCGTGCCCAGGTGGCGGCAAACAGCGGGGCCGACAGGCTGGTGCCACCGTACTGCGCGTTGCTGCCGTTGACGATGATGATCGCACCCGAGTTCGGATCGGCGTCGAAGGCCACGTCCGAGACGTCGCGCATGCCGTCGCCCTGGGTCTGCCAGCTCGGCTTCGCCTCGACCGTGCTGGGACTGCCGCCGGACTTGCTCCACAGCGTCTCGCCCACCCACGTGTTGTTGGTGCCGGTGGAGAGCGAGGTGCCGCTCACCGCCACCACGTAGGGCGAACTGGCCGGATAGCTCGGGGTGGACCCTTTCGGCGCCTTGGTGCACTCGTTGGAACCGGAGTCACCGGTGGAGATCGAGAAGGTCTGGCCCTGCGCCACGCCGAGGGCGAAGATCTGGTCGTCCGCCGCCATCGAACCGTCGTTGTAGGCGCTGGTCTCGCACTCGCCCAGCGACACGTTGATCACCTGCGCCACGTTGTCGCTGACCGCCTGGTTGAAGTCGCCGGTCAGCGCGCTGTTGGTCAGCGAGTTGGCGGTGTAGAAGATCAGCTTGCCCACCCCGCCGGACATCGCCACGATGTCCTGGCTGTCCAGATCCCACTCCGGCGTGCCGCTGGTATCGGTGCCCGGCGTGCCCACCGTGACCACCTGCGTGTTGACCGCCGGCAGGCCGTTGGTAGAGGTGAACTGGCTGAGGTCCTTCAGCGGCTGCGTCATGTCGCCATCGCTGATGATGCCCACGGTCACCGTCGAGGCGGTCGGCGTGCTGCCCACGTTGTAGATGGCGGGGAACTGGGTCGGGTTGTGGCCGACCAGGCCCGAGCTGGTGGAACCGGGACGGCCCAGCGTGCCCGCCGCGGCGTGGAGGGTGGTATGCGGCTTCGCCGCAGTCTGCAGGCCGACCACGGACAGCACGATGTGGCCGAGCGAGGACGGCACCAGCGCATCGTCGATATTCGCGTAAGCCGGGCGGCCCTGGCCATCGGTGGTCTTCACCAGCCGGGTGTGAAACGCCGCCTGGGCGTCCAGGGCATTACCGTCGGCACTGACCAGCAACCGGTTGGCCGAGACGTCGATATGGCTGAAGCCCGCGGCCTGCAGGTGGGCCACGACGGCGTCCACCTGCGCCTGGGAGGGCAGGAACTGGCGTGCCACGTCCTGCGAGGACAGCGTCGCGCCGTACATCGCGCTGGACGGATCGTGCGACTCGGCAAGAAACGCATCGAGCGTGGCGCGGTTCTGCAGCTGCAACGCGACGGTGACGTGGACCGGCGTGCCCGCACCGGCAAGATCCGCCGCCCTGACCCCTGCCGACGACTGATGCGCGTGAGTGTGTGTGGCAACCCAGGCGCTGGGCGCAGCCATGGCCGCGGTGGCTGACAACGACATCGCCAGTGCGAGTGCCAGACCCAGCGAGTGCTTTTTCATCTGCATGCATATTTCCCCGTGATGGACCAGACGAAGTCCCGGCACCCCCCGACGCCGGGACGGGTTCACCGTCGCAGCGGGACCGGGCCCGTCAGCGGGCGCGGCGGCGCATCGGTGTCGCCTGAAACTATCACGGGTGAAAATGATTTCAGCTTTCTGTTTTGCAGACCGGTTTCACAGCCGTGGAAACGGGTTGAAAATCGCAACTTACTGCGTGTCGCGCGATGCCTTTCGATTTTCCGCGGGCCTATCCGGCCTGGCCAGGAAAAGCCGCGCGGATTCGTCGGCGGGCGGCGGGGCCGGTCAGGATGCGGTGCCACCGACCGTCATCGAGTCGATGCGCAGCGTCGGCTGGCCGACGCCCACCGGCACGCTCTGGCCATCCTTGCCGCACACGCCGACACCCTCGTCCAGCGCCATGTCGTTGCCGATCATCGACACCCGCTGCAGCACCTCGGGACCTGAGCCGATCAGGGTGGCACCCTTCACCGGCGCGGTGATCCTGCCGTCCTCGATCAGGTAGGCCTCGCTGGCGGAGAAGGTGAACTTGCCGCTGGTGATGTCCACCTGGCCGCCGCCGAAGTTCGGCGCGTACAGGCCCTTCTTCACCGAGCGGATGATCTCGGCCGGGTCCATGTCTCCGCTGCGCATGTAGGTGTTGGTCATGCGCGGCATCGGCAGCTGGGTGAACGACTCGCGCCGGCCGTTGCCGGTGGGCGCCATGCCCATCAGGCGGGCGTTGAGCTTGTCCTGCATGTAGCCGACCAGGATGCCGTCCTCGATCAGCGTGGTGCACTCGGTCGGCGTGCCCTCGTCGTCGATGCTTAGCGAACCGCGGCGCCCCGGCAGCGTGCCGTCGTCGACCACGGTGACGCCCCTGGCCGCCACGCGCTGGCCGATGCGGCCGGCGAAGGCGGAGCTGCCCTTGCGGTTGAAGTCACCCTCCAGGCCGTGGCCGATCGCCTCGTGCAGCAGCACGCCGGGCCAGCCCGGGCCGAGCACCACGGTCATCTGGCCGGCTGGGGCGTCGACCGAGTCGAGATTGACCAGCGCCTGGCGCACCGCCTCGTCGGCGAACGCCAGCGCGCGACCGTTGGCGATCAGCTCGCCGTAGCTGTAGCGGCCGCCGCCGCCGGCATAGCCCTGCTCGCGGCGGCCGTTGGCCTCGGCGATCACCTGCACGTTGATGCGCACCAGCGGGCGCACGTCGGCGGCCAGGGTGCCGTCGGAGGCGGCGATCAGCACGGTGTCCAGCGTGGCGGCGAGGCTGACGATCACCTGGGTGATGCGCGGGTCGCGCGAGCGCGCGTAGGCATCCACTTCGCGCAGCAGGGCGATCTTGTCCGGATTGGGCAGGCTCTCGACCGGGTCGATCGCCGGATACAGCGCCCGCGTGTTGCCCAGCGCCAGCGGGCGGCCGGCGCCGCGGCCGTCCTGCGCGATGGCGCGGGCGGCCCTCGAGGCTTCCAGCAGCTGCGGCAGAACGATCTCGTCGGAGTAGGCGAAGCCGGTCTTCTCGCCGCTGATGGCACGCACACCCACGCCCTGCTCGATGGAGTGGCTGCCGTCCTTGACGATGCCCTCCTCCAGCAGCCAGGACTCGCTGCGCGAATGCTGGAAATACAGGTCGGCGGCGTCGATCGACGGCGCCATCAACTGGTCGAACACCCGCTCCAGGTCGCCGGTGGCGAGTCCGCCGGGATTGAGCAGGCGCTGCTGGGCGAGAGCGAGGAGATTGTCCATGGGTTCGTGCCAGGCGGGAGACGAGAGATATGGGGCTGACCGGTCCGGATCCAACATGCCGGCTGCCCGCGGGCTAGGGGCGGACGCTGCCGGCCGCGGCCGGCCGGTCGCCGGTGGAGCGGCCCGTCGCCGGGATCGTGGCAGCACCCGGGACACCGGCCGAGCCGCCGCCGGGCGCCGCCAGGGGCGGGAGCACCGGCTTCGGCACGTGCTTCTCCAGCAGGGTGATCTTCGGTTTGTCCCAGCTGCCGGTGATCGCATAGCGCGCGCTGGCGGCCCTGTTCAGGCCCTTGCCGAGCAGGCCCTGCACCGCGAGACCCGCAGCGGCCCCCACGGGGCCACCGACCACCGCGCCGACCACCGGCAGACTGTTGCCCACGTGCGGAATGACCAGCAGTTGCTGATCGTAGTCGCGTGCGCGCAGGCCGGTACGCCCGGTCACGGTGATCTCGGCGGCCGGCCCCTTGATCTTCATGTCCTGCGTGGTGGCGTTGCCGTCGGCGAAGACGAAGCTGCCGTCGATGCTGTCGAACGCCAACCCCTTGCCGAACACGTCGCCGAAGTCGAGCGTGAGCCGGCGCGGCAGCTCGGCCAGCGAAACCAGTCCGAGCAACCGCCCCACGCCGGGCGAGTCGGCCTCGGGAATGCGCCCGTCGGTCACGTGCACCTGCAACCGTCCCTCGAGGTTGGCCAGGGTGATCGCCGACGGGCTGCCCGGCCAGGTGCCGTCGAGGTGCGCCCGCGTCTTGCCGCCGTTGAACAGGCCGTCAAAGCCCAGCGCGTCCAGCATCTTGCCGATGTCCTCGGCGGAGAAATCGATCGCCAGGTGGGTCTGGCTGTCGTCGGCCGTGCCGTTCCAGTCGCCGGATGCGGTGATCTGCACGCTGGGTGACAGCGCCCGCAGCTGGTCCAGGTGCATGCCCTTGGCGGTCGGCCAGCTCTCCAGCCGGGCCTGCCCGAGGTGGGCGTTGCCCAGCCGCAGGTCGTCCACCAGCAGGTGGAACGGCGGCAGGCTGGCCGGATTCACGCCGGTGCGGGCCGCCTGCGCCGGGGTCGGGCCGGTATCGGGCAGCGTCTTGCCGCTGGCGTCTTTCGGGGGCTCGGCCTTGGGCCAGTAGAGGCGCTTGAGTCGCGCAGTGATGCCGCGCTTGCCGAGGTCGGCACCGGGCACGTCGAAATGGCCAGCCAGCGTGGCGCCGTCGGCGTCGATGCCCAGGCCATCGGGTTTCGGCGTGACCTGCATGTGCAGGTCGGGGAAATCGTTGCCGAACAGCATCGCGTGGTCGGCGGTAATGTCGATGCCGTCGAGCGTGGGCGCGCTGCCGCTGGCCTGCCCGCCGACTACCTGCTGGATCCAGCCGCTGACGTCCACCCGGCCGCCGTGGCCCTGCACACGCAGCCCCTGGGCGGGCAGCGTGTCGGGCATGCGGTCGCCCAGCGCGATGGTGCCGGCCAGCGGCTGGCCCTGCGCCCCGGGCAAGCGGAACCGCGCGCGCATCACGTCGTCAAGCGACACCTGCAGGTCCGACGAGTCGGCAGGCAGGCCCAGCACCACGTGCAGCGGCATCATCACGCCCGCGGGCTTGTCCAGCGGCGCCGGCAGCTTGATCGCGATGTCCTGCAGCGCCGAGTCGACGGTCAGCCGCTGGTGCAGGGGCATATCCGCCGCGTCGCGGCCGATGTCCAGCCCGATGCGGAATTCGCTGCGCCCCTCGGACGCAGCGCCGAGCCACGCCATGGCCGGCTGGTCCTGCAGCAGCTCGGCCATGGTATAGCGGCCGTCCAGGCTGGCCGAAAGCACCGCATCGGGATCGCCGGTAGCGCCGGCAATACGCATCTGCAGAGTGGAGGGCTGGCCACGGAACGTTCCCTGCAGCGGGCCGGCGGTCAGGCCCTTGGCGTCGAACTGCATCGGCCCGGAAAGCTGCCCCAGCTGGAGGTTCCAGTCCGGCGCGCCGAGATCGGCCCGGGTCAATTGCGCGGTGCCGTTCAGCTGCAGCGAGGCTTCGTCCTTGAACGGCAGCAACAGGTGGAAATCGAAGTCGCCCTTGCCGCCCAGCCTGAGCTTGGCCAGCGTGTCCGCCTCGTGGACGGCGATCGGGCTGTGACTGACGAAACCCAGCAGGCTCGCTCCGCTGCCGCTGCCGCTGACGTTGAGGTCGAGGGTGGAATCGCCGAAATCGGGAATCAGCGCCACCGCATGCTGCGCCTTGACCCCCATCGCCTCGCCGCCACTGGCCTGCACCAGCATGCCGTTGTCGACGAAGCTGGCCACGGCATCGACATGCTCGGCCCGCGGCCAGCCGTTGCCGTAGTCGAGGGTGAGGTCGCTGATGCGTGCCTGCGCCTCGAAGCGGCCCTCGTCGTGCAGGAACGGCCAGTCCGCGAGGCTGCCGCGCACCAGCGCGTCGCCGCCGTCGATGGTCCCGCTGACCAGGCCGCGATCGAGCCAGGCCATCGCCCTGGGCGGCATGGAAAGCGGCCAGAACAGCTTGGCGGCGTTGATGTCGCCACGATCGACGTGGGCATACAGGTCGAGGAACGGCCGACCGCCGCCGGCCGGCAGCAGCACCTCGCCGCGCGCCTCGCCGGCGTAGCCCACACCGGTGAAGTCCAGTGGATCGGCGCCCAGGTGCACGCCGTCGTCGTCCTGCCACACCGCCACCGTGCCGGCCAGCCGGGACAGCTCGAATGGCTGGCGGAACGCCTTGGGGAAACGCAGCACGGTAGCCTGGTCGGGCAGCTCCAGCGAGAGCGCCTCGGCGTCGCCGCGCAGCGTGCCGGAGAGCCGGTCGATGCCGGGCATGGCGCCAACCGGATCGATCCCCACATCCCGGAAGTCCGCTTCCAGACGGGTCAGACCGACGCCGCGCTGCCACTGCACGTCGGCCCGGCTGATCTGGCCACGCGGCTTGCCCTCACCCAGCCAGTGCGACAGGCCCGCGGCCATGTCGGGCTTGAGCGCCAGCCACGGCACCAGCGGCGCCAGCTGCAGATGGCTGGCGGCGATGCCCACGCGAATCGCGTCGGCCGACGGGCGATGCAGCACCGCCACCATCGCGCTGCCGTCGTAGCCGGCCCAGGCCAACCGGTAGCCATCCGGAGTCTGCCGGATCTCCGCCACGCCGCGGATCGCCGCCACGTCCACGTGGCTGCCGGTCGGCGTGCCCAGCGACACGCCGGTCAGATCGGCCTGCAGCACGCTGCGCACCACCTTGCCGTCGCGCCAGTCCAGCCACGCCTCGAGATGGCCATGGCCCTGCTCGGCGGTGTAACCGGCCAGGCTGGCGTCACCCAGCATCGCGCTGATGTCGAGGTGGTCTCCCGCCAGCCAGACGCGTCCGTTGCTGCCGTCGTCGCGGAATTGCCCGGCCGCGGTGAGCACGCCCTTCGCTCCGGCGCGGCGCAGGCGG
>JAGWVM010000165.1 GCA_018970895.1 Lysobacteraceae bacterium | reverse complement strand
TGCGACACCAGCACGCCCGGCGAGTGCGCCAGCAGCTGCTCCAGGTGGTTGCCGATCACGGTGGGCTGCAGGTCGAGGTGGGTGACCGTGGTCTTCCTGGTCACGGTGATCCTGGTGCCGGCCACTTCCGCCATCTGGTGCTTGAGCTTGGCCGCCACGTAACGTCGCCAGTCGTAGCCGTGCACCTCGATGCGTGGCAGATCGGTGGCCGCCTGTGGCACGGGCCTGGTGGCATCCGATGCCGGGTCGGCCTGCTGCGCTGCGGCTGCGAAAGCGCTCGACGCGAGGATCGAGGCAAGGGCGAATGGCAGGACAGCGCGACGTGGCATCGTGGGATCAGGCGAGATGGGAAAAGCGGGTTTATCGCGCATTCCCCGCCGCATCGCCATAGGCCATGCGTTGACCGATGGACACGCTGCGGCTTGGCAAGCGACAGCTCACCGATATCCCTGCGCCTGCAGCGAGAACAGGTGTGCGTAGTGACCGCCCTCGATCATCAACTTCTCATGATGGCCCCGCTCGATGATGCGGCCGTCCTGGATCACGATGATCTGGTCGGCCATCCGCACGGTGGAGAAACGGTGCGAAATGAGGATGGCGATACGGCCACCGGAAAGCTCGCGGAAGTGTTCGAATATGGTCGCTTCGGCTTGCGCATCCATCGCGGCGGTAGGTTCATCCAGCACCAGGATGCTTGCGCCCGAGCGCATGAAGGCGCGGGCTAGGGCGATCTTCTGCCATTGCCCGCCGGACAGTTCGCGCCCGTCGTTGAACCATTTTCCCAGTGGTGTCTCGAAGCCCGCCGGCAGGCTGTCGATGAAGTCGCTGGCCATGCCCTTGTCGCTGGCTTCGCGCCAGCGCGCTTCGTCATTGAAATGGGTGACATCGCCGGCGCCGACGTTCTCGCCCACGCGCATCTGGTAACGCGCGAAATCCTGGAAGATCACGCCGATGCGCTGCAGCAGCGCGGCTTCGTCCCAATCACGCAGATCGGTGCCGTCGAGCAGGATGCGGCCACGGTCCGGTGCGTACAGCCGGGTCAGCAGCTTGATCAGGGTGGTCTTGCCAGAGCCGTTCTGGCCTACCAGGGCCAACGATTCGCCGGGGCGGATGTGCAGGTCGATATCGCGCAGCGCCGGTTCGCTGGCACCGGGGTAGGTGAAGCCGACTCGCTCGAAGCGGATGCCGTCCCCCGGTCTGGCGCCATGCTGTACGTTGCCCGTCGCCGCGGGTACGGGCGTTTCCAGATACTCGTACAGCGTGGACAGGTAGAGGTTGTCTTCGTACATGCCGCCGATCGCCGAAAGCATCGCCGACACCGCCGACTGGCCCTGGCGGAACAGCGACAGATACATCGTCATCTGGCCCAGGGTGATGCGCGCCATCACGGTGCTGGCGGCGATCCATGCGTAGGCGCCATAGAGCGCCAGCGTGCCCAGCAAGCCCAGGCCGAAGCCCCAACTGTCGCGACGCACGGCCAGTTCGCGATCGGCGCGATACAGCAAGTGGAAGATGTCGCGATAACGCTGCAGGAACAAGGGACCAAGGCCGAACAGCTTCACTTCCTTGGCGTGGTCCTCGCGCGCCAGCACGGTTTCCAGGTACAGCTGCATGCGTGTTTCCGGGGAGCGCCAGCGGAACAGCCGGAACGCGTCGCCGGAGAATTTCGTCTCGGCGAAGAAGGACGGCAAGCCGGCCAGCAGCAGCACCGCAACCGCCCATGGCGAAAACCGGAACAGCAGGCTGCCGTAGCTGAGCAGCGAGATCGCGTTCTGGCCCAGGCCGAATGTCCGGGTGATCAGTGACAGCGGCCGGCTCGACGCCTCGCGTCGCGCCCGGGTGAGCTTGTCGTAGAACTCCGAATCCTCGAAGTGCGCCAGTTCGAGCGTCAGCGCCTTTTCCAGGATCAACACATTGACCCGTTGCCCCAGTTGCGCACGCAGCAGCGACTGGCACAACGACAGGCCGCGCTGCGCGCCGGCCATCGCCGCCACCAGCACGCCCTCCAGCACCACCCATGCGAATACCGCTCGCAGCGGGGCGGTTCCGTGCGCCGCCCACATCTTGCTGGCCTCGAGCACGGCGTCGACGATGTGCGCGCCGACGTAGGCAATGCCGGCTGGCAGCAGGCCGGCGATGAGAGTGAGCATGGCCAGCGCGACGGTCAGCCCGCGACTGGTGCTCCAGACCAGTTCCAGGGCCCGCCCGCTGTAACGAAACACACCCAGAAAGCTGCGGGCGAGTTCTTTCGGTGGATCGGGAGGGGCTGCGTGAGGCGGCACGGGGCAGGTGTGGTGAAACGCGTAACGACGCGCGAAGCTGTCGACATGGGGGCCGTGTCGCCTCAGGCAAGCCTGGCGTGGGATTGAACAGGTGGCACGGCCTATCGGATGTTATCGGGGGTAGGGAAGTGCTCAGTACCTATCCCTTCAGAAAAACAACGTGCTTCCCATGCCCAGCGCTAGCCATGCAAGCCGCGGTTACGGCGTCGCAAGGCCTGGGGCGAGAGCCCATAGATGCGCAGGCAGGCTCGCCGCATGCGTTCCATGTCAAAGCCAACCTGCCTTGCGATCTGTTCCAGCGGCTCGCTGGATTCCTCGATGCGCGGCAAGGCTGCTTCACAGCGCAGTCGCTCAATCGCACGCGCAGGGGTTTCGCCGGTCTCGGCGGCGAACTGCCGCGCGAACTGACGCGGACTGATGTTCGCCACTTCGGCCAGCCGCTCGACAGAGAGCTGGTCTTTGAGGTGCTGGCGGGCGTAGGCCAGCACATCGCGTATCCGACCCGGGGTCGGCTCAAGATCGAGCATGGTCGAAAACTGCGACTGCCCACCGCTGCGGCGGTGATAGACCACCAGGTCGCGCGCGATGGCCTTGGATGTTTCGGCCCCGCAGTCTTCCTCGATCATCGCCAGCGCGAGGTCGATCCCGGCGGTGATGCCGGCGGAGGTCCAGATATCGTCTTCGCGGATGAAAATCCGGTCCGACTCGACCTTGATGGCGGGGTAACGTCGTTGCAGTTCGGGTGCACAGCGCCAATGCGTGGTGGCCCGGCGGCCGTCCAGCAGACCGGCGGCCGCGAGCAGGAAGGCCCCCGTGCAGACACTCGCCGTGCGTCGGGCTCGGGGGGCGATGGCGCGGACGAGGTCCACCGT
Organism: Lysobacteraceae bacterium; assembly: GCA_018970895.1. Taxonomy (GTDB): domain Bacteria; phylum Pseudomonadota; class Gammaproteobacteria; order Xanthomonadales; family Rhodanobacteraceae; genus Dyella_A. Next base: position 3,645 of record JAGWVM010000165.1, on the reverse strand, counting down.
CACCGTTTGTGCATCGGATGCATCCGGCGTCGGCGCGCCCACCACCATAAGGGTATCGACATGCCCGCGAGGCGACGGCGCCGTGGTGTCGATCGCAATGCCGGAGCTTCCGCGAACCAGGCCGCCCCCGGCGGAGATGACGCGGATGTCGTAGCCGGCCTGATGAAAGTCCCTCGCCAGAGTGAAGGCGCAGAGCGGCCCGCCGAGGTCGAGCAGCTCGAACCCTGGGAATACGACGAACCAGAGCGTTCTCGCTGTTTTCGGACGCGGCATGCCGTATTTCCAAGATTGGCAGGATAAGTGGCAATTATGTCCTTTCTGCCATCTGGGTGGGGACCAAGATTTCTCCGTCAAACAACCCGCGGCCACGGCCGACTACCGACGGAGAAAAAACGATGAACACTTCCATCCCCAACGTGATCCTGGTCCACGGTGCCTGGGCCGATGGCTCGAGCTGGTCGAAGGTGATCCCGCTGCTGGCCCGGAAGGGACTCGCCGCAACCGCCGTGCAGCTCCCGTTGACCGGCTTCGAGGCCGACGTGGCCGCCGTGCAGCGCGCCATCGCACTGGCGGAAGGCGACGTGGTCCTGGTCGGCCACAGCTACGCCGGCGCCGTGATCGGCGAAGCGGGCAACGACCCGAAGGTCGCTCGCATGGTCTACATCGACGCGTTCGCACCGGACGCAGGCGAGTCGGCAGGCGCGCTTTTTGGGAAATTCGAAGCCGCGCCGCTCAACGACGAAATCCGTCCGGATGCTCAGGGCTACCTGAAGCTCTCCCGCGACGGCATCTTCAAGCTGTTCGCACAGGACCTCGACGACACCGAGAAGGCCGTCATCCATGCCACGCAAGGCCCGCTGCATGCTTCCGCACTCGGCGGCACGCTGACCGAAGCGGCATGGCGCAGCCGGCCGACGTACTACTTCATCGGCAACCAGGATCACGCGATTCCCCGCGTCGAGCAGGAGCGCATGGCCGCTCGCATGAACGCCACCGTGGCACACGTCGACAGCAGTCACGTGCCGATGCTGTCGCAGCCGCAGGCCGTGGCTGACTTCATCGTCTCAGCCGCCGCTTGAGGCCGCCCCGCGGCGCGGCCTGTTGGCCGCGTCAGAGCTATCGCGTGGCGATCGATGCCCCATCGGCGCCACGCCGTGATTCTTCGCAGGAGTGATATTTCATGATGGTCGAAGCAAACGGCATTGAGCTGCATGTCGAACAACGTGGCGCGGGCGGACCGGCGTTGGTGTTCCTGCACTACTGGGGCGGTTCTTCGCGTACCTGGCAACACGTGGTCGACGCGCTTTCGCCCGACTACCGCACCGTCGCCATCGACCAGCGCGGCTGGGGTAAGTCCGCTGCGCCGGAGGCAGGCTATGCGTTGAGCGATCTGGCCGACGACATGCTCGCCGTGGTCGACGCCCTGGCTTTGGAGAGCTACATCCTGGTAGGCCATTCGATGGGCGGCAAGGTCGCACAGCTGGCTGCATCGCGGCGTCCGCGCGGACTGCGGGGGCTGGTCCTGGTGGCCCCCGCGCCGCCGACTCCGTTGGCGCTTCCGCTCGACGCTCGCCAGGGCATGGTGCATGCCTACGACTCGCGCGAGAGCATCGTCGCGACGGTGCAGCAGGTGCTCGCACCCGGCGGCTTGTTCGACGGCGATCTCGAAACGGTTATCGCCGACAGTCTGGCCGGTGCCCTCCAGGCCAAAAGCGCCTGGCCGCTGGCGACCAGCCAGGAAGACATCACGGCCGACGTGCCGAAGATCGACGTGCCGGTGATCGTGATTTCCGGAGAGCACGACCGGGTGGATCCGCCTGAGGTGCTGCTTCGCGAACTGCTGCCGCGCATGCCTCAGGCCAAGCTGGTGGCGCTTCCGGGCGTTGGGCATCTGTTGCCGCTGGAGGCGCCGGCCGATCTGGCCTACGTGATCAAGGCCTTTGTGCTGGCACAGACCAAGGGCGGGTTCTTCGCACTGCCCGAGGCCCAGCAAGAGGTTGCGCTGACCCGCTGCGGTGATTGCGGCATGGCACGCCTGACGGCCAGTGCGACCTTACCCCGGCATCCGTAATCGCGCTGCGCATCACACGAAGGAACTGCCGCCGAAGCGGCTCATCCCAACACCACATCATTCAACGAGGACACATCCATGAATAGCCAGGAAATCATCCAGATCCCCATCTTGCCGTTCAACATGGTCAACGCACACCTGATCAAAACCGACGACGGATGCATCCTCGTCGACACTGGCATTCCCGGCTCCGAACGCAAGGTCGAACGCGTGCTGCACAAGCATGGGCTGACTTTCAAGGACATCAAACTGATCGTGGTGACCCACGCGCATACCGATCATGCGGGCAGCGCCGCACGCATCCGCGAACTGTCCGGCGCGCCGATCCTGGCGCACCAGGACGACACCGATTACTACAGCCGCAAGGTGCCGATGACCTACTGCGCCACCGGCTGGGTGGGTCGACTCTTCGTCAAGACGCCGGTGCCGCACGAGCCGTACGTGGGCTTCGCGCCGGATCTTTTGATGAAAGATGCCGAGACGATCTCGCTGAAGGACTTTGGCGTCGACGGCATCGTGCGCCACACCGCTGGTCACACGCCGGGTTCGATCGGAATCGAGCTGGCCTCGCAGGATGCGCTGGTAGGCGACCTGATTGCTTCGGGCATCCTGATCGGCGGCATCGCCTTCAACGGTCGCGCGATCCGCCCGCCGTTCGAGGACGACCCGCAGACCGTGGCGCGCGAGCTTGAGCGGCTGATCAACAGCGGGACCAAGCGCTTTCATATGGGTCATGGCGGGCCGCTGGAGGCTCCCGAGGTGCTTCGCCATGCAAAGGTACTGGCCAAGTTGCACCCGGCTCATTGTGTATGCGGCCAGCACGCACCGGCGCTGCAGTAAGGGAGCAGCACCCCACGGTCTAGCCACAGACCGACTCTCTCCCGCGACGCGTATCGAAACGCGCGCGGGCGAAGTTTCTGATCGGCAGAAAAGTGGGATCGGGGAGAGTGATTAGTTGGTGTTATCGGGGGTAGGGCGCGTGACTGCTTTCGATTGAGGGCTGTTACGCCGGCACCCAAGCCGGTGCCGGCCGTGACGGCGAAAGCCGAGCCGGCCAAGGGCCCGTCGCTCGATGGCGCTACGGCCAGCACGCGACCGGATGACCTGGTCGCCTACTTCAAGCCACGGATTGAGGTGCAGCCCTGGACGGCGCCGGCCTACGACAGCCGGCCGGTGGCGGCCGATCCGGAGGTCTACTGCATCGCGGTGGACGATGGCAGGTGGAGCTGCATGACGGATCAGGGCACGCGCTACGAGATGGACAAGAAGATCTGCCGATCGATCGCGGCGAACGGCGTCTACAACCCGTACAGGCGCCCGGCAGGAAGCGGACAGCAGGGCCAGGCCAGCCAAGCGAACCAGCCACAGCAAGTGCCGCAGGAAAACGCGAGCGGAGCCGGGGCTTCAGGTGCAACGGGCTGGCCGGGCGGGGTCGGAGCGCAGTCCTATACGCCGCCGGGTGCGCCGGGTTCGTGGAACGCGGATGCTTTTGGAGGTTCTAGCTCGCGGCGTTAGTTTGCCTGACACGGAGCGATATTCTTTGAAAGAAATTGTCGAAAATTTTATTGACGTGG
>JAGWVM010000164.1 GCA_018970895.1 Lysobacteraceae bacterium | reverse complement strand
ATGTCGTCCTCGCCCAGGTAGCTGCCGGACTGCACCTCGATCAGCTCCAGCGGCACCTTCCCCGGGTTGCGCAGCCGATGGACGCTGCCCAGCGGGATATAGGTGCTCTGGTTCTCGCCCAGCAGGAACACCTTCTCGTCGCAGGTGACCTCGGCGGTGCCGGACACCACGATCCAGTGCTCGGCGCGGTGGTGATGCTTCTGCAGGCTCAGCGAGGCGCCGGGCTTCACCACGATGCGCTTGACCTGAAAGCGCTCCCCTTCTTCCAGCGAGTCGTAGCTTCCCCAGGGGCGACGGACCACCCGGTGGAACGAGTGCTCGGTGCGACCGGAGGCCTTGAGCTGGTCGACGACCTTCTTCACGTCCTGCGCGGCGTCGCGGTGGACGACCAGCGTCGCGTCCGGGGTGGAAACGACCACCAGGTCGTCGACCCCGACCGCGGCGATCAGGTGGCGCGGGTGCGAGCGCAGCAGGCAGCCGTGGGCGTTGACCGTGAGCGTGTCGCCCTCGCGCAGGTTGCCGTCGGCATCGCGTTCGCCGGCCAGCCACAGCGCCGACCACGAGCCGATGTCGCTCCAGCCGCAGCTCACCGGCAGCACCGCGGCGCGATGCGTCTTTTCCATCACGGCGTAGTCGATCGAGTCGTCCGGACTGCGGGCGAACAGCTCGGCGTCGATGCGCACGAAGTCCAGGTCGGCCGTCGCGGCGGCGTGGGCGGCGCGCACCGCTTCGAGCATCGCCGGTGCGTGCTCGGCCAGCTCCTCGAGATAGCGCGCCGCCTTGAACAGGAACATGCCGGAGTTCCAGTCGTAGCTTCCATCATCGAGATACGACTGGGCCGTGGGCGCATCGGGCTTTTCCACGAAGCGTTCCACCCGGAAGCCTCCTTCCGGGAGCTTCTCGCCGCGACGGATGTAGCCGAAGCCCGTCTCCGGCCGGTCCGGGCGGATGCCGAAGGTCACCAGCCATCCGGCCGCGGCCGTCGGGATGGCGCGTGTCACGGCATCCACGAAGTTCGCCGTATCGCCGATCAGATGATCGGCGGGAAGCACCAGCAGGACGGCTTCGGGGTCCTTTTCGACCGCGTGCAGGGCGCCCAGCGCGATCGCCGGTGCGGTGTTGCGGGCCATCGGCTCGAGGATGATGGTGGCGCCCTCGACGCCGGCTTCCATCAGTTGCTCCGCGGCGAGGAACCGGTGATCCTCGCTCGCGACCACAATCGGCGAGGTGACGCCGGGCAGCTCGCGGGTGCGGCGGATGGTCTGCTCGAACAGCGTGCCGCTGCCGGCCAGCGAGAGGAACTGCTTGGGCAGGTTACGCCGCGACACGGGCCACAGCCGCGTGCCGCTGCCGCCGCTGAGGATGAGGGGGGTCAGCATGGAGTCCGGATCCTGATCGGGCCCTTCAGGCGTCGCCGGTTTTCAGCGTGCCCCGGGGCATCGGTTCCGGGATTCTCGCTCACTCGCCCAGCGGCTGCCAGCCGGGCGGGCGTGCCGCAGCAGTCAGCTCGCAGCGAGCCGATCCATCACGGCGACCAGCGCCCCGCGCCAGTCGGGAGGGCGATATCCGAATTGCTCGGACATGTCGCGATTGTCGAGTACCGACCAGGCTGGCCGCCTGGCCGGCGTCGGAAACTGTGCCGTGTCGATCGCACGTACTTCCGGAACGCGGGCAAGCACGCCGCGCCGGCTCGCCTCGGCAAAGATCGCTTCGGCGAAGCCGTGCCAGGTCGTGCTGCCGCTGGCGACGAGATGGTGGATGCCATGCATGCCTTGCCGGTCCGTCTCGTCCGCTGCCAGCCAGGCCTCCAGTGCCACGAGCGTGCCATCGACGATGACATCGGTGCTGGTGGGGGCGCCATGCTGGTCGGCGACAACACCCAGCGAGTCCCGCTCAGCACCGAGGCGCAGCATGGTCCGCAGGAAATTGTGCCCGTGGGCGGCATAGACCCAGGCGGTGCGGAAAATCAGATGCCCGGCGCCGCTGGCCTGAAGCGCCTGCTCGCCGGCGAGCTTGCTCCGACCGTAGGCGCCGAGTGGCCCGGTGGGATCGGTGGTCCGGTAGGGTCGCTGCGACGACCCGTCAAAGACGTAGTCGGTCGAGAAATGGACGATCAGCGCGCCGTGCCGCTGCGCCCACTGCCCCAGTCGTCCGACGGCCTCGCCGTTGACGCGCGTGGCGAGCGCCTCTTCCTGCTCGGCACGGTCCACTGCGGTGTAGGCGGCTGCGTTGACGATGACATCCGGGGCGATCGTGTCGAGCGCGGCGTCGAGGGTGTCAGGAAGGGCCAGGTCGGCCGCCTCGATGGACGCACCATCGAAACGCCGTCCGTCGCGGCTGGCGGTGGCGAGCATGCCCATGCGGGCCAGACGCCCATCTTCGACGAAGCTGCGGCCGAGCTGGCCGTTGGCACCCAACAGCAGGAACTTCATGCGACGAAGACCGGCAGGCGATCGGCGGCGACCTCGTTCAACAACGGCGCCACGGCATCCTTGCCCGAAAGCAAGGGCTCGGCGATCGGCCAGTCGATGCCGATGGCGGCATCGTTCCAGCGTATGCCTGCATCCGCCTTGGCGTCGTAAAGTGCCGTGCACTGATAAGCAAAAGTGGCGTATTCGGAAAGTACGCAAAACCCGTGCGCGAAACCCTCCGGTATCCAGAAATGCCGGTGGTTCTCCGCCGTGAGCATGACTCCGGTCCACTGCCCGAACGTGGGCGAGCCGCGACGGATGTCCACGGCCACGTCGAACACCTCGCCCTCCAGCACACTGACCAGCTTGCCCTGCGGGTTGGGCCACTGGTAATGCAGGCCGCGCAGCACGCCGCGGGCCGAGCGCGAGACGTTCGACTGGACGAAGCGCCGATCGATGCCCGCCTCGCGGTACTTCGCTTCGTTATAGCTCTCGTAAAAGAAGCCGCGGGCATCGCCGAACACCTGCGGCTCGATGACGACGGCACCGGGCAGGCGGGTTTCAACGACCTTCATCGCGCGTGGCCTTCCTTGGCAAGTTTGCGCAGGTACTGGCCGTAACCCGTCTTCGAGAGCGGTTCGGCCAGTCGCAGCAGCTGCTCGTCATCAATCCAGCGGTTCAGATGGGCGATTTCCTCGGGGCAACAAACCTTAAGGCCCTGGCGATTCTCGATGGTTTCGATGTAGTTGCCGGCCTCCATCAATGATTCGTGCGTGCCGGTGTCCAGCCAGGCGAACCCGCGGCCGAGTTGCTCCAGATGCAGCGAGCCGTCCTCAAGATAGCAACGATTGAGATCGGTGATCTCCAGCTCGCCGCGTGGCGAGGGCTTGAGCGAGGCAGCGTAGTCGCGCACGCGCGCGTCATAGAAATACAGGCCGGTGACGGCGTAGGAGGACTTCGGCTTGGCCGGCTTCTCCTCGAGGCCGACCACCTTGCCGGCGGCGTCGAACTCCGCCACGCCGTAACGCTCCGGATCCTTCACCCAATACCCGAAGACTGTGGCGCCGTGATCCCGCGCTGCCGCGCGACGCAGGCTCTCGGTGAGGCCATGGCCGTAGAAGATGTTGTCGCCCAGCACCAGGCAGCTTGGGTCGGGGCCGATGAAGTCGCGGCCGATCAGGAAGGCCTGGGCGAGCCCGTCGGGCGAGGGCTGCACGGCATATTGCAGATTCATGCCCCACTGCGATCCGTCACCCAGCAGTCGCTGAAAAAGGGCCTGCTCGTGCGGCGTGTTGATGATCAGCACGTCGCGGATGCCGGCCAGCATGAGGGTCGCCAGCGGGTAGTAGATCATCGGCTTGTCGTACACCGGCAGCAACTGCTTGCTGATCGCCTGGGTGATCGGATACAGCCGCGTGCCGGAACCTCCGGCGAGAATGATGCCCTTGCGCTTCGTGCTCATGATCCGAGCCGCTCCATGCGGTAGCTGCCGTCCAACACGCGCTGTACCCACGGCTGATTGGCGAGGTACCAGTCCACGGTCTGCGCGATGCCGCTCTCGAAGGTTTGCGACGGTTTCCAGCCCAGCTCGCGCTCGAGCTTGCTCGCATCGATGGCGTAGCGCCGATCGTGGCCGGGGCGGTCCTTCACGTAGGTGATGAGCGACTCGCGCGGGCGGCCGTCGGCTAGCGGGCGGCGCGCGTCAAGCAAGGCGCAGATGGTCTTCACCACGGTGATGTTGGTGCGCTCGGCGTTGCCGCCCACGTTATAGGTCTCGCCCACGCGGCCGCTTTCCAGTACGCGACGGATCGCACTGCAGTGGTCGCCCACGAACAGCCAGTCGCGGATGTTCATGCCGTCGCCGTAGACCGGCAGCGGCTCGTCGGCCAGTGCTTTCTGGATCACCAGCGGGATCAGCTTTTCCGGGAACTGGTACGGCCCGTAGTTGTTCGAGCAGTTGGTGGTGAGCACCGGCAGCCCGTAGGTGTGGTGGAACGCGCGCACCAGGTGGTCGGACGCGGCCTTGGACGCGGAGTAGGGCGAATTGGGGGCGTAGGCGGTCTGCTCGGTGAACTTGCCCTCGTCGCCCAGCGAGCCATAGACCTCGTCGGTGGAGACATGCAGCAAGCGGAAGGTCTCGCGCGCTTCGCCCTGCAGCGATCGCCAGTAGTCGCGGGCGCATTCAAGCAAGCCCAGCGTACCCACCACGTTGGTCTCGACGAACGCGGCCGGGCCGTCGATCGAACGGTCCACGTGCGATTCGGCCGCGAAATTAACGATCGCGTCGGGGTGGTGCTCGGCCAGCAGGCGTTCGACCAGGGCACGATCGCCAATGTCGCCCTGCACGAAGACGTGCCCGGGGTGATCGGCAAGTGAGGCCAGCGTGTCGAGATTGCCGGCGTAGGTGAGCTTGTCGAGATTGACAACCGTCAGGCCATCCGCAACTACCTGCAGCACGAAGTTGGCACCGATAAAACCGGCTCCACCGGTCACCAGCAGGGTTCGGGGGCGATGAGCTCGATCAGTCATGAATGGCATCCATTGGGGGTAGCTTCCTTCCGGAAAGGGCACAGCAACGACTTAGCCCGGCAATGATGCCTGTTAGGCGCTGCACCTCCAAGTCACCGATGCCCTCAGGTTGCACCCCTGGCGCCGGGCTGCACTGTTGAAATCTTCTACAGATTTTCGTGAACGAATCCCCTGCGCGTGGATCGGCAAATCTCCCCATCACGGCTAACATGCTGGCTTCGACGGTCACAGGACGGCCCGTTTGATGGGCCCGGGAAGCAATTCATGAGCAAGCAGACAAAGCGGCCCCCGTTGGGGCTGGGTACCCGCGCCATTCATGCGGGCCAGCATCCCGACCCCAGCACCGGCGCCATCATGACGCCGATCTACGCGACCTCCACCTACGTGCAGCGCAGCCCGGGCAAGCACCAGGGCTACGAATACTCCCGCTCGCAGAACCCCACCCGGATGGCCTACGAGCGTTGCGTGGCCGATCTCGAGGGTGGCGTGGCCGGTTTTGCGTTCGGCTCCGGTCTCGCCGGTGCATCCACCGTGCTGGATCTGCTGGATTCGGGCAATCATGTGATCGCCATGGATGACCTCTATGGCGGCACCTATCGCCTGTTCGAGCGCGTGCGTCGCCGCTCGGCCGGGCTGGATTTCAACTTCGTCGACCTCAACGACGGGCAGGCCTTGAAGGCGGCGCTGAAGCCCAACACCAGAATGATCTGGGCCGAGACACCGACCAACCCGATGCTGAAGTTGGTGGATCTTGCGAAAGTGGCTGCTTTCGCAAAAAAGCACGGTCTGATCCTGGTGGTCGACAACACCTTCTGTTCGCCGATGATCCAGCGTCCGCTGGAGTTTGGTGCTGACCTAGTGCTGCACTCGGCGACCAAGTACCTCAACGGTCATTCGGACATGGTGGGCGGCATCGTGGTGGCCGGCAGCGAGGCGCTTGCCGAGCAGATGGGCTTCCTGCAGAACTCGGTCGGTGCCATCGCCGGCCCGTTCGACGCTTTCCTGGCCATGCGTGGCCTCAAGACATTGCATCTACGCATGAGGGCGCATTGTGAAAGTGCGCTGGAGCTGGCGAAATGGCTGGAAAAGCACCCGGCCATCGAGCGGGTGATCTATCCGGGCCTGAAAAGCCACCCGCAGCACGCCCTGGCCAAACGCCAGATGGATGGCTTCGGCGGCATCATCAGTGTGGAGGTGAAGGGCGGGCTCAAGAAGGCACGCAAGGTGCTGGAGCGCTGCGAGCTGTTTGCCCTGGCCGAGTCGCTGGGCGGCGTGGAGAGCCTGATCGAGCATCCCGCCATCATGACCCATGCTTCGGTACCGGCAGCCAATCGGAAGCGGCTGGGTATCAGTGATGGGCTGGTTCGGCTTTCGGTGGGCGTGGAAGACATCGCTGACCTTCGCTTGGAACTGAGTGAGGCACTGAGATGAGTCCTATGCCCCAGCTCGGGCAAAGCGACGCGACCGTGCTGCAAAAAAGCCGTCGCTGGGAGAGTCCGCTTGCCGCGCTTTTTCGGGACAAGTCCTTGGTTTGGGAGATGAGCAAACGCGATGTACTGGGGCGGTACCGTGGTGCAAGCTTCGGGTTGGCATGGTCGGTGATCAGCCCGTTTCTGATGCTTGGGGTTTATGCGTTCGCCTTTGGCACAGTCATGAGGAGTCGTTGGCCGCAGCAAGCGGGGGGTGCCCATTCCTATGCCGTGATCCTGTTTGTGGGTTTGATCATGCATGGCTTTCTCGCGGAATGCCTCAACCGCGCGCCGACGTTGGTTGTTGGCAACCCCAATTACGTGAAGCGGGTCGTATTCCCGCTCGACGTACTGCCGTGGCCGATGATTTTTTCCGCATTGTTCCATGCACTGATCAATGCTCTCGTTCTTGCCATAT
>JAGWVM010000021.1 GCA_018970895.1 Lysobacteraceae bacterium | reverse complement strand
GCAGACGCTCGCGTCGCTCCCGCCGGTCCAACGACGTGTCCCCGCGCAGTCCCGCCAGCTGCTGCTGTCGTTGCGCGATCACCGGCGCCAGCGTGGCAACCTGCTCCGGCGTCAGATCGAGCAGGCGGCTGAGATGCCGCATCGGCTGCTGCGGATCCGCCGTAGCGCGTGCCGCGGCAGCGTTTCGGGCCGGAGCGTCCTGCGCCATGCCGACGAAGCTGGCGAGGCCGATGCCTAACGCGGCGAACCGAACCAGGAGGCGGGGCATGGGGGGATCCTTGCGGGGGTCAGGTCCTTCCGGAACGCCCACAGCGGCGGGCGGTTGACCCCCATGCCGGGTTGCCAGTGCCGGCATGGCCCAGCCTTGCGATTCTCCCGGGGGAGCGTCCTGCTGTTCGCGTCCTGCGACCGGCCCACGCCCAGCGGCCACCGGATCCCGATGATGCTGGAGGAGACCGGCCTGCCCCATGTATCCGGCCGGTGACGACCGGTCGCGGCGAGCCGTAAGCACGGGACTTCCCCACCCTCGCGCCGGCGGAGGGGGCGCGCCATCCGCGGCTCAGTCGGCGAAGTTGCTGCGCAGCAACTCGCCGACCTCGTCGCCGCGCCCGCTCAGCACCGCCCTGGCCGAATACAGCACCGTGTGCAGCACCTGTCCCGGCTCGATCTTCGGTGGCATCACCAGCTCGTAGCGGTTGACGCGACAGTCCAGCAGCGCCGGGCCGGGCCGGGAGAGCACGTCGCGCAGCGCCTCTTCCAGCCCGGCCGCCGACTCGACCCGCCTTCCGTAAAGGCCCATCGCGTCGGCGAGCCGGGCAAAATCGGGATTCTTCAGCTCGGTGAAGGCGTCGAGCAGTCCCTCCACCTTCTGCTCCATCTCGACGAAGCCGAGCGAACCGTTGTTGTAGACGATGACCTTGATCGGGATCGACTCCTGCACCGCGGTGAGCAGGTCGCCCAGCAGCATGGCCAGGCCACCGTCGCCGCACAGCGCGATCACCTGCCGGTCGGGCAGCGCCTTCTTGATGCCCAGTGCCGACGGCATCGCGTTCGCCATGGTGCCGTGCACGAGGCTGGTCAGGGTGCGCCGGCGGCCGTTGCTGCGCACGTGTCGCAACAGCCACACCATCGGACTGCCGCCATCGGCGGTGAAGATGGCATCGTCGTCCGCCTCGCGGTCCACCAGCGCGGTGAGGTATTGCGGATGGACCAGGCCGTCGTGCCCGACGTGCTCCTCACGCTGCTCGCGGCCGCGCGTCTCCGCACGCAGCCGCAGGCTGTTGCGCAGGAACGCATGGTCCTCGCGCGGATGCAGCCGCGGCAGCAGCGCCTGCAGCGTGTCGCGCACGTGGCCGACCACGCCGAGGTCGACCGGGTGCCGGCGGCCAAGGTGGGTGGGGTCGCTGTCGACCTGGATCAGCGTCGCCTCGTGCGGATAGAACTGGCTCCAGGCGAAGTCCGCGCCGAGCAGCAGCAGCGTGTCGCAGGCGTCGATCGCGCGGAAGCCGGAGGGCTCGCCGATGATCCCGGTCATGCCGACGTTGTACGGGTTGTCCGGTTCGATGAAGTCCTTGGCGCGGGAGGTGTGCGCCACCGGCGCCTGGATCCGTTCGGCCAGCGCAACCACCTCGTCGTGCGCGCCCTCGCAGCCGGAGCCGCAGTAGATCGTCACCCGCTTGCCGGCGTTGATCCGCTCGGCCATCGCATCGAGCTCGGCGTCGCTGGGTCGCAGCACCGGCGCGGGCACGTGCGGGCGGAACGGCAGGCCTTCCTCCACCTCGGCATGGCTGATGTCGCCGGGCACGATGATCACCGCCACGCCACGCCGGTTCAGCGCCGCCTGCGCGGCCAGCGCGGTGACCCGGCGGGCTTGCGCCGGCGAGTGGACGTAGCTGCAGAAGTGGCTGCAGGTGTTGTAGATCGCCTTAAGGTCGACTTCCTGCGGGAAGTCCATGCCCATTTCGCCGGAGGCCACCTGGGTGGCGATCAGCACCACCGGCGCGCGGTTGCGGTGGGCCTCGAACAGGCCGTTGACGAAATGCAGACTGCCCGGACCGCAGGTGCCGGCGCAGGCAGTGAGGCGGCCGGTGATCAGGGCCTCGCCGCCCGCGGCCATCGCTCCGGCTTCCTCGTGCCGCATGTGCACCCAGTCAATCGGGCTGCGCCGGATCGCGTCGGTGATGTGGTTCAGGGTGTCGCCGACGATGCCGTAGCAACGCTGCACGCCGGCCTCGGCCAGCGTCTCGATGATGATGTTGGCGACTTTCTTGCTGGCCATGGGGCACTCCGCGGTCGGTGGGCAAGTCCCCCATTCCAGCGCGCGCTGCGGCAAGCCGGGGTGAATGCGCGCGCCGCGGCTGGCTGGCCGGCACGAAAAAGCCCGCCGTCGCCGGCGGGCCTGCGGGTCGCGCATTGTGCGCGGGTTGCAGCTACTGTGCGCGTCCGACGCCCGAATCCCCGTGCTCCAGCGGCGGCGGATCGCCGGCCACCGCCAGCAACGACTGCGCGTAGCCGTCCTGGATGCTGATCGTGGACACCTCGTCCCACGCGAAGAATGACGGTTCGCGCAGCCACTCCGCGTCGGGAGTGATCTCCTGCATGTTGAAGCCGTCATCCTCCACGCCCAGCACGCGGCCGACGTAGCACACCTCCGACTCGTCCTCGCTGTCCACGTGCACGCCGATCACCGGCGAGAGCAGTCCGGCGGCCTGGATCACCTCGCGGATGCTGTCCAGCGGGAACTGCCGCGGCACGCGCGGCACGATCTGCTTGATCGCCAGCGCCCGCTCGATGAAGGTGTGGTGGGTATCCGGAGCTTCCAACTCGGTGATGTCGCGGTGGCGCATCACGTAGAGGCCGTCGTAGGTGATCGCGTCGCCCACCACCCAGAGCAGGAAGAATTCCCGCCCGACGCCGGCCACGTAACCGCAGAAGCTGCCGTGCTCGAGGTCGCCGCGCCACAGCCGCACCAGCTGCTGACGCTGCTGCGCTTCGCGCAGCTGTGCCCGCTGACCGGTGATCTTGAGTTCGATGACCTTGCCCATGACGTGCAGTTTACCAGACGGGGGTCCCCCGCTTGTTTACAGGATGTAGCGGCTCAAATCCTGGTCCTGGACCAGGCTTCCGAGCGTTTTGTCGACAAATTCGCCGTCGATCAGGTAGTTTTCGCCGCTCTTGTCCGCGGCCTCGTACGAGATCCCCTCCAGCAGGCGCTCCATCACGGTATGCAGGCGGCGGGCGCCGATGTTCTCGGTGCGCTCGTTCACCTGGAATGCCACCTCGGCCAGCCGGTCGATGCCCGATTCGGCGAACGCCATGGTCACGCCCTCGGTCGCCAGCAGCGCCACATATTGCTTGGTCAGGGCGTTGTGCGGCTCGCGCAGGATCCGCTTGAAGTCCTCCACCGACAGCGCCGACAACTCGACGCGGATCGGCAGTCGACCCTGCAGCTCGGGAATCAGGTCCGAAGGCTTGGCCAGCGAGAACGCGCCCGAGGCGATGAACAGCATGTGGTCGGTCCTGATCGGGCCGTACTTGGTCGACACGGTGGAACCTTCCACCAGCGGCAACAGGTCGCGCTGCACGCCCTCGCGGCTGACGCCGGAGTGGCCGTAGTCGCTGCGCTGGGCCACCTTGTCGATCTCGTCGATGAAGACGATGCCGTGCTGCTCGGCCGCCTCCACCGCCAGCGCGCGGATCTCCTCGTCGTTGAGCAGCTTGCCGGCTTCCTCGTCGACCAGCAGCGGTCGCGCCGCACGGATCGCCAGCTTGCGCTTCTGCGTCTTGCCTCCGCCCAGGTTCTGGAACATCTGGCGCAGCTGCGCGCCCATTTCCTCCATGCCCGGCGGCGACATGATCTCCACGCCCACGTTCATCGCCGTCTCCAGCTCGATCTCCCGCTCGTCCAGCGTCCCCTCGCGCAGCTGCTTGCGCAGCTTCTGCCGGGTGTCGCTGTCGATCGACGGCGCGGCCGTCGCGTCGTGGCTCCAGTCGGCCGCCGCTTGGCGGCGTGGCAGCAGGGCGTCGAGGATGCGGTCCTCCGCGCGGTCCTCCGCCTGGGTGCGCACCCGCTTGACCGCCTGCTCTCGGGTCAGCTTGTAGGCCACGTCGGCCAGGTCGCGGATGATCGACTCGACGTCCTTGCCGACGTAGCCAACCTCGGTGAACTTGGTCGCCTCGACCTTCACGAACGGTGCGTTGGCGAGTGTGGCCAGCCGCCGCGCAATCTCGGTCTTGCCCACGCCGGTGGGGCCGATCATCAGGATGTTCTTCGGCGTCACCTCGTTGCGCATCGCCGGCTCCAGCTGCATCCGGCGCCAGCGGCTGCGCAGGGCCACCGCCACGGCGCGCTTGGCGCCGTGCTGGCCGATGATGTAGCGGTCGAGTTCGTTGACGATTTCGCGTGGGGTCAGTTCGGACATGGATGTCACCGGGTGATTCGGGAGGGCCATCTGTCATCGCCGGCGAGGCCGGGATCGTGCTTTCGCGGAACCTCCGGCACTGCGGCGTCCGGGACGAACCGCTGCGATGGTCGGGCGGCGCGGGAGGCGGGGCGCCTCACAGCTCTTCGATGACCGCGTTGTGGTTGGTGTAGATGCAGATGTCGCCGGCGATCTTCAGCGACTTCTCGACGATGCTGCGGGCATCGAGATCGGAGTTCTCCAGCAGCGCCAGCGCGGCGGACTGCGCATACGGGCCGCCAGAGCCTATCGCGATCAGTCCATGCTCGGGCTCGAGTACGTCGCCGTTGCCGGAGATCAGCAGCGAGGTGTCCCTGTCGGCCACCGCGAGCATCGCCTCGAGCTTTCCGTAGCGGCGGTCGGTGCGCCAGTCCTTGGCCATCTCCACGGCGGCGCGGGTGAGGTTGTTGCCGTGCTTCTCGAGCTTCTGCTCGAACAGTTCGAACAGGGTAAAAGCATCGGCGGTGGCGCCGGCGAAACCCGCCAGCACGTCACCCTTGCCCAGCCGGCGGATCTTGCGGGCGTTGGCCTTCATCACCGTATGCCCGAGCGTCACCTGGCCGTCGCCGCCGATCACGACCCGGCCGAGACGGCGTACCGAAACGATGGTGGTGGCGTGGAACGATTCCATGGCGGCTCCGGCGGAACGGGTGAACCGCCTGAGTGGGGATCGGAGCGCGTGAATGCAAGCCGCCGGCCGACCCTGACGGCATGCTCTCAGGCGGGCGCGCGCGACGTCGGCAGGGCCGCCAGGAAGGCCTCCGCGGCAGCCGCGGCGGACGCCACGTCGGACGGTTCGACGGCCGCTGCCGCATCGTGCGGTCCGTACGGGCGGTAGCGCGCCAGGTTTGGCCGGGTGAACAGCCCCAGCGTCGGCGTGCCGCTGGCGCAGGCCAGGTGCATCACGCCGCAGTCTCCGCTGATGTAGGCGTCGCACTGCCGGATCAGCCCGGCCATTCGCCGCACGTCGCTGGAAAAGTACGCCGGCAGCCGCTCGTCGAGCTGCGACGCGCCGTGCGCCGCCACCATTTCAATGAAGCGCAGCGATGGGTCGTGCTGCAGCAGCATGTCGATGAACTGCTGCCACCACGGGCCGGACAGGCGCTTGTTGCCGGTGGCATTGGGAAAGATCGCCACGACCCGGCCGCCGTGGTCGATGCCGCCGGATTCGCCGAGCAGATCGTCCAGCGCCTCGCGCCCTTCCTGCACCTCGTCCTCGCGCAGCTTGATGCGCAAGCGCGGCAGCGGCCAATCGCGCACCCGCCGGTGCCCGCCCAGCGCGTGGCGCAGCGCGTGCACCGCGTCCAGCGCGAAGTGCCCGGGGGCCTTCGCCCAGACTGCCTGCCATTCGGGACCGGCGGCGCGGGCATCGGCCTCGTCGAACGGCGGGGCGATCCACTGCCGCGCACCGCTCCAGCGAAGCAGGGTGCGCGCCGAACGCGAGCCTTTCACGCAGTCGATCGCCAGGTCGTAACGCGCCCGGCGCATCGCGCGCACCGCCTGCCAAAGTCGCAGTGGATGGTGGCCGGGGCGACGGGTCAGCTGGTAGATCCGGTGCACCTGGCGGAAGCCCGCGAAGATCTCGGCCGCCGCCTCGCAGCCGGTGACCACGTCTACCTCGGCGCCGGGAAACTGGCGTTCGAGCTCGCCCAGCAGCGGGGTGATCAGCAGCGTATTGCCAAGCCGATGGTTGGGTCGCAGCACCAGGATCCGGTGCACGCCCCGACTCGGCAGCCCGCCAACCGCTACCCGGCCCGTACCCGCCCCGTGGGGGGCGCGGGGCGACGTGGACGATGGGGGGACCGGATTGTCCGGGGAGACGCCAGGAGCCGTCATCGGCAGCCACACTCGACACAGATGGCGCGCGAGTGTCGGTGCTGCGGGCTTTCAGGCTGCTTACGTGGTGTCGTCATCGGTCCCCCGGGCCGTGTTCACTTGCGCCGTGCACGCGGATGCGCGCCATCGTACACGCGCGCCAGATGCTGGAAATCCAGATGGGTGTAGATCTGCGTCGTGGCAATGTCCGCGTGGCCGAGCAGCTCCTGCACCGCCCGCAGGTCGCCGGACGATTCCAGCATGTGGCTGGCGAAGGTGTGCCGAAGCAGGTGCGGGTGGATCCGCCTGGCGCTGCCTTGCCGCAGCGCCAGCGTCTTCAGTCTCGCCTGTACGGTGCGCGGACTGATCGGCGCTCCGCCGCGGCCGCGGAAAACCGGAGCACCCGGTCCGATGCCCTCGCGGGTACCCAGCGCACGCAGTGCGGCCACCGCCTGCCGGCCTACGGGCACGATGCGGGTCTTGCGACCTTTGCCGAGCACGCGCACCTCGCCGCCGTCCAGGTCCAGATCCTGCCAGCACAGACCGCACAGCTCGGACAGGCGCAGGCCGGACGAGTAGAAAAGCTCCAGCATCGCCCGGTCGCGCAGGCCGAGCGGGCCCTCGTCCCCGCCGTGCTCGATCAGGCTTGCCGCTTCGTCCACGTCCAGTACCTGCGGCAGCTTGCGGTGAACCTTGGGCCCACGCACGCCCAGTGCCGGATCGTGGTCCAGCCGACCCTCGCGCATGAGGTGGCGAAACAGGCTGCGGCAGGCCGAGAGCAGGCGCTGCAGGCTCTTCGGAGACAGTCCGGCGCGATGTTCGAGGGCGACGAATCGGCGCATGGCGTGCACGTCGAGCCGGTCGAAGTCGCCCAGCTGCTGCGCCTCCATGAAGCGCAGCAGCTTGTCCAGGTCGCGCCGGTAACCGGACAGCGTGTTGGGCGAGGCCTGGCGCTCGCCGGCCAGCCGTACCAGCCAGCCCTCCACCTGTGTCCGCGCGGCCGCTGCCTCGCTCATGCCGGCCTGCTCACCCGATGTCGCGCGCCCGGGTCAGCGCGGCGGTGATGGTGGTGGCGATCATTTTCAGGAACAGCGTGCCCATGCCCGGCTGGAAGTGGTCCAGGTCGCTCGAACCGATCGCCAGCAGGCCCAGCTCGCCCAGCGGCATGACGGCTGCCGAGCGCACGCTCTCCGCGCGCTCGCCGAAAAGGCGGTAGAGCCGTTCGGCGGACAGGCGGCCGGCGATCGGCTCGTGGTGGGCGAGGAAGTCGGCGAACTCGGGCAGCCCCGCCCGGCCCTGCGGCACGTGGACCAGCCAGTCCGCGGGCGGCAACGTGACCGGTCCGAACAGCACCAGCCGCACCTGCTCGGTCTGGAAGTCGGCACTCAGCTTGGCGATCACGCTGCGCGCGGTGACTTCCGGCGTGTTGGCCCGCATCAGGGCGATGGTGAGGTCGTGCACGCGCTTCATCAGCGACTCGTTCTCGCTGGCGATGGCAACGAGCTCGGCGAGCCGGCGTTCGAGTTCGGCGTTCTTTTCCCGCAGGCTCTGCAGCTGGTACACCGCCAGCGAAGCGGCGGCTCCCTGCTCGCGTGGCAGGGTGAGCTTGGCGGCCAGGTCGGGATAGTCGGCCAGGAAGTCGGGATGGCTGCGCAGGTAGGCTGCCACGTGCTCCGGCGTCAGCGTCGGCGCGGTCGCGCTGTCGGTCATGCGGATCGATCCTCGGGAACGGCAGGGACGGGGCGCAGCATCTTTCGCCGCGCCGATACGCCGAGTCTGCGACCTGCGCCGGCGAACATCAACGCCGCGTCACGCCAGCCATTCGCCCTCGAACACGAACGCAGCCGGACCGCGCATCCACAGGGCGTGGCCCGGTCCCGGCCAGGCAATCGCCAGGGTGCCGCCGGGCAGCTCGACGCGAACCTCGGCGTCGACCACGCCGCGACGCCTGAGCACTGCCATCGCCGCGCAGGCGCCGGTGCCGCAGGCCAGCGTCCAGCCCGCGCCGCGCTCGTGCACGCGCAGCCGCAGATGGTCGCGCCCGACCACCTGCACGAAGCCGGCGTTGGCCTGCTGCGGAAAGCGGGGATGTGCGGTGATCCGCGGACCCAGCCGGTCGATCGTCGCCGCCGCGACGTCGTCCACCGCCAGTACCGCGTGCGGATTGCCCATCGAGGCCACGCCGATCGCCAGCATCTGGCCGTCCACGTCCAGCAGGTGGCTGGCCGCATCGACGTCCGCTTCGAATGGCACGCGCGCCGGGTCGAACCGCGGTTCGCCCATGTCCACCGCCACGTCGAGCGGACCGTCCAGCCGCACCGCCACGGGCCCGGACGGACTCTCCAGCCACACTGCCCGGCCCATGGGCAGCAGGTCCTCCCGATGCAGCCACGCGGCCACGCATCGCGCGCCGTTGCCGCACTGCCCGGATGGCGAACCGTCGGCGTTCCAGATGCCGTACCGGAACGCGCAGGATGGATCGCGTGCCGGTTCGACCGTCAGCAGCTGGTCGAAACCGATCCCGGTGTGACGGTCGGCCATGGCGCGGACCCGCCGGGCCTCCGGTGCGACCGGGTCGGCACGCCGATCGATCACGACGAAATCGTTGCCGATGCCGTGCATCTTGGAAAAGCGCAGTCCCACCTGCCGGGTCTCCGGATCAGCGTGACGCGGCGGGAGCGACCGTGCTCGTCGCCGGTGCGGGGGCCGTGCTGCCTGCCGGCGCCGGCGCCGTCGTCGCCGGGCGGGCGGGCAGCACCAGCGGTCCCTTGTTGCCGCAGCCGGCGAGTGCGGTGGCGGACAGGACGGCCAGGATGGGCAGGAGCAGGCGGCGCATGCGGAAGTCCTCGACGAAGGGAGCGCGAGTATAGCCTCGCACCGCCGCCGGTCAGGGCTTGGCCGAGGCGTCCCGCTGGGCGGCACCGACGGTCACGGTGCCTTCGTACTGGGCGTCGCGCACCTTGAAGTAGAGCTTCGGGTCCCATTGTTCCGGCGAGGCCATGTCGGCCGTCCCGCAGCCCACCCCACGCAGGCCGACCCGCGCCGCGCGCATGCAGTTCGCGCCCTCGGTCTGCGATGGACCGACGGCCACGGTGTGGACACCCGGGTCGTCCCCCGTGCGCGAACCGGTGAGCTGGGTGCGGTAGTAGCGCAGCTCGCCGATCATCCGCGGCTTGGCATGCACGTCGGCGTAGGTGGCGGCCAGTTCGTCGCGGGTTGCCAGTGCCTGGCTGCGCTGGGCGTCCGAGAGCGTCTTCCAGATGCCGTCGCGGGTCGCCACGAAACGCGGATAGCCGCGCTCGGCGGCCAGCGCGGTCCACGCCCAGGCCTTCACCGGATCGCGCGCGACCCCCTGCCCGTTGAGGTACATCAGGCCGATGCTTAGCTGGGACACCTTGTCGGCGTACATGGCGCCGATCCGGAATAGCCGCATCGCCGCGGCGTAGTGCCCCTGGCCATAGGCCACCATGCCCTGGTACTGGCCGAACTGGTCGGGATGGCCCCAGGTGCTGGCTTCGGCCATGCCGTCGAGCAGGGCGCGTACCTGCGGATCATCGGCCGGGGACTGCGCCGACTGCGGCGGATGGGCGGCCCGGGCGACGCCGGCCGTCCCGGCCAGCATGACGAGTGCGAAAAGCAGCGTGCGCATGGCGAACCTCCCTGGTCGCGAGTGAGCATCGGCTAACCTACGCCCGTCGCGCACGGCCGGCAATGTGCCGGCGGTCACGGCGATCGCCCCTTCCTCCGCGTGGAGCCGCCCGTGAACTGGGAGCACCTGCTCGCCCTGCCATCCACCCTGTTGTTCGCACTTGCTGCCGTGCTTTGCCTGCTGGCGCTGGCCACGATGGCGGGAAGCCGCCGCCACTGGCAGGCCCGTCGGCGCCTGCGGGCTTCGCTGGCGGCGGGGCTCGCACTGGCATGGCTGGTACTGACGATCGGCTCGTTCACGCTGGGCTGGAGCCTGCGCGGTTACCGCAAGCTGGTGGCCGAAATCCCCGTGGTGACGATCGACGCACGCATCCTGTCGCCGCAGCGCTGGGCGCTGACCCTGAGCTGGCCGGACGGCAGCTCGCGGGAGGTCGACGTGGCCGGCGACGCCTTCCGCATCGAGGCGATCGTGCTGAAGTGGAAGCTTCCCGCGCTGCTCGCCGGTGCGCCGCCGGTGTATCGCCTGGATCGCATCGAGGGCCGCTACGACGACGCCCGGCAGGAGCAGGACGCGCCTCGCACGGTGCTCGACTTCAGCCCCGGTCGCTTTGACCTGCTGGCCCTGCGCAAGGCGTGGCCCGGCGGCATGCCGGGGGTGGATGTCGTCTACGGCAGCGGAGCCTTCCTGCCGCTGGTCGACGGTGGCCATTACCAGGTCAACATGATGCGCACCGGTGCGCTGGTGGCCCGACCCGATGCCGCCACGTCGCGGCGACTGCAGGACCTGCTGCGCTAGCCGGCGACCCCCGCGCGACCGAGCGGCTTGGCATAGCGCCAGCCGTCGGCGCCGTCATCGTAGTAGCCGGCGAGTCGATCGATGCGCCGGTAACCCAGCCGCTCGTAGAGCCGGATCGCCCCGTGGTTGTCCACCCGCACCTCCAGCCGCAGCTCGCTGCAGCCGCGCTGCCGGGCCGCGCGTTCGATCGCCGCCAGCAGCGCCGAGCCGACGCCCTTGCCGCGCGCTTCCGGCTTGCTGGCGAGCGAGTAGAGTCGTGCCACCCGACTGCCCCGGCGAAAGAACACCACCGCCGTACCGAGGAAGCGCCGGTGGTTGGCGCTGGCCACCAGCACGCTGGCGGTGCCGCTGTCCAGGTGGCGCCGATACTGCGCGCGGCTCATCCGGTCGCTGTCGAAGGTGGCGTCCTCGAGTGCGACCAGGTCGTCCAGATCGGACAGTTCGGCGCGCCGCACGCGCACGTCAGCGGTGGCGGGCGCGACATCATCGGCGGAGTGGGGCATCGGCTTCAGGGCGGTCGGTCCGGCAGGGTCGGGCACGGGGCGGCAGCGCTCGGGGCGGCCGTGGGGAGCGCGGCACTTTAGTGCAGCTGCCTCGCCGCTGCACCGGTCCGCCAGCCCGGCCGGTCCGCGATTTAGGTGGGCTTCAGTGCGCCGGCTTGCCTGGCCGCGGTGCTATGCGAAACTGCGCGCCTTGCGCCGCGCCGCCCGCACACGTCC
This sequence comes from Lysobacteraceae bacterium, assembly GCA_018970895.1. Lineage (GTDB taxonomy): Bacteria > Pseudomonadota > Gammaproteobacteria > Xanthomonadales > Rhodanobacteraceae > Dyella_A. The sequence continues at coordinate 23,380 of JAGWVM010000021.1, read as the reverse complement.
CGCGACGGGGCCCCCTCTCACGCGCGCTTTCGAGGTGTCATGACCCGTCTGGTCATCGTTGTGGAAAAAGCCTCGGACTGGGGCTCGTACTACCCGTCGGTGGACGTGGTCAGTGCGATGGACTACCTGCGCGAACCGATCGGCGCCGACGAGGAGCGTACCCACGTCATCAACCTGTGCCGCAGCTACAAGTACCTCGGCACCGGCTACTACGTCTCGCTGCTGGCCGAGGCCCGCGGACACCGGGTGATGCCCTCGGTGCGCACCATCAACGACCTGCGTCGGCGCTCGCTGTACGGCCTGGACATCGACGACCTCAACCAGAAGCTCACCCACTTCCTGCCGGCCGGCGGACGCGACACCACCGACTTCGGCATCCTGGTCTACTTCGGCGAGACCGCCTACCCGGCGCTGCAGGACCTGGCGCGGCAGGTGTTCGAGATGTTCCCCTGCCCGCTGCTGCGCATCGAGTTCGAGCGCGAGCGCGTGTGGCAGGTCGCCTCGATCAAGCCGGTCGGACTGCACACCCTGGACGATGCCCAGGAAGACGCCTTCGCCGCCGAGCTGGACCGCTTCTCCAAGAAGCTCTGGCGCAAGCCGCGCGCGCGCAAGCGCTACCGCTACGACATCGCCATGCTGGTCGATCCGAACGAGGCGATGCCGCCGTCGAACAGGAAGGCGCTGAAGTCCTTCATCGAGGCGGGCAAGGAACTGGGCATCGAGGTCGACCCGATCGGCAAGAACGACTACCAGCGGCTGGCCGAATACGACGGCCTGTTCATCCGCGAGACCACTGCCAGCGACAACCACACCTACCGCTTCGCCCATCGTGCGGAGAAGGAAGGCATGGTGGTGATCGACGATCCGGCCTCGATCCTGCGCTGCACCAACAAGATCTTCCTCAACGACCTGATGGTGTCCCGCAAGCTGGCCGTGCCGCGCACCGAGATCCTCTACCGCGAGAACAGCAAGGGACTGAAGGAGGTCGGCGAGAAGCTCGGCTTCCCGATCGTGCTGAAGATCCCGGACGGCTCGTTTTCGCGCGGCGTGGTCAAGGTGGAGGATGCCGCGGCGCTGGAGAAGGCGGCCGGCGAGCTGTTCCAGCACAGCGCCCTGCTGCTGGCGCAGGAGTTCCTCTACACCGAGTTCGACTGGCGCATCGGCGTGCTCAACCGCGAGCCGCTGTACGCCTGCAAGTACTACATGTCGCGCGGCCACTGGCAGATCTACAACCACGGTGCGAAGGGCACGGCCAAGTCCGGCGGGTTCGAGACGATCCCGGTGCGCGACGTGCCTTCGGACGTCCTCAAGCTGGCGCTGAAGGCCACCCATGCGGTCGGCGACGGCCTGTACGGCGTCGACCTCAAGCAGGTCAACGGCAAGCCGGTGGTGATCGAGGTGAACGACAACCCGTCGATCGACGCCGGCGTGGAGGACGTCTACCTCGGCGAGGACCTGTATCGCCGGATCATGCAGGAGTTCCTGCGCCGGCTGGAGCACAAGCGGCTGGGCATCGGCCGCTGAGTCGGCCGGCTCAGGCGCCGAGCGGTACGCCGGCGAACCCCGCGGCCAGCAGGGTCGCCGTCTCGCCCGGCGGCAGCGGTCGCCCGAACAGGTAGCCCTGGCCAATGTCGCAGCCGGCCTGCACCAGCCAGCGAACCTGTTCCTCGCTTTCCACGCCCTCGGCCACGGTATGCAGGCGCAGCTTGCGCGCCAGCGCGATGATCGCCTCGGTGATCTCGCGGTCGTGGTGCGAATCGTCCGCGCCGAGCACGAAAGTCTGGTCGATCTTGATCGTGCCGGCCGGCAGCTGACGCAGGTGGCTGAGGCTGGAGAAGCCGGTGCCGAAGTCGTCGATGGCGATGCGGAAGCCGAGCGCCTCCAGCTCGCGCAGGTGGCGCAGCGTGGTGTGCACGTCGGTCATCGCCGCGGTCTCGGTGATCTCGAACTCGATCGCGTGGCGGTCCAGTCCGGTCTCGGCCAGCGTGCGCAGCAGCGATGGCACGAAATCCGCGGCCTGGATCTCCTGCATCGACAGGTTGATCGCCACCGGGACCAGCGTCAGCCCCTCGGCGCGCCAGCGTGCGATCTGCCCGGCCACCTCGCGCACCACGCGCTCGCCGAGGCGGGCGATCAGGCCGCAGTCCTCGGCCAGGGGGATGAACATCGACGGCGGCAGCTGGCCGCGGGTCGGATGGGTCCAGCGCGCCAGTGCCTCCAGCCCGACCACCGCGCGGGTGCGCAGGTCCACCTTCGGCTGGTAGCACACGCCCAGCTCGCCGCGGGCCAGGCCCTCGCGCAGGTCGGTGGAGAGCGCCAGCCGTTCGCTGGCGCGGGCGATCATCTGCGGTTCGTAGAAGCAGAAGCCGGCCTTGCCCCGTTCCTTGGCGGCGTACATCGCGATGTCGGCATGGCGCAACAGCTCGGTCGGCTCGTTGCCGTCGTCCGGAAACACCGCCACGCCGATGCTGGGCGTGGCGGTCACCTTCTGTCCGGCGACCACCACGGGCGCCCCCACCCGCGCCAGGATCTTGCGGCAGATCGCGCCGAGGTTGTCGCGGCTGCGGAAGCGCTCCAGCACCACCACGAACTCGTCCCCGCCGAAGCGGGCGACGGTGTCCCGCGGCCGCACGCTGGCGCAAAGCGCCTGGGCCACGCAGCGCAGGAATTCGTCGCCGGCCTCGTGGCCAAGCGTGTCGTTGATCGACTTGAAGCCGTCCAGGTCGATGAACATCACCGCCACGTCCAGCCCTTCGCGCGCCGCCGCGGGCAGCTGCAGCCGCAACTGCGCCAGCACCTTGGCGCGGTTGGGCAAGGCGGTGAGCTCGTCGTGGAAGGCCCGGTGCACCAGTGCCTGTCGGGCCGATTCCAGCTCGCCGCGGATCCGCGCCGCCTGTCGCGCCAGCTCGCGCTGCGCGCGCTGCACCACCGCGGCGAGCAGCAGCACCAGGGCGGAGATCACCAGCGCCGCGCCGTCCGGCCCTGCCGCCGCCGCCCGACCGTCGGCCGAGACCGGTCCGGCCAGGGCCTCGGCAAACCGGGGCAGGGCGACCAGGCTGGCGCCGAGCACGGTGGCGGCAGTCCCCGCGCGCAGCACGCCCGGTCGCAGCGGTCGTGCGCCCCGCGAACGCCAGAGCATCGCGCAGGCTGCGCCGCCACCGCCCAGCACGAGCAAGCCGGCGATCCCGCGGGAATCCGCCGCGTCGACCGGCCAAACCCCCACAACGGCGGCCATGGCGACACCCAGGCCCAGCAGCATGCCGGCAAATGCGGGGCGACGGCGGGCTGCCTGGCACAGCCCCAGTGCAGCGGCCAGCCATGCGGTCCCGCCGGCGACGAGCTGTCGGCTGCCTTGTGCTGCGGAGTCGCCGGTGCCGTGTACCACCCAGACGCCCACGGCCATGACCGCCGCGCCGAACGCCAGCCACAGCACCGCCACGGCCCCGCGCGCGCGGGCCAGGCGGGGAATCGTGGCCAGCGCGAAATAGGCATGCAGGCTCGCCAGCGCGACCAGCAGCGCGGTCAACCAAAGGTTGTCAGGTCGTGCCATGCGGCCCCGTGCACACGCCAGGGACCGCATTCCCCGGGATCAGTAGACGTTCAAGCGAGGGCGTCTTTTAGCACAGGTGCCGACGCCACGACCGGTTCAGCCTTTCCGCAGGCGCAGTCCGGCCAGCGCGCTGGCCGGTGCCAGCACCAGCCAGAACAACGGCGACCAGCCGGTTCCGACGGTCCGGGCCGGGATCGGGGTGAGCAGCAGCGCGAACGCGCCCACCAGCAGCCAGCACAGGCTGATGGCGGCGGCGTACTGCGGGAACGAAGGCGGGGCGCTGACACGGGATGACGGGCGGGACATGACGGAACTCCGGTGATGGGACGACGCCCGTCCAGCCTCCGGCCCGCCCGTCTCACCGGTTGCGATGCACGCGGCCAGCGGCGGCGGCTGCATCGGTTCGCAGGGGCGGCGCGTACCTAAGGACATCCATCGAACCCCTGCGAGGTTGCCCCATGGCACGCCGCTCCTTATCGTTCGCCCTCCTGCTCGGGGTCGCCCTGATCGGCGGCTGCGCCAGCCAGCCGCCGCTGCGCGAGGCGAAATCGGTCGACCTGCAGCGCTACATGGGCACCTGGTACGTCATCGCCCACGTGCCCTACTTCGCCGAGCGCGGCGATGTCGCCACCGCCGACGAGTACCGGCTCAAGCCCGACGGCACCATCGCGGTGACCTACCGCTACCGCAAGGGCTTCGACGCGCCGGAGAAGACCTGGGGCGGCAAGGCCTGGCTGCCGGATCCATCCGACGCGGCGCACTGGAAGGTGCAGCTGGTATGGCCACTGCGATCGGACTACGTCATCGTCGACCTGTCGCCGGACTATCACTCGGTGCTGGTCGGCCTGCCCTCGCGCAAGCTCATGTGGATCATGGCGCGCGAGCGGCAGCTGCCCGATGCCGAGTACCGTCGCCTGCTCGACGTGGCCAAGGCCCAGGGCTTCCCCGTCGACGAGGTACGCAAGGTGCCGCAGAAGCCGGAGGACCTCGGCCAGCCCGGCTTCGACACGCCCTGAGCCGGGTCGGAACGCCGCTGCGGCCCGGTTAGAATCGGCCTCCGTTTCCACCGAAGGACCCGCCATGACCGACCGCCGTTACGCCGTGTTCGGCCATCCGATCGGCCATTCGCTGTCGCCGCGCATCCACGAGGCTTTCGGGCAGCAGTTCGGCCTCGCCGTCGACTACCGCACGATCGACGCGGCGCCGGCGGATTTCCCGGAGGCCGTGCACGCGTTCTTCGCCGATCGTGGCCACGGCGCCAACGTCACCCTGCCGCACAAGGCCGCGGCGCTGGCGCTGGCCGACACTGCCAGCGAGGCGGCACACCGCGCCGGCACCGCCAACGTGCTGACCCGGCTGGAGGACGGCCGGCTGGCCGCGCACAACACCGACGGCGCCGGCCTGGTGCGCGACCTCGCCGATCGCCATCGTGTCGACCTGCGCGGCCACGACGCGCTGCTGCTCGGCGCCGGCGGCGCGGCGCGCGGCGTGGCGTGGTCGCTGCTGGACGCCGGGGTGCAGAGCCTGACCATCGTCAACCGCAGCCCGGAACCGGCCGACGCGCTGGCCGACGCCATCGGCGAGCCGGATCGCGTCCACACCCGCTACTGGGAAGACCTCGCCGATATCGGCAGCTACAACCTGATCCTCAACGCCACCTCGGCCGGGGTGCTGGGCAAGTCGCTGGAGCTGCCCACCGCGCTGGTCGGCGCGCGCGCGCTCTGCTACGACCTCAGCTACGGCACTGCGGCGATCGCCTTCCTCGCCTGGGCGAAAAGCGCCGGCGCGCTGTTCGCCTTCGACGGGCTGGGCATGCTGGTGGAGACCGCGGCCGACGCGTTCGAGCTGTGGCACGGGCATCGTCCGGACACCGATCCGGTCTACGCCATGCTGCGCGGCTGAGCCGCCCGATGGACTGCCGCGCCGGCTGCGGCGCGTGTTGCATCGCGCCGTCGATCAGCTCGCCGATCCCCGGCATGCCGCAGGGCAAGCCGGCGGGTATCCGCTGCGTGCAGCTGGACGAAGCGAACCGCTGCCGGCTGTTCGGCCGGCCCGAACGCCCGGCCGTCTGCGCCAGCCTGCGCCCGGAACCGGCGATGTGTGGCGATGACCGCGACCACGCCATGCGCTGGCTGACCCGGCTGGAAGCGGCGACACGCTGAGCCTCGCGCTTCATCCGCGAAGCACGAATTCTTGCGCGGCAGGTCCGTGCTAGCGTGCACCTCACAGGGGGCATCATGACGAAGGGAGTACGCGCATGCTGCCGAGGGGATATTCGAAGTGCGGTCCGTGGTTGTGCGGGCTGCTGGGTGCGTTGTCGATCGCCGGCCCATGCGTGGCCGACGCCAGCGCGGTCGGTTCGACCAATGTCACCGTCGCCGATCCGGCGGTACCGCGACCGCCCGGCACACCGTGCGTGGTGACCTTGTTCAGCGGCGACAGCTTCGTCGATTTCAGCGACCACCCGTACAGCTACGCGCCGCCCAGCGGCTGCGGCACACACTGGGCCAAGGTGGTGCTGGAGGCTGATTTTTCCGTCACCGCCGGACGCCAGTTCGACCGTACCGCGCAGCTCTGGCTCGGTGGGGTGAACCTCTACTACGGCACCACCCAGGAGCCCTCGTCCACGGTCTCGCCGAGCTGGCACGTGGAGCGCGACCTGACCGACTACAGCGCCCTGCTCCGTCAGGCCGGCACGGGCCGCGCGGTGCTGGGCAACGTGGTCAACGGCACCTACACGGGCGTGATCCACGGCAGCGCGCGTCTGTTGTTCTATCCGGTCTCGTCGCGGGCTCCGGGGGCCCTCACGCCTGACAGCGTGCTGCCGCTCGGCAGCGACGCCGTCGGCAACGCCACCCTGCTGGACACCTCCGACAGCCCGCTGTCGAAGACGCTGACCTTGCCGACCAACATCGATCGCGCCTATCTGGATGTCATCGCGCAGAGCCAGAGCAGCGACGAGTTCTGGTACACCTGCGTGCCCGACAGCTACGCGGCCGAAGTGCAGGAGTGCGGCGGCGGCAACTTCCGCGAGGCGGAGGTCAGCATCGACGGGCAGCCGGCCGGCGTGGCTCCGGTCTATCCATGGATCTACACCGGCGGCATCGATCCCTACCTGTGGCGGCCGACGCCGGGCGTGCAGACGCTCAACTTCATGCCCTACCGGGTCGACCTCACGCCGTTCGCCGGGCTGCTCAGCGACGGCAACCCGCACACCGTGGCGGTGAATGTCGCCGGCGCGAACCACTACTTCCTGGCCAGCGCCACGCTGTTGCTCTACCGGGATCCGCACCTGCGCCGGGTCCGCGGCGGACTGCTCCGCAACACCCTGGCCGGACAGGCGCCGACGCCCACCATCGGCGACACGCTGGTGACCGACACCGACGGCAACGTGAGCGGCGCCATCACCACCCGTCTCAGCCGGCATTACGTGATCGCGGGATACGCCATCACCTCGCACGGGCGGGTGGACAGTACGGTGGATCAGACCGTGGCGTTCACCGACACGCAGAGCTTCACCATCGACGCCAGCACCTATCGCCAGGTGACCGACCAGCTCACCTCGATGGACGGCGTCAGCCGCCACCGCATCGGTCGCCACCTCGTCGGCGAGTACCGCCAGCGACTCCGCTATCCGCTGCATGTCGACTACAGCTTCGATTCCACCAGCGGTGGCGGTTACGCCATGGCGACCCAGGTGCACCAGGGATACACCAACGACATCCGCCGCGAAGTCGCCGGGCGCACGCTGTACGCCGCGCACGTCAGCAACACGGTGGACGCCGGCGACACGCTGGACTTCGACGGCAGCTTCAACGTGACCGGCCACAGCGGCCAGCAGAACGCGCAGAGCTTCGCCTTCCGCGATTCGCTCGGCGGCTGCTACCGCAGCGACGTGGCCAGCGCCGACGGTGTGGTCACCGACGACGCCACCGGGGTGGGCTGCCCGGACGGCCAGAGCCACGTCTACTGGTTCACCCGCCCGGACGGCTCGCCAGGCAGCGGAAGCGCCTTGCTCGGCTGGTAGTCCCGTCGCCGCTGCCGTGCACGCAAGGCAGCGGCACTCCCGCTCGATGGCGGGTCGCCACGCGATCGCAACATCGGCTGACTACCCTGCGCGCCGCCGGCACGCCTGCCGGTGCCGACGATCCCCGGTCAGCCATGCCCCGAATGTCCCTCTCCGCGCGGCGCGAGCGCCAGCGCGGTGTCACCCGTCCCGCGCTCGCGGTGGTCGTGCTGCTGGTCGCGCTGGCCGGCGCGTTCGTTCACGCGTGGTGGCAGCGGGTCCATCGTGATGCCACGCTGTCGTCGCCTGCCGACGTCCCCGTGGCAGCCGGCACGGTGGCGCGTCCGGCCGATCCGCTGCCGGCCGACGCGCTGCTGCGCGCCGCCCGCGCCGCCGTCGCTGCCCAGCACCTGCTGGCGCCGGCCGGCGACAACGCGTTCGAGCGCTACCTCGTGCTGCGCACCCGGCCATCCTCGCGCACCATCGCCGACGATGCCCTGCGTGAACTGTTTCCATATGCCGCCGACCAGGTCGGCGCGACGATCCGCGAGGGCCAGCTCGACGAGGCGCGTCGCCAGCTCGACCTGCTTGCCGTGGCCGATCCGGCGAACTACACGCTGACCCTGCTGCGTCATCAGCTCGCCGCGCAGGAAGCGCAGCTTGCCGCGGAAGTCGCCGCGGCGGCGGCGCGTACTTCCAGTGCGGCGCCGCCCGCCGTCCGCACCGTGCCGGAGCCGGTCGTGGCGAGCGCACCCGTCGTTGCGCCGCCGCCCGCGTCACGTCCGTCTCCGCCCGTGCCGTCCGCGCCCGCCAGGCATGCGGCGACCCCGCCGCCACCGACGATGGCCACCGCACCACGTCCCCGCGTGACGGCTCCCGTGTTGCTCCATCGCGTCGAGCCCTACTACCCGCAGGCGGCACGGCGCGCCCGTCGCGAGGGCTGGGTGGAGGTGGCTTTCACCGTACTGCCGGACGGCCGGGTCGATGCCGTGCGCGTGCTGCAGGCCGAGCCGGGCAGCGTGTTCGACCTCGCCGCGACCAGCGCGGTGCGTCGCTGGGCGTTCAAACCGGCGACGCGCAATGGCCAGCCCGTTGCGACGGACCTGCGCCAGCGGCTCGACTTCCGCCTGTAACGAAACCGCGTCCGGACGTCACGGCGATGACATGTGACCGCCGCACCATGCCAGGCTTGCCCCGCCCCCGAGTGATGTCCATGTCGCCTTGTGTGCCTACCGCGTGCCGCGACCTCTCCCGCCGCCTCGCGCTGATCGTCCTGGCCGCCGGGCTGGCCGCCTGCGGCTCCCCGAACGGCGGCGCGACGCCGAAGGCCGGCGCCGCCGCGGGCAGCGCCGCCAACGACGGCGTCGGCATCCTGCTGAACCTGGCCGGCGAGGCGCTCAAGGACCACCGCCTGATTGCGCCGGCCGGTGCCAACGCCGTCGAGTTCTACCTCAGCGTGCTCGAGCTCGATCCGGCCAACGCCACCGCACACCAGAACCTCGCCCGCGTCATGCCGCAGGCCACCGAGGAGGTCGAGCAGGCGATCAATCGGCGGGATCTCGACGAAGCCGCGCGCGAACTGCGGCTGCTTCACGAGGTGGACAACAACAACTTCACCGTGCAGCTGCTGGCCGGCAAGCTTGATGCGCAGCGCGCGATCGTGGTGCGCGAGGACGAGGCGCGCGCCGCGGCGATCCGGGCGAAGGCCGCGGCTGCCGCGGAAGCTCCGGCCACCCGCTGAGGCGACCTCAGCGCCGTCGCGGGCCGGAGCGCTGGGGCAGGCGGCGGGCGTGCCGTGTCTCCATCATCACGACAAGCTCCGCCCGGTGAGGCTGCGCCGGATCCGGCGTCGTTTCCGCGTCATCGGCAAGGCCCGCCGAGTCCACCTCCCGACCCGGCCCGGCGGCGAACACGGCCGCCGCGGTGGGACGGTGCAGCCGGTGCCGGCGACACCGGAACGGCACGCGCCGCGGCGTCATCCAGCCCCGGCCAGGTAACCGTCCTTGATCCGCACGTAGTGGTCGGCGGAGTAGTGCAGCTGCTCGATCTGCCTGTCGCTTAGCAGGCGAACGCAGCGGGCCGGATTGCCCAGCCACAGCTCGCGCTCGCCGACCACCTTGCCCGGCGGGATCAGGCTGCCGGCCCCGACGAAGCCGTATTTCTTCACCAACGCGCCGTCGAGCACGGTGGCGTGCATGCCGATCAGGCTGTAGTCCCCGATGGTGCAGCCGTGGATCACCGCGCCGTGGCCGACCGTGACGCCCTCGCCGATCACCGTGGGAAAGCCGCCGGGCGAATACGGCCCGTCGTGGGTGACGTGCACCACGGCGCCGTCCTGCACGTTGCTGCGTGCGCCCACGCGGATGAAGTGCACGTCGCCGCGCAGCACCGCGCCGGGCCAGATCGAGACGTCGTCGGCCAGCTCGACGCGGCCGATCACGGTGGCGGCCGGATCGACGTAGACGCGCTGGCCGAGGGCGGGGGTGTGCTTCTGGTAGGTGCGGATGCTCATGGCAGCATTCTAGGAGTGAGTGAAGAGGAGTGAGGAACGAGAGAGAGCCAGAGCGGGGGGAGCCGCCTTTTTTCGCCTCCTCACTCCTCTCCACTCACTTCTCGCCCTCCAGCACCTCCACCGTCGCCCGGTAGCCCGCTTCCACCGCCCGCCGCCAGTCCTTCCAGTCGAGCACGCCGACGTGGTCCAGCGCGGGGGTGACAAGCCGGTGGGCCAGCGCCCGGCGTTCCAGCGCCGCCGCCTCGCCGCTGACCATGCCCGCGCGTACCAGGCTGGAGACCAGCCCCGGACGGCGGTCACGGTCGAGCAGCACGCGCCACCAGGGCGGGGTGACCGTCTCGTCCACGCCGGCACGCAGGGTGATCTCGGCGCGGATGTCCAGCGCGGTGATGTGCGCCAGCCCGTCGGCCGCCATCACGTCGGTCGGCAGGTTGTTGGCCAGCGCGCCGTCCACCAGCACCTCGCCGTCCTGCAGCACCGGCGGCAGCACGCCGGGGATCGCGCTGGACGCGCGCAGTGCCAGCCACAGCGGTCCCTGCCGCAGCACCCGCGGGCCGGCGCCGGACAGGCTGGTCGCGGTGGCGAAGAACGGCACCGGCAGGTCCTCGATCGCCAGCGCGCCGAACGTCCCGCGCAGGGTGCGCGTGGCGCGCGCGCCGCGGGTCAGGGCGACCAGCGGCACGGTCCAGTCCGACAGCAGCCGCCCGCGCAGGAACGCGTTCACGCAGCGTGACTGCCATTCGTCGATCGACCAGCCCGCCGCGATGCCGGCGCCGACGATGGCGCCGATGCTGCTGCCGCCGATCGCATCGAAGCGATGGCCGGCCTCGGCGAGCGCCCGCAGCGCGCCCAGGTGGGCCAGTCCTCGTGCGCCGCCGCCGGCCAGCACCAGCCCGCGACCGTGACCGCTGACCAGGCGCGCCACCCGAGTCATGTCGGCGGAACGGCAGATGTGGTGGTGCATCAGCGCGCCGCTGAAACCGGCCCGCCAGCGTGCGGCGCTGCCCAGCGCGACCTGGTGGCCGGGATGCACCAGCAGCAGATGGCGCGGGCGGTGCCGCGCCGCGGCCGGATGGGCGAGTTCCGACCACGCCCGCGCGACGCCGTTGGCGCGGGCCACCGGCAGCAGCACGTCGGCCTGGCGCAGGCAGCGCTGGCGCCAGCCGCGATCCTGGCCGTCGTCGAGGTAGATGACGAAACGGGCCTGCGCCTCGCGTTCGGCAAACCAGTCGGCACTGCGTCCGCGTCCCTGCTGCGCGTCGATCACCACGCAGCTGCCGAACGCTTCCAGCTCGCGCGCGAGCTGCATCGCCAGCGTGCGCACCGGCACCCCGGCGTCGGCCGGCAGCAAGGCGAAGGTGTGCGGCGAATCGCTGGCCCGCTCCTCCCGCACGCGCGGCAGCATCCGTGCCACCGTCTCGCGCGCCACCTGCAGCAGCAGGTCGGGATGCCGGCGCAGCAGCGTCTCGAACACGCAGCGGTCCAGCCGCAGCAGCTCGCTGTCGCGCAGCGCGCGCACCGTGCGATGCCGGGTGCCGTCGCCGAGCAGGCTGGATTCGCCCACGCTCATGCCCGCGCCGAGCTGGCGCAGCAGGGTGGTCGGGCCGTCGAACACGCCGAGGCTGCCGCTGGCGACCAGGTACAGCGCGTCGGCCGCCTCGCCGGCCTTGAACAGTGGCCGGCCGCCGGGCAGTCCGAGCGACACCATGTCGGCGGCCAGTGCGCCGCGCGTCGCCGTGTCGAGGCGGCCGAACAGGGGGTGCTCCAGCAGGAGATCGGCAGGGGCGCGGGCCATCCGGCGGATGCTAGGCCGCGGATGTGACAACACGGTGCCGCAGCCCGCGCCGCCGCTTGATTTCGCCCCCGGCGGTCGCCACGCTGGTTCACCACGCAGGAGATCCCATGGCTTCCGAATCCCCCACCCCCGTCAACCCGCTGCTCGCCGACGAGCTGCTGCCGCGCTTTTCGTCGATCCGCCCCGAGCACGTGGGTCCGGCGGTCGATGTGCTGCTGGCCGATTACCGCGCTGCGATCGCCGCGATGACCGCGCCGGACGCGCCGCGCGATTTCGACACCGTGATGCTCGGCCAGGAGCGTCTGGAGCAGCGGGTGGCGCGGGCGTGGGCCCCGGTCGGCCACCTGCACTCGGTGGCCGACACGCCCGCGTTGCGCGAAGCCTACGGTCCGGCCGAGGAAAAGCTCACCGACCACGCGCTGGAGCTGGGCCAGAACCGCGACCTCTACGCCGCCGTGCAGGCGCTCGCCGACGCGCCCGGGTTCGCCGCCCTGCCGCGCGCGAAGCGGGCGCTGGTCGAGCACGCGCTGCGCGACTTCCGCCTCTCCGGCGTGGCGCTGGAGGAGCCGGCGCGCAGCCGCTTCCGCGAGATCGGCGTGGCGCTGTCCAGGCTGGGTACCGAATTCTCCAACGCCGTGCTCGACGCCACCGATGCGTGGCACGAGCACATCACCGACGAGCGCGACCTGGCCGGCGTGCCCGAGTCCGGCCGCGCCGTGCTGCGCCAGTACGCGAAGGAACAGGAGCTGGAGGGTTTCCTGGTCACGCTCAAGCAACCCAGCGTGCAGGCGGTGCTGACCTACGCCGACAACCGCGACCTGCGCGAGCGGGTCTACTGGGCCTACCAGACCCGCGCCTCCGACCAGGGTCCGGATGCCGGCAAGTACGACAACTCCGCGCGCATCGACCGGATCATGGCGCTGCGCCACGAGGCCGCCCAGCTGCTCGGCTTCGCCAACGCGGCCGAGGAATCGCTGGCGACCAAGATGGCCGGCTCCACCGACGAGGTGCTGGCCTTCCTGCGCGATCTCGGCGCCCGCGCCAAACCGGTTGCGCGCAAGGAGCTGGAGTCGCTGCGCGAGTTCGCCAGCCGCGAGCTGAAGCTCGACAACCTCGAGCCCTGGGACGTCGCCTACGCCTCGGAAAAACTGCGCCAGAAGAACTTCGACCTCGACGAGGAGCAGCTCAAGCCGTACTTCCCGCTGCCGGCGGTGATCGACGGCCTGTGGGCGATCACCCGCAAGCTCTACGGGATCACCCTGGCCGCGCGCGACGACGTCGACACGTGGCATGCGGACGTGCGCTATTACGACGTGGTCGATGCCGACGGCCGCGTGTTCGCCGGCGCCTATGTCGACCTGTACGCGCGCAGCGGCAAGCGCGGCGGCGCGTGGATGGACGTGTGCCGCGCCCGCTTCGACGACGGCGCGGCCAAGCAGCTGCCGGTGGCCTTCCTCACCTGCAACTTCGCGCCGCCCACCGAAGGCCGGCCCGCCCTGCTCACCCACGACGACGTGCTCACCCTGTTCCATGAGTTCGGCCACGGCCTGCACCATCTGCTGACCGAGGTCGACCTGCCTTCGATCGGTGGCATCGACGGCGTGGAATGGGACGCGGTGGAGCTGCCCAGCCAGTTCATGGAGAACTTCGGCTGGAATCGCGAGGCGCTCGACCTGTTCGCCCGCCACTGGCAGACCGGCGAGCCGCTGCCGGAAGAACTGTTCCAGCGCATGCTGGCCGCGCGGCATTTCCACGCCGGCCTGTTCCTGGTGCGCCAGCTCGAATTCGCGCTGTTCGACTTCCTGCTGCACCGCGACTACGACCCCGCCCAGGGCGCGCGGCCGATGGCCGTACTGGAGCAGGCGCGCAAGGAGGTGGCGGTGCTGCACCCGCCGGCCTGGCAGCGTTTCCCGCACGCCTTCAGCCACATCTTCGCCGGCGGCTACGCGGCGGGGTATTACAGCTACCTGTGGGCGGAACTGCTCAGCGCCGATGCCTTCGGCGCCTTCGAGGAGGCCGCGAAGGCGGGCGGCAGCGTGATCGATCCGGCCACCGGCGCGCGTTTCCGCCGGGAGATCCTCGCCGTCGGCGCCAGCCGCCCGGCGCTGGAGAGCTTCGTCGCCTTCCGCGGCCGCAAGCCGGAGCCGGACGCGCTGCTGCGCAGCCACGGGCTGATCGCCTGAGGGAGCGGGCAGCGATTGTCGCCGGGCGGGGGCTCGTTTCGACGGCGGGTCCGGCCGCCTGGCCGCCCGGTGAAACCGCCGGCGCGTCGCAGCCGGGGCCGTTCGCCGTCGGGCCCGGGAGTCGCGAATTCTTGCGAGGCGGGCGGCGGTCAACCGCCGCCCGGCCCGGTCGTTGTGCGTTGCGCGCAACAAATTTCTCGGGAGGCGCCGTTCCGTCATGCACCCTGTCCGGCCCCCGGTAGTCATCCGCTTTGCACGTCTCGGCGATTCCGTCTTGCTGCAGCCGCTGCTGCGCCGGCTGCATCGCCGGCACCGCGAGCCGTGCGTCCTGCTGGCGCTGGGCGATTACGTGCGCGGGCTCTACGAGGGACATCCGGACGTCGGTCGCGTGATCGCCCTGCGTACGCAGTCCGGGCCACTCTGGCTGTCCCCGGAGCGCCTCCGCGCGTCCCGCGCGCTGCGCGAACTGCGCGATTCGCCGTTCTATGTCTGCCAGAACGAGCCGCGCTTCCGCACCAAGGTGCTGCCGATGCTTCGCCTGGCCGGCATCCCTCCGGAGCACTGCCGCTTCATCGGCGAGATGCCGACGGTGCCCGGCGAGCACGAGATCGACTGGCTGCTCCGCCTGGCCGACGACGCGCCACCCGCTTTCCCCGGCGCCATCGAGGCCGACCCCGGCGAGGAGCTGTCGCGTACCCCGGAGTTCCCGCTTGCCGACATCCATCGCATCGAGTGCCTGGACTGGCTGGGCCGGCGCGGTTGGCTGGGTCGTCCGCTGGTGCTGCTGCAGCCGTCGAACAAGCGCACCATGCGCTGGAACGGCGTGCGCGATGCCGACGATGACGACAAGGCATGGCCGGCGGAGCGCTGGGGCGCGCTGGCGCGCGCCATCGCGGCGCAGTTGCCGGAGGGGCGCATCGTGCTTTGCGGTGCGCGTGCCGAGCGCCGTCACGTCGAGGCGATCCGCGCCGGTGCGAATTGCCCGCAACTGGTCTCGGCGTGCGGTGAGCTGCCGCTGGCGCGGATGAAGGCGCTGCTGGAACTGGCCCACAGCATGGTGTCGGTGGACACCGGCCCGGCTCATCTCGCCGCGGCGATGGGGTGTCCGCTGGTCGTGCTGTTCGGCGCCCGCTGGCCCAGCCAGTGGGCCCCGCGCAGCGGCAAGGGATCGCCCGTCACCGTGCTCGGCGGCCTGCCGGACGTGTCGCGCGTCGACGCGCTGCCGGTGGAAAGCGTGCTTTCGGCATGGGCGTCGCTGGCCCGGACGCTCGGCGCCGCCGCACCTGTCGTGTCATCCTCGCCGACAGGGCGCCGCCCGTAGCGGAGGCGTTCCGGGAGATCCGGACCCGCCACCGTGGCCGTGCCG
The DNA here is from genome assembly GCA_018970895.1 of Lysobacteraceae bacterium. Classification (GTDB taxonomy): domain Bacteria; phylum Pseudomonadota; class Gammaproteobacteria; order Xanthomonadales; family Rhodanobacteraceae; genus Dyella_A. The sequence goes on along the minus strand of JAGWVM010000021.1, from coordinate 7,968 downwards.
ATCGCACGCGGTGACGCGGCGGGTGCCCGGATCGGCCCGTGACCTCTGGCGCGTGCCCGGGATAGCGACTGCCCGGTTCAATGGATGCCGGTGCCGACATGGATGTCCGATGATGAAACGCTTGCTGCCGATGCTTGCCGTGCTGTGGCTCCTGCACTCCGCGGTGATCCGCGCTGCCTGCGTGCCGGTGGACGTGCGCTACGACGCGACCGCGCACGCGGTGGACGCCACCGTGACCCTGCCGCGGGGCCTGGACAGCCTTGCCCTGCGCGATCTCGCGCCTTACCGGCGGACCCGGCTGTGGAGCTCGCCGGACGGCTCGGCGCGGATCGACGAAACCGCGCTGGCGCCGGTCCGCCCCGGGCAGCGCGTCCTGCACCTGCGCATGGACGTCGCAGCCGATGCACCGATGCAGGATCGGGCCTACGCGCCGTGGCTGCGCTTCGCCGACGGCAGCCTCGCGGTGTACGCGCCGCTGTTCCTCGCCGCGGAGGGTTCGGCCGTGCGGCTGTGCCCGCGCTGGGTGCCGGCGGCCGGTGGCCAGGTGATCGGCTACGGCCGGGTGCAGGCGACGCCGCTGGCCACCGACATGGCGCACGCGGAAGGCTACGTGGTGTTCGGCCATCCGCAGGTGTCGCGGCACGGCGGCCTGGTGCTGGTGAGCGATCGCCGGGCGCCGGCGTGGGTCCGCGAGCGCATCGCCGCGCAGGCACCGGCGCTGGTCGACCTGTACACCCGCACCATGGGCCCGGCGACCGTGCCGATGCTGATGCTCTACACGCGCCCCACGCCGGCCCAAGCCCACGATTTCCGTGGCGACCACCTGGACGCCTCGATCACCCTGGGCCTGTTCGGTGCCACCTGGGACGCGGTGGACAAGACGACGGCGGACCAGCTCACCCGCTTCCTCGCGCATGAGCTTTTCCACAGCTGGAACAGCGGCGCATCGCTCGGCTCTCCCGAGGGCGAGCCGCTGCTGGCCAAGGAGGGCGGCGCCGTCATGGCCGAGATCTTCGCCACCGCCCGGGTGCTCGGAGAACCGCCGCAGGCCGTGACCGATGCAGTCGCCCGGGCCTACAACGCCTGCCTGCTCGAACTGCCGACGGCCACCGGCGTGGCGACGGCCCTGGCCAGGCCCGAGCCGGGCCACCTGCCCTACGACTGCGGCGTGCCGCTGATGTACGCGTTGGCCGTCGCCGCCGGCCGCGATGATCCCGCGCAGGCGTACTTCCGCGCGTGGAAGAGATTGCGCGACGCGCATCGCGCGCACCCGGTGGACGGCTATCGCTGGCAGGACCTGATCCCCGCCACGATCGATCCGGCCGTGCGCGCGGACCTCGAACGGGCGGTGGCCGAGCCGGGTGCGTATCCCGGCGCCCTGCGTGCGGCGTGGTCCGCTCTCGGCCTCACCGCACGTGACGAGACCGCGCTCGACCCCGCCACGCGCCGCGCCTGGGCCGGCAGGCTGATGGGCCACCTGATGGCGCAGGACTGCGGCGGCTCGGTCAGCTTCTGGAACAACCCCGGCGGCATCCTGCTGGACCAGCCGCTGCCCCGCTGCCGCACCCTGCGTCCCGGTGCCACGGTGGTGTCGATGCTCGGCAAGTCGCTGGACCGTGCGGACATGCCGGCGCTGGCGCGCCGGGTGCGCGCGGTCTGCGCCCGCTCGGGCGAGGTCGCCGTGGGCTACGCCGCAGGGCCGGGCCGGGTGGCGCCCGCGGCCTCCGCCGTGCACTGCGCCGCGCCCCTGCCGAGCTGGGGCACGCCGGTGCGGCTGGTCGCGCCCCGCCACTGACGGGGCGACCCCGCGGCGGCTCCCTTACAATGGGCGGATGAAGATCGCCAGCTGGAACGTCAACTCGCTCAACGTGCGCCTGCCGCACCTCACCCAGTGGCTCGCCGATGCGCAGCCGGACGTGGTGGCGCTGCAGGAAACCAAGCTGGAGGACGCCAGGTTTCCGGTCGATGCACTGGCCGCGGCGGGCTACCGCGCGGTGTACTCGGGCCAGAAGACCTACAACGGCGTCGCCCTGCTCGCGCGCGCCGACAGCCAGCCCGCCTTCGCCGACGTGGTCACCGACATTCCCGGGCTGGACGATCCGCAACGGCGCATCCTCGCCGCCACCGTCGGCGCGCTGCGCGTGGTCGACCTGTACGTGGTCAACGGCAAGGCGGTGGGCGACGAGAAATACGCCTACAAGCTGGACTGGATGGCACGCGTGCGCGAGTTCCTCGCCGGCGAGCTGGAACGCCACCCCAACCTGGTCGTACTGGGCGATTTCAACATCTGCCCGGACGATCGCGACGTCTACGATCCGGCCGGCTGGGGCGAGGACATCCTGTGCTCGCCGCCCGAGCGTGCCGCGCTGAAGGCGATCACCGACCTGGGCCTCACCGACAGCTTCCGCCTGTTCGAGAGCGACGCCGGCCACTTCAGCTGGTGGGACTACCGGCAGGCCGCCTTCCGGCGCAACATGGGCCTGCGCATCGACCTGATCCTGATCGGCGAGGCGCTCAGGTCGCGCGCGCGCGCCGCTGCCATCGACCGCGAGCCGCGGCGCTGGGAGCGCCCCTCCGACCACACGCCGGTCACGCTGGACCTGGACATCTGACACGCATGAGCAACGCAACGAACGACTGGCCCAGCTCGCTGGACGACGCCGAACTGGACGAACTGGACCGCTACCTGCGCGCCCATGCCGAAGGCGACCACCTGCTGCTGGACGGCGTGCACGGCCTGCTGTCGGCGCTGGCGGTGGGGCCGATCCTGGTGACCCCGGAGGAGTGGCTGCCGGAGGTGCTGCACCAGCCCTTCGCCGACGAGGACGAGGGCAACCGCGTGCTGGCCCTGCTGGCCAAGCTCAACGACTCGATCGAGGCCGAGCTGGACGTGGACGCCTACGAGCCGATCCTCGGCGAGATCGACACCGAGCTGGGCCCGGCGCTCAGTGCGGCAGGCTGGTGCGAAGGTTTCAGTCGCGGCATCGACCTGCGCGCCGGGTTGTGGGAAAAGCGCCTGGCCGACGACCCCTCGCTGATGGAACTGCTCGGCCCGGTGATGGCGCTTGCGGTGGACGAGGGCGTGCTCAACGCCGACGCCGAGTTCGAGAAGCTCAGCGACGAGGAGTACGACGAGTGCCTGGCGCAGCTGCCGGCCGTGCTTGGCGCGGTCAGTCGCTACTGGCAGGAGCATCCGGCCACCGAGGCCGAGCTCGAGGCGATGGCCCGCAGTGCGCTCGCGCCCGACGACGAGCCGCCCGCGCCGCCACGCCAGCGCAGCGGCCACTGGGTGCACTGAGCGGCCCACCGGCCGATTCCGGAAACAGTCCGTTCCCGGTGGTCGGCTTGGGCCGACACGGGCGCGGCGGCATGATGACTGCCTGTTCCTTTCCACGGAGTCCGCCATGACCGAGCGCCGCATTTTCCGCCGCATCCGCGGCATGGACACCGCCGACGGCGCGGGCGTGAAGCTCAAGCGCATCATCGGCCAGCCGGCGCTGGACATGCTCGATCCGTTCCTGCTGCTGGACGAGTTCCGCTCCGACCAGGCCGGGGACTACATCGCCGGCTTCCCCGACCATCCGCACCGCGGCTTCGAGACGGTCACCTACATGCTGGCCGGCCACATGCAGCACGGCGACAACCAGGGCAACCGTGGCGACCTGACGCCGGGCAGCGTGCAGTGGATGACCGCCGGCCGCGGCATCGTCCATTCGGAAATGCCACAGCAGGAGAACGGCCTGATGTGGGGCTTCCAGCTGTGGGTGAACCTGCCGGCGAAGGACAAGATGACCGCGCCGCGCTACCAGGACATCGCGCCCGAACGCATCCCGGTAGTGCAGCCGGCGCCCGGTGTCCAGGTGCGCGTGGTCGCCGGCGAGCTCGGTGGCGCCACCGGCCCGGTCAGCGGCGTGGCGACCGCGCCGGTCTACCTGGACCTGAACGTGCAGCCGGGTGCCGCGATCACCGTGCCGTTGCCGGAAGGCCACAGCGCTTTCGCCTACGTGTTCGAGGGCGCCGCGGCGCAGGTCGCCGGCGAGTCGCTGGCGCGCAGCGAACTGGCGGTGCTGGGCAAGGGCGACTCGGTGACGATCGCCGGTGGTGACGGTGCCGCGCGCGTGCTGCTGGTCGCCGGCCGGCCGCTGAAGGAGCCGGTGGCGCGCTACGGTCCGTTCGTGATGAACACGACCGAGCAGATCCACGAGGCGATCGCCGACTTCCGCGCCGGCAGGTTCTAGCCCGACGGCGCCGCGCGCGTCCCCAGCCACGCCCCGACGCGCGCGATGTTGTCGTCCATCGCCCGGGTGCCGTCGAGGGTGCAGGCGTCCTCGTCGCCGTTCGGCGCTTCCAGCGTGGCGAGCTGGCTGTCCAGCAGGCTCGGGGGCATGAAGTGCCGGCGCGCGCGCATCCGCCGCGCCAGTTCGTTGCGCGGCACGTCCAGGTAAACGAAGCCCGGCGCGTCCGGCACACCGGCGCGCAGCCGGTCCCGGTAGGCACGGCGCAGGGCCGAGCAGGCCACCACGCACGCCACGCCGGCAGCCTGTCGCGACGCGATCCACGCGGCCACGGCGTCCAGCCACGGCCAGCGATCGTCGTCGTCCAGCGGCCTGCCGGCGGTCATCTTCTGAAGGTTCGACGCGGGGTGCAGGTCGTCCGCATCGAGGAAGCGCGCGCCCAGCGCGATGGCCAGCGCGGCACCGAAGGTGCTCTTGCCGCTGCCGGCAACGCCCATCACCACCAGCGCCGGGTCCGGCCGGTCGATCACCGCTGGCGGAATGCCGTTTCGCCGGGGCCGCCGCCCGCGCGTCGGCCCGGTACGGCCGGATCGTCGGCCCCGCCCCGGGTGGGTTCGACGTGGTGCCGCTGCGCGCCGAAGCTCGCCGGCGGCCCGGCCCGGTGCGGTTGCCCGGCCGACCAGGCCAGCGCACCGAGCAGGGCGAACCACAGCAGCAGCCACGCCAGCCGGAACCGACGGGGAAGCAACGGGGAAGGGATCTCGCTCATCGTTTCACGCTGCCCAGCAGCAGCCCCTGCAGGTAATAGCGCTGCAGTGCCAGGAACAGCACCAGCACCGGAAGCACGGTAATGACCGCACCGGCCATCATCAGTTCGGTATCGCGCGCGTGTTCGCGCGCCAGCGAGGCCAGCCCGATCGGCAACGTGTAGTGGTCCTGCCCGGTCAGCACGATCAGCGGCCACATGAAGTCGTTCCAGGCGGTGAGGAAGGTGATGATCGCCAGCGTCACCACGATCGGCCGCAGCAGCGGCAGCACGATCTGCACGAAGATGCGCGCCTCGCCGGCACCGTCCATCCGCGCCGCTTCCAGCAGCTCGCGCGGGATGCCGCGGGCATACTCGCGCACCAGGAAAACGCCGAACACGCTGGCCAGCGCCGGCAGCACCACGCCCGCGTAGCTGTTCACCAGGCCCAGGGTCTTCAGCAGCAGGAACAGTGGCAGCATGGCGACCTGGGCCGGGATCACCAGGCCGCCGAGCAACGCCCGGAACACCGCCGTGCGGCCGCGGAAGCGCAGCTTGGCGAAGGCGTAGCCCGCCATCAGGTTGAACGCCAGCGAAAGCGCCGTGATCGCGGTGGACACCGCCAGGCTGTTGGCGAGGTAGCCGCCGATGCCGATCCGCAGGAACAGTGTGCGGTAGTTGGCGAGCGTGGCGTCGGCCGGCAGCAGCGGCGGCGGCAGGCTGCCGCTGTCGCCCGGGTGCATGAACGACACCGACAGCATCCACGCCAGCGGGAACAGCGCCACCGCGCTGCCGGCCAGCAGCAGGCCGTTGATCGTCCAGCGCGCCAGCTTCGTGCTCATGCCCATTCCCCTTCGCGCAGGCTGCGCCGGGACAGCCTCAGCATCAGCGCGGTGACCGCGAACATCACGAGGAACAGCGCAAACGCCACCGCCGAGGCCGAGCCCAGGTTCCACCAGGTGAAGCCCTCGTCGTACATCAGGTAGAGCACGCTCACGGTGCTCTGCAGCGGGCCGCCCTCGGTGATCACGTAGGGCTCGGCGAACAGCTGGAAATAGCCCGACACGGTGAGGATCGCCACCATCAGCAGGGTCGGTTGCAGCAGCGGCAGGGTGATGTGGCGCAGCTGCCGCCACGGCGAGGCGCCGTCCATGCGGGCGGCCTCGTACAGCTCGGCGGGGATCGCCTGCAGGCCGGCCATGAAGATGATCATGTTGTAGCCGAAGTTCTTCCACACGGCGAACAGGATGATCGTCGGCATCGCCCAGTGCGGGTCGCCGAGCCAGTCCACCGGATGCAGCCCGAGCCATGCCAGCAACGCGTTGATCACGCCGTACTTGGTGTTGAACAGGTACCGCCAGACGATCGCCACCGCGACCACCGTGGTCACCACCGGCGCGAACAGCGCGGTGCGGAAGAACGCCCGGGCCCGCGCCAGCGGCGAATTGAGCAGCAGGGCCGCGCCCAGCGATACCGCCATCGACAGCGGCACGCCGACCACAACGAAGTAGACCGTGTGGCCCAGCGCGGCCCAGAACTCCGGCCGGTGCAGCAGTGCCCCGTAGTTGTGCAGGCCGACGAAGCGCACGTTGCGCGGGTCGGCCAGCGCGTAGAGGTCGTAGTCGGTGAAGCTCAGCGCCAGCGCGCCGAGCACCGGCAGCAGGAAGAACACGCCGAGCACGATCAGCGCGGGGGCGAGGAACAGCCAGGCGACGCGCTGCCGGTTCATCGCCGTCCCTCGCGGTGGTCGATCACCCAGCGACGCTTCTCCAGGATCGTGTCGACCCGGCGGTCGAGCTGCGCGCAGGCCTGGTCCACGCTCAGCTCGCCGGCGATCACGCGGGCGGCGGCCAGCTGCATCTCGTTGGCGATGCGCTCCCATTCCGGCACCGGCGGCGTCGGCTTCACGTGCTCGAGCTGCACGCGGAACGCCTGCGCCTTCGGGTCCCGGCTCAGCGCACCGCCGGCCCAGGCGCTGCGCCGCGGCGGCATGTCGCCGACCAGCGCGTAGAAGTGCTGCTGCACCGCCGGCTCGGACAGGTACTGGACCAGCGCCCAGGCGGCGTCCTTGTGCGCCGAGCCGCGGAAGATCACCAGGCTGGCGCCGCCCGCGGCGCCGGTACCGGGCGGACCGTCGGGGCCGGGCAGCGGCGCGGTGTTCCAGCTCGCCTGCGCGCTGGCCGGCAGCCGGCTGCGGAATTCGCCGATGTTCCACGGGCCGGAAAAGTAGAACGCGTAGACGCCGCGACCGAACTCCTCCCACGGATTGCCGGCCACCACGTTGCTGATCGCCGGCGCCTGGTGCAGGCGGAAGGTGTCGACGTAGAAGGTCAGCGCGCGCTTGAAGCCGGCGCTCTCGAAATTGCCGTAGCGGTTGCCGTCGCGCAGCAGCGGATCGGGCTGCTCCAGCGCCAGCGACATCAGCTGCTCGTACTCGTTGGTGGGCAGCAGGATGCCGTAGCGGTGCGCCGCCGGGTCGCTGAGCGCGGCCAGCATGCGGCGCCACTCCGCCCAGTCGCGCGGCGGATGGTCGAAGCCGGCCCGGCGCAGCAGGTCGACGCGGTAGAACAGCAGGCGGGTGTCCACGTACCAAGGCACGCCGTACGTATGGCCGTCGATGCGGTTGGTGGCCCAGATGCTGTCGAAGTAGTCGGCCGGCCGGATCACCGTTGAGCGGGCGATGCGGGCATCCAGCGGTTCCACCGCATCGAGCGCCACCATTTCCGGCAGCCAGGTGTTGCCCAGCTGCATCAGGTCCGGCATCGAGCCGCCGGCGTAGGCGGTGAGCAATTTCTGGTGCGCGGCGCTGAGCGGCAGCTGTTGCACGCGCACCTCGATCTGCGGATGGGCCCGCTCGAACGGCGCCAGCAGCGCCTGCATCGCCTCGCCCTCGCGACCGAAGGTCCAGAAGGTCAGCGTCTGCCGCCCGGCCGGCGCCTCCTGGCACCCGGCCAGGCCGCCGGCGATGGCCAGCGCAACGAGCCCGCG
>JAGWVM010000163.1 GCA_018970895.1 Lysobacteraceae bacterium | reverse complement strand
TTCGGCAACGCCGAGCTGGACCGCCGCGTGCAGCAGGCGCTCGCGCACAGCCCGACCATCGCTTCGGCCCGCGCTGCCCTGCGCCAGGCGCAGGAGAACGCCCGCGCCGCCGGTGGCGCCCGGTTCCCGTCGGTGGACGCCGGCGTCGGCGCGACCCGCGAGACCCAGTCCGCGGCGACCTCGCGCGTACCGGGTGGCGCCGGTCCGTTCACCCTGTACAACGCCTCGGTGAGCGTCGGCTACACGCTGGACCTGTTCGGCGGGGTGCGTCGCGGCATCGAGGCGCAGCAGGCGCAGGCCGACTATCAGCAGGCACTGCTGGATTCGACCTACCTGGTGCTGGCCGGCAACGTGGTCACCGCCTCGCTGCAGGAGGCCTCGCTGCGCGCGCAGCTGCACGCCACCGAACAGATCGTCGACACCCAGCGAACCACGCTGGGCATCGCCGAAAAGCAGCAGCGGATCGGCGCCCGCTCGCTGGCCGACACGCTGGCCGTGCGCGCGCAGCTGGCCGCCACCGAAGCCGCGCTGCCGCCGCTGCGCGCCCAGCTCGCCGCCGTACGCAACCGTCTCGCCACCTACCTCGGCACCCCGCCGGCCCGGCTCGACGCCGCGCCGCTGGCGCTGGACGACGTGCGCCTGCCCGCGGACATCCCGGTCAGCCTGCCGTCGCGGCTGGTGGACCAGCGCCCCGACATCCGCGCCGCCTCGGCCCTGCTGCACGCCGCCTCGGCCCAGGTCGGCGTGGCCACGGCGGCAATGCTGCCGCAGCTCACCCTCTCCGGCAGCGCCGGCTCGCAGGCGCTGGCCGCCGGCGACCTGTTCTCCGCCGGCACCGGCGCCTGGTCGGTGGGGCTGGGGCTCACCCAGCCACTGTTCCACGGCGGCGCACTGCTGCATCGCAAGCGCGCGGCGCAGGCCGGCATGGACAAGGCCGCGGCCGACTGGCAGCAGACCGTGCTGGCCGCGTTCCAGAACGTGGCCGACGCGCTGCAGGCACTGCAGTACGACGCGCAGACGCTGGCCGCACAGGCCAACGCCGAGCAGGCGGCGGCGCAGCGGCTTGAGCTCACTCGCGCGCAGTACCGCATCGGCGCGACCAACTACCTCAACCTGCTCGACGCCGAACGCAGCGAGCAGCAGGCGCGCATCGGCCTGATCCAGGCGCGCGCCGCGCGCCTGTCGGACACCGCCGCGCTGTACACCGCGCTCGGCGGCGGCTGGCGCGACGGCACCCCGGCCGCCGCGACCACCTCTTCCCCTTCCCCCGTTTCCCGATAAGGAGTTCGCGCATGACCACGCGCGCAGAAAACAAGCCGAGCACGGCCAGGCGGATGCTCTGGGTGATCCTGGGCACGCTCGCCCTGATCGCCGTGATCGCCGGCGCCAAGGTGCTGCTGGTGATGCGGATGATCCACTCGATGCCCAAGCCCGGCCCGGTCACGGTGAGCACGGTGAAGGCCGGCGAACAGGACTGGCAGCCGTCGCTCGACGCGGTCGGCAGCCTGCGCGCGGCGAACGGCGCCGACCTCGCCACCGAGGTCGCCGGGCTGGTCACCGAGGTCCACCTGAAGTCCGGCCAGGACGTGAAGAAGGGCCAGCTGCTGGTGCAGCTGCGCGACGGCGACGAAGTGGCCCAACTGCAGCAGCTCGAGGCCAATGCGCGACTGGCGAAGCTCACCCTCGACCGCGCCCGCCAGCAGCTGGCGGCGCAGGCGATCAGCGAGGCCGACTTCGACACCGCGCAGGCCAATTTCCAGGCCCGCCAGGCCGCCGTGGCCCAGCAGCAGGTGGTGATCGCCAAGAAGCAGCTGCGCGCGCCGTTCGATGGCCGCGCCGGCATCATCACGATCAGCCCGGGCGACTACCTCGCCGCCGGCACCCAGGTGGTGACGGTGCAGCAGCTCGACCCGCTGTTCGTCGACTTCAACGTGCCGCAGGGCCAGCTGGCCCGGCTGAAGGTGGGCCAGCCGGTGCGCCTGCGGCTGGACGCCTGGCCGGGCCGCACCTTCAGCGGCCGGCTCAGCGCGATCAGCCCCAAGGTCGACGCCAGCACCCGCAACGTGCGGGTGGAGGCGACCGTGCCGAACCACGACAAGACGCTGACCCCGGGCATGTTCGCCAAGCTCACCGTCGACGTCGGCCAGCCGCGCCGCCAGCTCACGCTGCCGCAGGCGGCGATCGTCTACAACCCCTACGGCGACACCGTCTACGTGGTGCAGCCGGGCAAGGGCAAGGACGCGCAGGGCAAGCCGAATCCGCCGACGGTCAAGCAGGCCTTCGTCACCACCGGTGACACCCGCGGCGACCAGGTGGCGATCCTCAAGGGCATCAGCGCCGGCACCGAGGTGGTGACCAGCGGCCAGATGAAGCTGAAGAACGACGCCACCATCACCGTCGACAACAGCGTGCAGCCGGCCGACGCCGCGCACCCCACGCCGCAGGAAAACTGAGACAGGCCATGAAATTCACCGACCTGTTCATCCACAAGCCGGTGCTGGCGATCGTCGTCAGCCTGCTGATCCTGGTGCTCGGCCTGAAGGCCGTCACCAGCCTCACGGTGCGCCAGTACCCGGAAACCGAGAACGCCACCGTCACCGTCACCACCGCCTACTACGGCGCCGACGCGCAGACCATGGCGGGCTTCATCACCCAGCCGCTGGAACAGGCGATCTCGCAGGCGCAGGGCATCGACTACCTGTCCTCCACCAGCGTGCAGGGCGTGTCGACCATCACCGCCACGCTGCGCCTGAACTACGACGCCAACCGCGCGCTCACCGAGATCACCACCCAGGTCAACTCGGTGAAGAACCAGCTGCCGCCGCAGGCGCAGCAGCCGGTGCTGACGGTGCAGACCGGGCAGACCGTCGACGCGATGTACATGGGCTTCTACAGCGACGTGCTGCCCACCAACAACATCACCGACTACCTGGCCCGCGTGGTCAAGCCGAAGCTGGATTCGATCCCCGGTGTGCAGACCGCCGAACTGCTCGGCGCGCGCAACTTCGCCCTGCGCGCGTGGCTCGACCCGGCGAAGATGGCCGCCCACGGCGTCACCGCCGCGGACGTCAACGCCGCGCTGGCGGCCAACAACTATCTGGCCGCGGTCGGCTCGTCGAAGGGCCAGGCGGTCACCGTCGACCTCACCACCGACAGCGACCTGCACTCGGTCGAGCAGTTCAAGCAGCTGGCGGTCAAGCAGGTCAACGGCGCCATCGTGCGGCTGGAGGACGTCGCCGACGTGACGCTGGGCTCGGACAGCTACGACTTCAACGTGGCCTTCAGCGGCAAGCGCTCGGTGTTCATCGGCATCAAGGTGGCGCCGGACGCCAACGTGCTGGACGTGGCCAAGCAGGTGCGCGACGCGTTCCCGGAAATCCAGCACCAGCTGCCCAGCGGCCTGACCGGCGAGATCGTCTACGACGGCACCGAGTTCGTGAACAGCTCGATCGACGAGGTGGTCAAGACGCTGGTCGAGGCGCTGGTGATCGTCACCCTGGTGATCTTCCTGTTCCTGGGCAGCCTGCGCGCGGTGATCATCCCGGTGATCGCGATGCCGCTGTCGCTGGTCGGCACCTTTTTCGTGATGCTGGCGCTGGGCTACTCGATCAACCTGCTGACCCTGCTGGCGCTGGTGCTGGCGATCGGACTGGTGGTGGACGACGCGATCATCGTGGTGGAGAACGTCGACCGCCACATGAAGGAGGAGCACAAGACCCCGCTGCAGTCGGCCCTGCTGGCCGCGCGCGAGCTGGGCGGGCCGATCCTGGCGATGACCGTGGTGCTGATCGCGGTGTATGTGCCGATCGGCTTCCAGAAGGGACTCACCGGCGCACTGTTCACCGAGTTCGCGTTCACCCTGGCCGGCGCGGTCACGGTGTCGGCGGTGGTGGCGCTGACGCTGTCGCCGATGATGTGCGCGACGTTCTTCCGCGGCGACCAGGACGACGGCCGCCTGGTGAAGTTCATCGACCGCCAGTTCGAGCGCGTGCAGCACGGCTACAAGCGCCTGCTGCACGGCACGCTGTCGACCTGGTCGGTGGTGATCGTGATGTCCGCGCTGCTTCTGCTGGCGACCATCGCGCTTGGCATGACCGCCCGATCGCAGCTGGCGCCGGAGGAGGACCAGGGCATCGTCGCCGGCCAGATCGTCGGCGCGCCCAACGCCACCGCGCAGCAGATGAACGCCTACGCCGGACAGATGTATGCGGCGGCGAAGAAGCTGCCGGAATACGAGCAGATGTTCCAGCTCACCGGCGTGCCGACCACCAACCAGGGCATCGGCGGCGTGCTGTTCAAGCCGTGGGACCAGCGCAGCCGCAGCGCGCACGAGCTGCAGCAGGAGCTGCAGAAGGCGTGGAACGGCATCGCCGGCGCCAAGGTGGCGGCGTTCCAGTTCCCGCCGCTGCCCGGTGCGTCGGGCCTGCCGATCCAGATGGTGATCACCACCACCGAGCCTTTCCAGAACCTCAACGAGGTGGCCAGCGAGGTGCTGGCCAAGGCGCAGGCCAGCGGCAAGTTCTACTTCATCGACTCGGACCTGAAGGTGGACAAGCCGCAGGCCACGGTGGCGTTCGACCGCGACATGATCACCTCGCTGGGACTGACCCAGAAGGACGTCGGTGCCTCGCTGGGCGCGGCGCTGGGTGGCGGCTACGTCAACTACTTCTCGATCGCCGGCCGCTCCTACCGGGTGATCCCGCAGGTGCTGCAGGTCGACCGCCTCAACCCGCACCAGGTGCTGGACTACTACATCAACACCCCGGGCGGGCAGGTGATCCAGGCCTCGACGGTGGCGACGATCAAGCACGAGGTGGTACCGCGCTCGCTCAACCACTTCCAGCAGCTGAACTCCGCGACCATCTCCGGCGTGTCGGGCATGTCGCAGGGCGAGGCGCTCAGCTACCTCGCGGGCCTGGTGAAGGAGGTCGCGCCGACCGGCTACAACGTGGACTACGCCGGCCAGTCGCGACAGTTCGAGAAGGAGTCCGGCGGCTTCGGCGGCACGTTGCTGTTCGCCGTGATCATCGTGTTCCTGGCGCTGGCCGCGCAGTTCAACAGCCTGCGCGACCCGATCGTGATCCTGGTGTCGGTGCCGCTGGCCCTGTTCGGCGCGCTGATCTTCGTCAACCTGTTCACCAGCCTCAACATCTACACCGAGGTGGGCCTGGTGACCCTGATGGGGCTGATCTCCAAGCACGGCATCCTGATGGTGGAGTTCGCCAACCACTCGCAGCTCGAGGGCATGAGCAAGCGCGAGGCGATCGAACATGCCGCCGCGGTGCGCCTGCGCCCGATCCTGATGACCACCGCGGCGATGGTGCTGGGCGTGGTGCCGCTGGTGATCGCCTCCGGCGCCGGTGCGGCGGGCCGCTTCAACATGGGCCTGGTGATCTCCACCGGCCTGGCCATCGGCACGCTGTTCACGCTGTTCGTGGTGCCGGCGTTCTACATGCTGCTGTCCACCGACCACCACAAGGACAAGCCGGCGCAGGACGAACCGCCGCTACTGGAGGCGTAGGCGCTCCGGCCGCCGTCGCAGGCGGCGCCAAGGGAGGAACGGAAAAAGCGCGGGCGACCGCGCTTTTTCCTTGCCCGCCCGGGCACCGCTTGACGGGACCCGCCGCCGGCAGTCTGATCCGCCCACGGCCGCCGCACCGGCGTCGCCCGCGGAGTCCGCCATGCGCCAGCCTCCCCCGTGGTTCAAGGTTCTCGCCGTCGCCGCGCTGCTGTGGAACCTGCTCGGCTGCACCGCGTTCCTCGCCGACCTGGGCCTGACCCCCGACGACCTCGCGCGCCTGCCCGAAGCGCAACAGGCGCTGTACCGCGCCCGCCCGGTGTGGGCGCTGCTCGCCACCGGCGTGGCGGTGATCGGCGGCACGCTGGGCAGCCTCGGGCTGGTGCTGCGGCGGCGCTGGGCCACCGGCCTGCTGATCGCCTCGCTGCTGGGCGTACTGGCCCAGGACGTGTCGCTGGCGACCCTGCTGGCGGATCTCAAGGCCGCCGGCGGCCTGGCTCCGCTGCTGCAGGGCGCCGTGCTGCTGGTCGCGATCGGTCTGGTGCCGATGGCGGGCGTCGCCGGCGCCCGTGGCTGGCTGCGCTGAAAGCGACGGTCGATCAGCGCGCGCGCTCGGGTACCCGCCAGGCCGACCATGCGATCAGGCCGATCGCCGGGTAGTAGCTGCCCAGTACCCACAGCGTGGCCAGCGGCAGCGGATGGCGGAAGCGGTCCCAGGCCAGCAGGCTGTCGCTGAGCAGGAACAGCAGCGCGCCAAGCGCCGCGCGACGCGCCGGAAGCGCCCGCGCGTCGTCGCCCGCCGCGTGCTGGCGGGCCCGACCGAGCGCCTGCCCGGCCATCGTCGCCAGCACCAGCGCATAGACGCCGACCGGCATCCGCAGGGGCGGCGCGAGGAACGGCCAGAGCAGCCACAGCAGGCCCGCGGCGGCGAGCAGGCAGGCCAGCAGGGCCGGCGGATGCACCGCGAAGCGGCTGTCGTCGAGCCAGGCGGCGAGAAACGCCAGATGGGCCAGCAGGAACGCCGCCAGCCCCGGCACGAAGCGGTCGCCCGGCAGCATCAGCAGGACGTCGCCGACCAGCCCCAGCGCCAGGCCGGCGAGCACGCACCGGCGGTAGCGCGGAGACAGCGACGGCCGGGCCCGCCACGCCAGCATCAGCACCAGCCCGGTCGCCAGCGGCTTGCAGATCCAGTGCAGCCAGCGCCAGCCGTCGACGGCATGCGGTGCGGCCAGCAGGTCGCCGAGGATCGCGCCGATGACCACGACCGCGAGTGCGGCCACCCCCGCCGACCCACGGCGGCCCATCCGTGGCGCGGCCGGACAACGATCAGCATGCATGGCGGGCATCCACGTGGCGGAATCGCCCGATCATAGGCGCGGAGCGGCAGGCCCGGGGGCGCGCATCAC
>JAGWVM010000162.1 GCA_018970895.1 Lysobacteraceae bacterium | reverse complement strand
GCGAATGGGTGCTGGCCCGCGCCGCCCGCCAGCTGGCCGACTGGCGGGCCGCGGGGCTGTCGCCGTTGCGCATGGCGGTGAACCTGTCGCCGCGCCAGGCGGTGGACGCGCAGTTGCCGCTGCACCTGGTCCGCGTGCTGGCCGACACCGCGCTGCCGGCGGAGCTGCTCGAGCTGGAGATCGCCGAAGGCGGCCTGATGGAGCACGGCGCGGCCGCTTCCTCGCTGCTGCACTCGCTGCGGCGGCTGGGCGTGGGCCTGTCGATCGACGACTTCGGCACGGGTTACTCCTCGCTCGCCTACCTGCGTCGCCTGCCGGTGCAGGCGATCAAGCTCGATCCCAGCTTGTTCGCCGGACTGCCGGAGGATCGCGCCACGCGCGCGATCGTGTCGGCGGTCATCGGCATGGCGCACAGCCTGGACATGCGGGTGATCGCCGAAGGCGTCGAGAACCACGCACAACTGGCCTGCCTCGACGAGCTGGGCTGCGACGTGGTGCAGGGCTGGGTGTACGCCCGCGCGATGCCGGCCGACGATTTCGCCGACTGGTACCGCGCCCATCCGGTGTGCCGCGTGCCCGGCGACGCCGATCCACTCCCCGGACAAGGATGAAACCGATGCGCTATCTCGCATGTGCCACTGCCGGCCTGTTGCTCCTGACCCTTGCCGCGACGGCGCGCGGCGAGGGCGTCGACTTCGCCCGCCGCTGTCCCTCCGCCCAGGCGTGGATCGACGCGCGCCACGCCAGTCATCCGCACGGGTCGCCGGAGGCGATCGCCCGGCGCGATGCCGCCCGCCAGTTCAGCCTGCCGGCCGTCCGCACGCAGCTGCTTGCGCGAGCGGAAACCGACCAGAAGGCGCGGGATGCCGTACTCGCCGTTCCGCAGGCCAGGCGTGCGGCACTGATGAAACAGGTGGTCGCCGTCGACCGCGACAACCTGGCATGGCTGAAGCAGGAGATCGCCTCGCACGGCTTTCCCACCGTGGCGCAGGTCGGCGAGCAGGGGCTGGCGTCGGCCTTCCTGCTGGTGCAGCACGCCGACCAGGACCCGGCGTTCCAGCGCGCGTCGCTCGCCGCGCTGTCGACGCCGGCGCGGCGCCAGGGCATCTCCGGCCAGGAGTTCGCGTTGCTCACCGACCGCGTGCTGGTGAACGAGGGCAAGCCGCAACGCTACGGTACCCAGATGCATTCCGACCCGGCGCATCCGGGGCGCTTCGTGATGGGCGCGCTGGAGGATCCGGCGCAGCTGGACGCCCGGCGCGCGGCGGTCGGCATGATGCCGGAGGCCGACTACCAGTGCGTCGTGCGCGCGATGTACCACCTGCCGGATCCGAAGCCCGACGGAGCGTCGCCGCGGCACGGCTAGACTGCCCGGCATGACCGACGTTCCCGGCACCGTTCCGTCCCCGCGCTCGTCGAGGCGCCAGCGCCTGGTGCACGTCGTGGCCACGGTGCTGCTCGCCGTGGTGGTGCTGGCCAGCGGCGCCTGGGGCACGCTTGCGTTGTGGTACCGGCTGCCCGGGGGCGTGCTGGCACGCGCGCTGGGCAGCGTGCTGTGGTCGGCGTTGGTGGTCGGGGTGTTCTCGCTGTCGCTGGTCCGCCGCAGCGGCTGGCCGCTGCTGGCGTACCTGGTCGCCTGGGCGCTGCTGCTGGCGTGGTGGGCGTCGATACGGCCGAGCCACGATCGCGTCTGGGCCGACGACGTGGCGCGCCTGCTGCACGCCGAGGTGCACGGCAGCCGGGTCACCCTGGTCAACGTGCGCGACTTCACCTGGCGCCGCGACGACGACTACGACGTGCGCTGGGAGACGCAGACCTACGACCTGGACCACCTGGTGTCGGCCGACGCGATCCTGTCGTACTGGGGCAGCCGCGCGATCGCCCACGCGATGATCTCGTTCGGCTTCGACGACGGTCGCCACGTGGTGTTCTCGGTGGAGATCCGCAAGAAGCGCGGCGAGGCGTTCTCCAGCGTCGGCGGGTTCTTCAAGCAGTTCGAGACGGTGCTGGTGGCGGCCGAGGAGCGCGACATCGTGCGCGTGCGCACCAACGTGCGTGGCGAGGACGACTACCTGTACCCGATGACGCTGGAGCGTCCGACCCTGCGCCGGCTGTTCCTCGCCTACGTCGAGGCGGCCAACCAGCTCGCCCGACGACCGGCCTTCTACAACACGGTGACCTCCAACTGCACCACGCTGGTGTACCGCATGGCGCGGCAGATCAACCCGGGCCTGCCGATGGACATCCGCCTGCTGCTCACCGGCCACCTGCAGGGCTACCTGCGCGATCACGACGCCATCGACACCCGCGAACCGGAAGCGGTGCAGCGGGCCCGCGCCCGCATCACGGAGAAAGCCCGGCGGGTCGGGCCGGACTAGGACTTCTCGCGGGCGATCCGCGCGCCGGACTGAGCGCGCGGGCAGCGGCTAGACTCGGGCCGGCACCATCCGGCACGGCGAGGATCCATGGCCAAGATCGAACTGAAGGGCGCGCTGTCGCTGCACGCCGGCGACCGTCCACTGGGCGGCCCGGACCGCATCGCGCTGCTGGCGGCGATCGACGACACCGGCAGTATCAGCGCGGCGGCGCGGGCCGTGGGCATGAGCTACAAGGGCGCCTGGGACGCGGTGGACGCGATGAACAACCTCGCTGACGAGCCGCTGGTGGTACGCGCCACCGGGGGCCGGCGCGGCGGCGGCACCACGCTCACGCCGCGCGGCCGGCGGCTGGTGCAGGTGTTCCGCGCGATGGCCGACGAGCACGCGCGCTACGTGGCGCGGCTGGGTGCGCTGGGCGAGGCGTCGCTGCACGACCTGGAGCTGATGCGCCGCTTCGCGCTGCGCACCAGTGCCCGCAACCAGCTCGCCGGCACGGTCGCTTCGCTGCGCCGCGGCCGGGTCAACGACGCCGTGGCGCTGGCGCTGCCCGGCGGCCAGGGCCTGCGCGCCAGCATCACGCGGGCAAGCACGCGCGAGCTGGGGCTGGCGGTGGGCGGCGAGGCGATCGCGCTGGTGAAGGCCTCGGCCGTGGCGCTGGCCGAGGCGCACGACGACGACGGGGACCGGGATGGGGACGTCAACCGGCTCGATGGCACGGTGGCGGCGATCCGCCGTGACCAGGACCGTGCCGAAGTGCGCGTGGCGCTGGACGGTGGCGGGGTGCTGGTGGCGGTGCTGCCGCGCGAACGCGTCGACGCGCTGGCGCTGGCGAAAGGTCGCCCGGTGCAGGCGCGGATCGAGCCGTCGAGCGTGCTGCTCGGCACCACCGGCTGAGCGCTCAGCGCGCGCCCGGTTCGTCCTGCACGCGGCCGTCGCGCAGGTGCAGCACCTGCCGGGCCAGCGCCTCGACGTCGGCCGGGTCGTGGGTGATCACCACCATCTGCAGCCCCAGCCGCTCCTGCAGCGCGACCAGGCTGTCACGGAGGCGGGCGCGCAGGGCGGTATCCAGCGCCGCGAACGGTTCGTCCAGCAGCAGCAGTCGCGGCTCCGGCGCGAGTGCGCGCGCCAGCGCCACCCGCTGGCGCTGGCCGCCGGAGAGCTGCGAGGGATAGCGGCCGGCCAGATGGCCGATCTCGAATGCATCCAGCCACTGCCGCGCGGCCTCGGGCACGCGCCGCCGCGACGGCTGGCGCAGGCCTGCCTTCAGTCCGAACGCCACGTTCTGCGCCACCGTGAGGTGCGGGAACAGCGCGTAGTCCTGGAACACGAAGCCGACCTGGCGATCCCGCGCCGGTACGTCCACGCCGCGGACATCGTCGAACAGCGTGCGTCCGGCCACCGTCACGTGGCCCGCATCGGGCCTCAGCAGACCGGCGATGGCGCGCAGGGTGAGACTCTTGCCGGCACCGGACGGGCCGAACAGCACCAGCCGGCCGGCGTCCGAGCGGAACGCCACGTCCAGCGCGAACGGGCGCTGCGGATCGTCGAGCCTGCGGCGGATGGCCACGTCCAGGCGCATCAGGCGGCCCTCCGCGGCGTGCGTTCGCGGGTCAGCCGGCCGGCCACCAGCAGCACCACCACGCAGGTGACCGAGGCCACGCCCACCAGCAGGTTGGCGCCGGCGTCATCGCCGGCCTCGATCGCCGAATAGATCGCCACCGACAGGGTCTGGGTGCGGCCGGGCAGGTTGCCGGCGATCATCAGCGTGGCGCCGAACTCGCCCAGCGCACGGGCGAAGGCGAGCAGGGCGCCGGCGACGATCCCGCGCATCGCCAGCGGCAGCGATACCCGCACGAACACCGCGAAAGGCTTCAGGCCGAGCACCCGTCCGGCATCCTCCAGTTGCGGATCGACGCCCTCGAACGCCGCCCGCGCCGCCTTGTGCACCAGCGGGAACGCGGCCAGCGTGGCGGCGATCACCGCCCCCTGCCAGGTGAACACGGGATTGAGTCCGAGATGGTCCAGCCAGCCGCCGATCACCCCGCGCCGGCCCAGCAGCACCAGCAGGTAGTAGCCCAGCACGGTCGGCGGCAGCACCAGCGGCAGGGTGAGGACGGCATCCACAGTGGCATTGAAGCGCGAGCGCCAGCGCGACAGCCCGTAGGCCACCGCCACGCCGAGGACGAGGTTGATTCCGGTCGCCCACAGCGCGACCTTCAGCGACAGCAGCAGCGGCTGCCAGATCTCCGGTCGCACGAGGGTCAGGGCGCCAGGAAGCCGAAGTCCGCCAGTTGCCGCTGGCCTGCCGCCGAGCGCAGGTAGGCGATGAACGCGCCGGCTTCGGCGGCATGCCGGCTGCCGGCGACGACCGCCACCGGGTAGGTGATCGGCGTCGGCGAGGGCAGGCGCAGCGCGATCCGAACCTTGCCACGGGCGATCGCCGCGTCGGTGGCGTAGACGAAGCCGGCATCGACCTCGTCGCGCGCCACGTAGTCCAGGCATTGGCGCACGTTCTCCGCGAGTACCGCGTGGGGCGCCAGCGTGTCGGCCAGGCCGGCATCGCGCAGCACGCGTCGGGTGTAGCGGCCTACCGGTACCGAGGCCGGATTGCCCCAGGCAATGCGCCGGAACGGCGGCCGGGCCAGGTCGGCCAGCGCGGTGACGGAGGCTCGCGTGCCGGCGGGCATGATCACCACCAGCTGGTTGCCGGCAAAGTCCACCCGGGTGGCCGGAACGATGGCGCCCTGCGCCTGCGCGCGGTCCATCGCCACCTGGTCGGCCGAGGCGTACACGTCGGCCGGCGCGCCATTGACGATCTGACGCAGCAGCGTGTCGGAGGAGGCGAAGTTCAGCACCACGTGGGTGCCGGGATGGGCGGCTTCGTAGCTGCGGGCGATCGCCTGGAAGGCGTTGGTCAGGCTGGAGGCGGCCGAGACCACCAGATCGTCGGCACGGGCGCCGCCGCAGGCGGCGAACGCCAGCAGCAGGGCGGCGAATCGGCGGGAGAGCGAGGCGCGCATGGGACGGTCCGGTTCGTTATTAACCTCGCTATATAACGATGATTCCGCCGCCGGGACAACCCGGCGACGCTTCAGCGCGCCCGCAGCATCGCCACCGTCCCGGCCAGCATCAGGCCGGCGGCCAGCGCGAAGCCGGCGGCGGGCGAGTGCAGGCTCCAGGCCAGCCCCACCGCCGCGCTGGAGACGAACCTGGCCACGCCGTTCACGGTGCCCAGCGCGCCGTAGCTGGTGGACAGGCGCTCGGCCGGCACCATCGACGCGGTCACGGTGGACTCCAGCGCCTCCTGCACCGCGGTGTACAGCCCGGCCACCGTGAACACACCGGCCAGCACCATCACGCCGGTCGCCTGGCGTGCCACCGCCAGTGCCATCAGGCCGGCGGTCAGGGCGCCCAGCGCGTAGCCGGCGACAAGCACCGGCCGGTGGCCGATGCGATCGGCCAGCGCGCCGATCGGGAACGAGGCCAGCACCTGCACCACGTTGCGGCCCACGTACAGCAGGCCGGCCACCTGCGCGGCGCGCACCACGCCCAGCGAGGGTGCCAGCAGGGTGGTGGCGGCGAGGATCAGCAGGCTGTGCGAGAAGTCGCCGATGCCGAACAGCCCGACCGCGCCGAGATAGCGCTTGAAGTCGGCCGGCAGCTCGCGCAGGGAACGCATCAGGCGCAGTGCGGGGTTCGGTGATTCGCGCGGATCGCGCACCAGCAGCAGGAACGCCAGCGCCGCCAGCACGCCGGGCACCAGCGACAGCCACAGCACCAGCCGGAATGGCCAGGCCGCGTCCGCCCCGTCCAGCCCGCGCGCCCAGCCCAGCAGCGCCACGCCGAGCAGCGGGCCGGCCACCGCGCCCAGCGTGTCGGCGGCGCGATGAAAGCCGAACGCGCGGCCGCGGGTCGTCTCGCTCACCGCCTGCACCACGATCGCGTCGCGCAGCGGCCCGCGCAGCCCCTTGCCGAACCAGGACACCAGCCGGCCGGCCAGCAGCAGCGGCCAGCCGGTGGCCAGCGCGATCAGCGCCTGGCCGGCGGGCGTCAGCGCGTAGCCGGCGACCACCAGCGCCTTGCGATGGCCGAGCCGGTCGGCGAGGTGACCAGCCGCCATCTTGGTGAAGCTGGCCAGTGCATCGGCGGCGCCCTCGATCAGCCCGAGCGCCGCCGCCGGGATGCCGAGCACGGCAAGGAAGCCGGGCAGGATCACCGTGGTCGTCTCGTAGCAGAAATCGCCCAGCGCACTGGTGACACCGGCGCCGGCGACCGTGCGGTTGAGCCAGCGGGAAGGCGTACGGAGCGGAGCGTCGTTCACGGCGGCCACGGTCGGTGGAACAGGCCGCCACGGTACCACCCGCGTTGCGGCGAGCGCGCTCCGCGCCGGGCCGGCGTACGGCGCGCAGGCTTGATCGTCATCAAACCGGCGCGACTCCGGCGGACGCACAGTGTCCGGTGGCGCACCGGCCCGGTTGCGCCATCGCCCCTACCTGGAGGACGCCATCATGAGCAGCCTGACCCACTGGAATCCGTTCAAGAACCCCGGCCGCATCGATCCGCTG
>JAGWVM010000161.1 GCA_018970895.1 Lysobacteraceae bacterium | reverse complement strand
CGGTAGTACAGATCCTCGCGGAACGTGCCGGCCTTGATCATCGCCTTGAGGTCGGCGTTGGTGGCGCTGAGCACGCGCACTCTCGCCTGGCGCGTGCGGCCGGAGCCGAGCCGCTCGAACTGGCCGGTTTCCAGCACGCGCAGCAGCTTCATCTGCCCCGGCAGCGGGAGGTTGCCGATCTCGTCCAGGAACAGCGTGCCGCCGTCGGCCAGCTCGAAGCGGCCCTCGCGCGCCTTGTTCGCGCCGGTGTAGGCGCCGGCCTCGGCGCCGAACAACTCGGCCTCGATCAGCTCGCCCGGCAGTGCGCCGCAGTTCACCGCCACGAACGGCCCGCGCTTCACCGCCGAGTTGGCGTGGATGATCGCGGCGATGCGCTCCTTGCCCGCCCCGTTCGGCCCGGTGATCAGCACCGGCACCTCCGAGCGCGCCACCTGGCAGGCCAGCTCCAGCGTCTGCGCCATCGCCTCGGAGGCAAACACCAGGCCGTCCAGCGCGTAGCGGCTGCGCAGGTTCTCCCGGCGGCGGTGGCGCTCGTGGCGCGACCGCGCCACCTCGCGGGTGGATTCGGACAGTTCCAGCAGGTTCTCCACCGTGGCCAGCAGCTTGGCGTCGTCCCACGGCTTGGCGAGGTAGTCGGCGGCACCGGCCTTGACCAGCTCCACCGCCGTTTCCAGATGCGTCCATGCGGTCAGCAGGATCACCGGCAGGTCCGGGTGCTGCTCGCGGATCGCCCGGAACAGCGCCACACCCTCCTCGCCCGAGGTGGTGTCCGCGGTGAAGTTCATGTCCTGGATCACCACGCAGACGTTCTCGCGGGCCAGCACCGCCAGCCCCTCTTCCGGGGTGAGCGCCACCAGCGGGCGGATCTCGTGCAGCGAAAGCGCCAGCGAGAGCGCCTCGCCCACGGACGGGTTGTCGTCGATGATCAGTACGGTGCGCATCTTTCGTCTACACATGCGGGCATGGATGCAGCTCCACGCGAAAGGGTTGCATGCGCTCCGCGACGGGATCGGGTCGGGAGGCGGAACTCGGTCACGCCTTGGCCTTCTGCGCCGCGATCCATCCGTCGACGCGCTGCTCCAGCACGTCCAGCGGCAGCGCGCCGCCATCGAGGATCTCGTCGTGGAAGGCGCGGATGTCGAAGCGGTCACCCAGCTCGCGCTTCGCCCGGGCACGCAGCTGGAGAATTTTCAGCTCGCCCATCTTGTACGCCAGCGCCTGGCCCGGCCAGGTGATGTAGCGGTCGGTCTCGGCCTGCACGTCCGGCTCGTCCTCGCTGGAATGGGCGTGGAAGAAGTCGACCATCTGCTGGCGCGTCCAGTGCTTGTAGTGCACGCCGGTATCCAGCACCAGCCGGTCGGCGCGCAGCAGCTCGTCGGACAGGCGGCCGTAGTCGGACAGCGGGTCCTTGTAGAAGCCGATGTCCTTGCCCAGCTGCTCGGCGTACAGCGCCCAGCCCTCGACATAGGCGGTGTAGCCGCCCTGCTGGCGGAACGGCGGCAGCCTGGGCAAGGTCTGCGCGATCGAGATCTGCATGTGATGACCCGGGATGCCCTCGTGGTAGGCAGTCGACTCGATGGTCAGCACGCTGCGGTGGGCGAAGTCGCCGGTGTTGACGAAGATCTGCCCCGGCCGCGAACCGTCCGGCGTGCCCTGGTGGTACTCGGCCGCCGCGGCTTCCTTCTCGCGGAACGGCTCCACCGGCACCACCACCACCCTGGTCTTGGGCAGCAGGCCGAACAGCTTGGGCAGTTCCGGCTGCATCTGCGCCAGGTAGCCGCGGTAGCGGTTGAGGATGTCCTCGTGCGAGGTGGCGTGCACCTTCGGATTGGTCTTCAGCGCCGCACGGAAGCTGGCCAGGTCCTTGTAGCCCTGGGCATGGGCGATCTTCGTCATCTCGCCCTCGATGCGCGCCACCTCCTTCAGGCCGAGCTCGTGGATCTGCTCGGGGGTCTGGTCGGTGGTGGTCATCTGGCGCACGTCGAAGCGGTAGATCGCATCGCCGTTGGGCAGGTCCCACACGCCCGGCTGCAGGCGGCCGTGCGGGGCGTAGTCCCTGGCCACGAACGTGCCCAGCTTGGCGTAGGCCGGCCGCACGTCCTGGTCGATCGCCGCCAGGATCGCCTGCTTCAGCCGGGCCTGATCCGCCGCGGACACCGAGGCGGGAAAATGCTTCAGCGGCTCGGCGAACACGCTGTCCATGCCCGCCGGCGTGCCGATCGCGTCGATCTGCTTGACCACCGCTTCCAGCAGGTACTTCGGCGGCATCATGCGGTCGCGCAGGCCCTGCCGCGCCACGCCGGTGACCTGGTCGAACGCCGCCGGCACCGCCTTCAGGCGGGCCAGGTAGTCCTCGTATTCCCTGGTGTTGTCGAACGGGATCGAACTGATGAAGCCGGCCAGCTGCAGGTGGATGCCGTTCATCTGGTCCAGCGGCATCTCGTCCAGCTTCAGCTCGTGCGCGCGCATCGCGTCCTTGAGCTGGCGCACCATCAGCTCGTGGTTGAGCCGGTCGTTGTCGCTGAAGCCGCGGGTGTCGATCGCCTGAAAACGACGCAGGAAGTCGCCGGTCCAGCGGTACTCCGCCTGTGCGTGGGCCAGCGAGAGGTCGCTGAGACGGTCGTTGTAGCGCAGGTCACCGAGGATGGTCGCGAACTCCGGGGCGTTCTTCAGCGCGTGCTGCCACTGCTCGTCCAGCAGACGGTTCTGCATGGCGACCCGCGCGGCCACGTCCGCGGCGACATCGTTCGCCGGGGCAACCGCCGCCACCGCATCGCGGGACACGCTCCCGCTGCCCATCACCAGCCCCACGGCCACCACCAGCGGCAACAGCTTCATCGTCGACATCTCCCCTTAAGAACCCCGATTCTGCCCCAAGCCCAGCCACCCGGGATGGGCCGTTACTCACACGCTCCGCGTCGCCACCACCGGCGGCACCGCGGCGGCCCGCAGCGCCGGGCCGAGCACGGCGAGCTGGCCGAGCAGCCAGAGCGCGAGGGCGCCAGAGACCAGCCAGGCCAGCGGCATGTGTGCCAGCTCGTAGTGCCGCATCAGCCACAGGTTCATGCCCACCGCACCGGCCGAGCCGAGCACGATGCCCAGGCTGACGATCAGCAGGTTCTCGAGCTGGAAATGGCGCAGGATGTCGCGCCGCGTCGCCCCGATGGCGCGGCGGATGCCGATCTGCCGCGTGCGCTGCTGCACCCAGAAGCTCGACAGACCCACCACGCCAAGCGCGGTCAGCGCCAGCAGGCAGCCGGTCACCACCAGCAGCAGCCAGACCATGGCCCGGTCGCCGTGGTAATAGTCCGCGATGGTGTCGGTATAGATTTCAGCCTGCACCATGCGCGCCGGGTCGACCTTCTGAAGCACCCCGGGTATCGCCCGCCTTACCGCGGCGCGCCGGTCCGGTCGCACGCGCAGGACGTACACGCCTCCGGTCACCTTGGTCACCGGCAGGAACATGTTGCGGTCCGCTCCCTGGTACTTGTTGATGCTCGGATTGAGCAGGTGATCCGTCACGCCGACCACCTGCACGGGCTCCTTGCCGCCGCTGTCCAGCCAGAACGTCTTTCCCAGCGGGTCCTCGCCGGGCCAGAGCGATTCGGCCAGCGTGCGCGTGACGATGGCCACCGTCGGCGGAGGCGTCCGGGGCCCGCTGCCGATGAGGTTGGG
Source organism: Lysobacteraceae bacterium (assembly GCA_018970895.1). Lineage (GTDB taxonomy): Bacteria > Pseudomonadota > Gammaproteobacteria > Xanthomonadales > Rhodanobacteraceae > Dyella_A. The sequence continues at coordinate 3,296 of JAGWVM010000161.1, read as the reverse complement.
CCGGTAGGGCACGTACTCCTGCGCAAGGAAATCACGCCCCTTCGAGAGCCTGATGCCCAGCGTATCGATCACGCCGGGCGTCCCCGCGTACTCGACCACGTTGTCGACCAGTGACTGCTTGTCGCCGGGATGTCGCCAGGCGCCCACGCTCATGTAGTTGCGGCTCAACGGCAGCGAGTTGGCTTCTGCCACCGACTCGACGCCGGGAATCGCACGCAACGCGGCCATGTCCGCCGCCTCGTCGGCCCCCAGCGCGGTGCCCTGCCCCAGATCCAGACCCATGGTCCGGGCCCACACCAGCGCGTTGTCGGCCACGCCGGTCGCCACGCGCATGGCGGCCAGGCGATCCCCGATCAGGAACAGCGCATTGGTGACGATGGCGCAGGTCAGCGCGATCTCCAGCACCACCAGTACGACGGTGGTCTTGTGGTGCTTCAGTGCGGAAAGGATGGGATGCATGCGCGATGTCCTTATTGCGTCTTGAGCAGACGGGCCGGCGCGATCCGGCAGGCGCGCCAGGCAGGAAAGAGTGCGGCGACCAGCGTGGCGCATACGGCCAGCACGAAGGTTCCTCCCAGCATCGGTTCGTCCATGTGGGCAAACGCCGCATAGGCGACCGGCTGCTGGCGCACGACCCACAGGCCGAACGCCGACAGCAGCAAACCCATCGCGCCGCCGGCCAGGCCGACCACCGCCGCTTCGAGCAGCAGCTGCGCGAACACGGCACGCTTCGATGCCCCCATCGCCCGGTGCACTGACAACTCGCCACCGCGCCTGAGGAACTTCACCAGCAGCATGGCCACCGTATTGATCAGGCACACCAGCAGAAAGCCCAGCGCGAGCAGCGCCTGCAACTGCACGCTGCCGGGCACGACATGGTTGTGATCGAGCCATGCCAGCACGTCGTACAGACGCGTATTCGGCGCCCGCCCGAAGCGCCCGAGCGTCTTCTGCTCGCTGGAATAACCGTCGAGGAACCGGCGATAGGCCGCCACCTCGGCGGGTGAATCGAGCTGCACCCAGAACTGGACCCACGCACAGCCATTGGCCTTGGTCAGGTTGCCGTCGCTGGGGAAGTCGCCCCAACACTCCATGCTCCCCTGCGTGCCGAGGGTCGTCTCCATGGCGGTCTCGAGGGGCACAAACACCTGCTCCGCCCTGGCGTAGCTGCCCATCGAGAGGTCGTAGAAATGCGGCGCCGGATTCCAGCGGTCGATCACGCCGACGATGCGGAAGTCGTACTTGCCCAGCCGCAGGGTCTTGCCGACGGCTTGCGACGTGCCGTAAAGCTTTTCGGCGAGGGCCCGCGCGACCACCGCGACGCGTGCGTGGCTGTGGTCATCGCCGGCCGTCCAGCCACTGCCATCGACGAATGGCACGCCGAACATCGGAAAGAAGTCCGCCGAGGTGTAGCGCGCCGGCGCATTGAACGCATGCGACGGCCCCTGCGGCGGGATCACCGTCACCCGGCCGCCCGACATGGCCGCCTGCCGCACGCCCCTGCGCGCGTGCAGCAGGTTCATGGCATCGATCCAGGTCAACTGCCCCGGCGGATCGGGCGTGTCGTGATCGCTCCCCTGCGGCCGCGGATCGACCTGCGGATAGAAAAGCCTTCCGCTTCGTCCCGGGACCGGGTCGGCGGTCATCACGTGCAGCACGGTGATCATCGTCATGCTGGCACCGATGCCCAGGCCGATCGCCAGCACCATCAGGCCGGTGAGCACGGGGCTGCGACGCAGGCTGCGCCAGGCCAGATCGAGGTAGTAGGCAAACATCCGGAAACTCCGTTTTCTCCAGGTCCACAATGCGCAGAGGACAGCGCCCTCCCCGCCTAAACGCTCCGCGTCGCCACCACCGGCGGCACCGCGGCGGCCCGCAGCGCCGGGCCGAGCACGGCGAGCTGGCCGAGCGACCACAGCACCACGGCGGCGACCAGCAGGTACCCGACTGGCAGGTGCGCCAGCTCGAAGCGCTGCATCAGCGCGAGGTTCATCGCGTACGCACCGGCCGTGCCGAGCAGCACGCCCAGCGTGACGATGAGGAAGTTCTCGGTCTGGAAGTAGCGCAGGATGTCACCGCGCGTCGCGCCCAGTGCGCGTCTCACACCGATCTGCCGTCGGCGCTGCTGCACCCAGAAACTGGCCAGGCCGACGATGCCCAGTGCGGTCACCAGCAACAGCGCGCAGATCACCCCCAGCAGCAGCCGGGACATGGTGCGGTCGCGGCGGAAATAATCCTCGCGCAGGTCGCCGACGGTGCGGCTGTCGGCCAGGTCGACCACGGCGTCCGGTGCCACCTTGGCCATCGCCGCGCGCGCGTCGCGCAGCACCCGGGGCAGTTGTGCCGGGGCGGCACGCAGCAGATAGGTGCCGGCGAGATTCTTACCCGGCGCGGCCGGCACGAACACCGACCACTCGACGGTGGCCGGGCCACCTTCTCCACCGTTCTGGCGCACGAGATGCGCGAGAACACCGCCCACCCGGAAATGGAAGCGGCTGACCCAGAATTCCTTGCCCAGCGGATCGGCACCGGGCCACAGGTGGTCGGCCAGCGACCGTGTGACCAGCACGGTGGCATCGTCCGGCACGAAGCTGTGCATGTCCTGCCGGTAGCTCTCCGGTGGTGGCGCCTGCCCGGCCACCACCTTGACGCCCAGCGCCTCGAAGCTGCCGGGTCCACCGACGTAGAAGTCCACCACCCCACCGAAATGCTGGCCGGCGGCATCGGTGGTGATGCCGGCCGTGCCGGCGTGCTGCCCGAACGGCACCGCATTGATCACGCTGGCCGACTCGAGGCCGGGGATGGCCCGCAACCCGGCGAGCACCCGGGCGTTGAGGTCGACGGCATGCGCCGGGTCGTAGCCTTCCAGGGTAAGCACGGCGAGCGAGTCCTCGTCCACGCCGCTGTGCACGCGCGCCTGTTGCCAGCGCGTGGCGATCAGGAAGCTGGCGTTGCACAGCACCGCGCAGGCGAGCGCGATTTCCAGGGCGATCAGCAGCGTGGCCAGGCGGTGCCGGCGCAGTGCCGCCAGAATGGGCTGGATCTGCATGGTCATCTCCTCAACCGGCCTTCAGTTGCAGCGCCGGTGCGACGCGGGCGGCCCGCAGCGCGGGCAGCAACCCGGCCAGCAGGCTGGCCGCCACCGCCAGCACGAAGGTCAGCGCGAACATCGAAGGGTCCAGGTGCGCCAGGTCGGCGTATTCCACCGGCTGGCTGCGCACCAGCCACAGTCCGGCCAGGGTGAGCAGCCAGCCGCCGACGCCACCTAGCAGGCCGATCAACCCCGCCTCGACCAG
>JAGWVM010000160.1 GCA_018970895.1 Lysobacteraceae bacterium | reverse complement strand
CCGGCGTACTAGAATGTCCGACTTGGCCCGTCGCCCCTGCCCCATCCGGGGCGACGGGCCGCTTCGTTGTTGTTCCCCGGCGGCCATCGCTGCGATGCCGCCATTCCTGGATGCCCGCGGGCACCTCCCCATGGAGTCGCCGTTCCAATGATTTTCGAAACCATCGCCAAGACCGGCCACGAAGAAGTCGTCTTCTGCCACAACCAGGACGCCGGCCTGAAGGCCATCGTCGCGATCCACAACACCGTGCTGGGCCCCGCGCTGGGCGGCCTGCGCATGTGGCCGTACAAGACCGAGGCCGAAGCGGTGAACGACGTGCTGCGCCTGTCGCGCGGCATGACCTACAAGAACGCCGTGGCCGGCCTGAACCTGGGCGGCGGCAAGGCGGTGATCATCGGCGATCCGTCGAAGGACAAGTCCGAGGCGCTGTTCCGCGCGTTCGGCCGCTTCGTCAACTCGCTGGGCGGCCGCTACATCACCGCCGAGGACGTCGGCATCGACGTCAACGACATGGAATACGTGTTCCGCGAGACCGAATACGTGACCGGCGTGCACCAGGTGCACGGTGGCTCGGGCGACCCCTCGCCGTTCACCGCCTACGGCACCCTGCAGGGCCTGATGGCCGCGCTGAACTTCAAGCACGGCAACGAGGACGTGGGCAAGTACAGCTACGCCGTGCAGGGCTGCGGCCACGTCGGCAGCGAGTTCATCAAGCTGCTGCGCGAGCAGGGCGCCAAGGTGTTCGTCACCGACATCAACAAGGAATCGGTGCAGCGCTGCGTGGACGAGCTGGGCTGCGAGGCGGTGGGCCTGGACGAGATCTACGACGTCGACGCCGACGTGTACTCGCCCTGCGCGCTGGGCGGCACGCTCAACGAGAAGACCATCGACCGGATCAAGGCGAAGATCATCTGCGGCGCGGCCAACAACCAGCTGGCCACCAACGCCATCGGCGACGAGCTGACCCGCCGCGGCGTGCTGTATGCGCCGGACTACGCGGTGAACGCGGGCGGCGTGATGAACATCTCGCTGGAGATCGACGGCTACAACCGCGAGCGCGCCATGCGCATGATGCGGCAGATCTACTACAACCTGGGCCGCATCTTCGAGATCAGCAAGACCGAGGGCGTACCCACCTACCAGGCCGCCGACCGTCTGGCCGAGGAGCGCATCGCGCTGATCGGCAAGATCAAGCTGCCGCACATGGGCAACGGCGGCACCCGCTTCCAGGGCCGCATGCGCGGTCAGTAAGCCGGCCCCATCGCCGCACCCGAGACGCCGGCCCCGTGCCGGCGTTTCTTTTTTGCATGCCGCCGACGCGCCGCGCACCGTATGCTGCGCCGATGTCCCACGCCCTCACGCTCGCCTGGCGCCGCCTGCGCGGTTCGGACCGCTACGCCGAGTGCGTGCGGGTCACCCTCGCGCTGGGCGGCATCGTGCTCTGGTGCATGGCCCGCCGGGACGTGCACGCCGTGATCCCTGCCCTGCTGGGTGCCATCGCCTGCGCGCTGGCCGACACCGAGGACCACTGGCGCAACCGGCTGGCCACGCTGGGCCTCACCCTGGCCTGCTTCGCGCTGGCCGCGGTCAGCGTGCAGGCGCTGCTGCCGTCGCCGGTGCTGTTTGCCGCGTCGCTGCCGCTGGCGACCTTCGCGCTGCTGATGCTCGGTGCCATCAGCGGCCGCTATGCGACCATCGCCAGCGGCACGCTGATCCTGTCGGTGTACACGATGATCGGGGTGGACGCGGCGCGCGGCGGCCCGGTCGACCGCTGGCACGAGCCGATGCTGCTGCTCGCCGGTGCCGGCTGGTACGGCGTGCTGTCGCTGGCCTGGAGTGCGCTGGCGCCGCAGCAGGCGCTGCGGCTGGCGCTGGCACAGCTGTTCGATACGCTGGCCGACCAGCTGGACGGCAAGGCCGCGCTGTTCACCCCGGTGCACGGCGTGGACCGCGAGACCCGGCAGCTGGACCTGGCGCTGTGCAACGAGCACGTGGTGGAGGCGCTCAACGCGACCCGGCTGGTGCTGATAGACCGCATCGGCAGCCGCCGCCCGCGCGGCGTCACGGCGGCGCGGCTGCAGCTGTACTTCCTGGCACAGGACATCCACGAGCGCGCCAGCTCCACCCACCATCCGTACGACGCGCTGGCCGAGGCGCTGTTCCACTCCGACGTGCTGTTCCGCTGCAGCCACCTGCTCGGCCTGCAGGCCGCGGCCTGCCGCGCGCGGGCCCGGGCACTGCGGCTGCGCACGCGGTTCGCGCCCTTGCCCGACGGCGCCGCGGCGCTGGCCGACCTGCGCGACGCGGTGACCGTCATGCACGGCGACGGCAGCGTGGCGCCGGCGGTACGCGAGGCGATTGACGCGCTCGTGCGCAACCTGGCGGGGATCCAGTCGCGGCTGGACGATCCCGGCAGCCAGCAGCTCACCGCGGCCGACGGCCTGGCCCTGCAGGATCCCGGCCCGCAGTCGCCCGCCGAGGCCTGGGCACGCGTGCGCGCGCAGCTCACCGCAGGCTCGCCGCGCTTCCGCCACGCGCTGCGCCTGTCGCTGGCACTGCTGGCCGGCTACGGCGTGCTGCTGGCGGTGCATCCGCGGCAGGGCTACTGGATCCTGCTGACCACGCTGCTGGTCTGCCAGCCCACCTACGGCAGCACGCGACGCCGGCTGGCCGAGCGCATCGGCGGCACCGTGCTCGGGCTGGTGTTCGGCTGGGCGGTGCTGAAGCTGGCACCGTTCGGGCCGTGGCAGATGGCGCTGATCGTGGCCACCGGCGTGGGCTTTTTCGCCGCCCGGCAACGCCGCTACGCGCTGGCGACCGCCTCCATCACGCTGTTCGTGCTGCTGTGCTTCAACCAGATCGGCAACGGCTATGCGGTGATGTGGCCGCGCCTGCTGGACACGCTGATCGGCGCGGCGATCGCCGCGCTGGCGATCCACCTGGTGCTGCCGGACTGGCGCGGTCGCCGGCTGGCCGACGTGCTGGCCGAGGCCCTGCGCGGCGACGCGCGTTACCTGGAGGCCATCCTGGCCCAGTACGCCGGCGGCAAGCGCGACGACCTCGCCTACCGCATCGCCCGGCGCGACGCCCACAACGCCGACGCCGCGCTCAGCGGCCAGGCCGCCGCGATGCTGCGCGAACCGGATCGTGCCGCGGCCAGCCGCGAGGCGCTGCTGCGCTGGCTGACCACGTCGCATGGCCTGCTGGGCCAGCTTTCGGCGTTGGGTGCGCACCGGCAGGCGATCGCGCCGCCCGCGCTGGCGACCGTGCAGGACGCCGGAACACGGGTGGTGACGGCACTGGACGCCCTGGCGCAATCGCTGGCCGGCGGGCCATCGACGACGTGCCCGCCCGTCGAAGGGCATCGTCCACCCGTTCCGGTCGAGGACGACACCGTCCGTTTCGTGCTGGCCCAGCTCGACCGCGTGATGAACGCCCACGCCCGCCTGGCGGCACTGGCCGACGGGCTGGCCGCAGCCTGACACGGGGGCCGTCTTGTGCGTCGCGCCAAGGCCGGCGCGGGCCCGCGCGCTATCCTTGATGGGCTTTGTCCCCCTCATGGAGTAGCACTGCATGCGTCCGTTCCCCCTCGGCGAAGACATCGACCTGCTGCGCGAGACCGTCCACGCGTTCGCGGAAAAGGAGATCGCCCCGCGCGCCGACCAGATCGACCGCAACAACGCCTTCCCCGACGACCTGTGGCGCAAGTTCGGCGACCTCGGCCTGCTCGGCATCACCATCCCGGTGGAATACGGCGGCAGCGGCATGGGCTACCTGGCGCACACGGTGGCGATGGAGGAAATCTCGCGCGCGTCCGGTTCGGTGGGCCTGTCCTACGGCGCGCACTCCAACCTGTGCGTGAGCAACATCTTCCACAACGGCAACGAGGCGCAGCGGCGCAGGTACATCCCGAAGCTGTGCTCCGGCGAGTATGTCGGCGCGCTGGCGATGAGCGAGCCGGGCGCCGGCTCCGACGTGGTCGGCTCGATGAGCTGCCGCGCCGAGAAAAAGGGCGACACGTGGGTCGCCAACGGCTCGAAGATGTGGATCACCAACGGCCCCGACGCCGACGTGCTGCTGGTGTACATGCGCACCGCGCCGCGCGCCGCCGGCAGCCGCTGCATGACCGCCTTCATCGTCGAGAAGGGCATGAAGGGCTTCACCACCGCGCAGAAGCTGGACAAGCTCGGCATGCGCGGCTCCAACACCTGCGAGCTGGTGTTCGAGGACTGCGAGATCCCCGAGGAGAACATCGTCGGCGAGGTCAACGAGGGCGTGCGCGTGCTGATGAGCGGCCTAGACACGGAGCGCCTGGTGCTCTCCGGCGGCCCGATCGGGCTGATGCAGGCGGCGATGGACCTCACCCTGCCCTACGTGCGCGAGCGCAAGCAGTTCAACGCGCCGATCGGCACCTTCGGCATGATGCAGGCCAAGGTGGCCGACATGTATACCGCGCTGCAGTCCTCGCGCGGCTTCACCTACATGGTGGCGCAGCAGTTCGATGCGGGCGTGAAGTCGCGCATCGATCCGGCGGCGTGCCTGCTCAACGCCTCGAGCAACGCGGTGAAGGTGGCGCTGGAGGCGATCCAGGCGCTGGGCGGCAACGGCTACATCAACGACTACCCGGCCGGCCGCCTGCTGCGCGACGCCAAGCTGTACGAGATCGGCGCCGGCACCAACGAGATCCGCCGCATGCTGATCGGCCGCGAGCTGTTCCACGGCAAGAGCTGAGCGGCAGGACCCGGATGAAACGAAGCGGCCCGCGCGATGCGGGCCGCTTCGTGTCTGCACGGACGACGCCGGGTCAGAAGTTCAGGCGGTAATTGAGCGTTGCCATCTGCGCGTGGTCGCGCTGGCCCACGTACTGGTCCAGGCCCACGCCCAGGCTGCTGGACGGCGAGAACTGCCACGACAGCTCGCTGCCGACCATGCCGCCGTAGCGCGACAGGCCGATGCCGCCGACTGGCGCCCACTGGTCGACGCCGGTGAAGCTCGCCTGCAGCACGTCGCCGCGCAGGCCGAACGCGCGCTGCCACAGCATGTGCGACTGCCAGGACAGCCGCGAACCGCCGGCCAGCGTCCACGAGCGCGTGGCACGCAGGCCGACGCCTGCCTGCCAGCGTGCCGTCAACCCCGACGGCGACTTCAGGCCGAAGCCGCTGCCGCCCACCTCGCTGAAACCGTCCCGGCGGATCTGCGCGTACTGCAGGCTCGCGTAGGGCGTGACCTGGAAACCGCCCATCCCGACGCGATAGCCGCTTTCGCCGTAGGCCACGCCATAGCGTCCGCGGGAGAGGCTGGCCACGCCGGTGGCGAAACCGCCCAGTTGCACGCCGCGGCGCATCGACTCGCGGTACTGGCCCAGGCCGAAGCGGCCCATCGCGTACCAGGCGCCGTTGACCACGCCGCCGTAGACCATCGCCTCGGTCGACTGGCTGCGACCCTGGTCGACCGTCTCGGCCAGCCGGCCCAGCCCGCTGGCCTGGGTGATCGCATAACCGGCAAAGCCGCGCGCGCCGAGGCGCTGGTCGGCGCCGGTCATCCAGCCGTGGAGATCGATGCCGACGTTGCCGTAGCCGGCGCGTGACAGGTCGCCCTGATAGCCCAGGCCCTGGCTCCAGGCGCTTCCGGCGTGACCGTCGAGCAGCTGGTCGACGTGGTCGGACAGCGCGCGGGTGCCGGCGTCGATGGCCTCGAAAGTCATCGCGGCGCTGGCCGCGTGCAACTGGCCGGACAGGCTCTGCAGCGACTGCTCCAGCGCGGCCGTGCTGGAAACGTGCTGCAGGCTGGCCGCCCCGGACAGGAACGACGTGCTGGCCGGCGTCGCCGTGACCGAGCCGCCGGCAAACTGGCTGTTGAGGTACTCGAACGCACCCTGCACGCGCTGCGCCGCGCCGTACGACGCCGGCGTGTAGCTCGCGCCGGCGACCTGGGTGACGCTGACCTGAGACACGTTGAGCCAGGCGCTGTTGGCGTCGTAGTTGAGGGTGGCGGTGAGCAGCACGTTGCTGGGCGTGTTCACCCCGGTGAAGGTGCCGGTCAGGCCGCCGGTCGCGGTGAGCACGTCGGTGTGCGAGCTGACCGTGTAGTTGCTGTTCTTGTCGTAGACGTACAGGTCGCCGCCGTTCAGCGTGGCCTTGCCGGAGACCGTCAGCACCGACCCCAGCGACAGCGCCAGCCGGCCGCCGACCTCCTGCGTGTAGTTGCCGCCGACCGTGGTGCCACCGGCGGTGCCGAGGTCCAGCGTACCGGTGTTGTCGATGCTGCCGCCGACGTGTCCGGCGCCGAAGCTCGACTGCGCGGCGATCGTCACGCTGCCGGCCAGCGCGTTGGCCATCAGCGTGCCGCCCTGCACCTGGGTCAGGCCGGTGTAGGTCGAAGGTTGGCTCAGCGTCAGCGTGCCGGCACCCTGCTTGATCAGGCCGCCCGCGCCGGAGATCGGATTGCCCCAGGTGGACGAGCCGGTGAAATCGACCGTCACGTCGCCCCAGTTGAACTGCGCCGGGCCCAGGATCGCCTTGCCGACGTCCAGCAGGCCGTAGCCGAACACCGGATCGACGCCCGGCGCACCGAGGTCCTTGGCCGTGCCGAGCAGGGTCTGCCGCACCAGGTCGTTGGTGAAGTACGGGAACGCCTGCCACACGTCCGCCGCGGCGCCGGACACGGCCGGCGTGGCGAAGGAGGTGCCTTGCACGATGTAGTAGGTGGGGTTGCCGGCGGTGTCGTTGGCGCCGGTCACGATCACGTCGCCCGGCGCCACCAGGCAGTAGTTCATCGCCTTGCCGCACTGGTTGGAGTAAGACGCCAATTGCGTCGGATGTAGCGAATCCAGCGCTGCCACGGCGAGCCAGCCACGCTCCAGGTCGGGCGCGTAGTAAGGAATGGCTGCCGTATCCGACGGTTGGGAAAGGCTGTCGTTGCCGGTGGCGAAAACGACCAGCCCGTTGTGGTCGATCACGAACGAGCGGAACGCATTGCCGAAAGCCGTCCCGACGGCGGC
>JAGWVM010000159.1 GCA_018970895.1 Lysobacteraceae bacterium | reverse complement strand
TTGGCGGCGCTGACGCCGTAATGCAAGGCCATGTACAGGCAGGTCGGCGTCTTGCCCGAGCGCGACACCCCGACCAGGATCAGGTCGGCGTCGGCGTAGTTCACATCCAGGCCATCATCGTGGGTGAGTGCATAGTTGGTCGCATTGATGCGCTCCTCGTACTTCTCGAAATTCACCATTCCATGCGAGCGGTTGACGGCGCCGGAGCGGCGCGCCTTCAGCTCGTCCTCCAGCGGACCGATGAAGGGAGCGAACACGTCCAGCATCAACGCGCCGCTGCCGGCGACGATGTCGCACAGCGCGCGTTCGGCCATCGTGTTGACCACGATCGGCCGCTGACCCGATTTCGCGTAGTGGGTCTTGATCCGCAACGCGGCCACCTCGGCCTTCTGCGGGCTGTCGACGAATGGCAATCGATGCTTCTCGAACTGCACCCCCTCGAACTGCGCCAGGATGCTGTTGCCGATCGTCTCGGCGGTAATACCAGTGGAGTCGGAAATGAAAAAAACCGTTCGCTGCATGAAAAATCCTGCTCGCCCGAATGCGTATGTCCGCACCTTAGCGCATGCGTGAAATGCTGTCGCGGGTTGAGCGCGCGCTGACTGGTATGCGGTTGGAATGACGACGGCCGGCAGTGGTCTTCTTGTGCTGCGCACCATCGGCAGCGGACAATACCAGTTTCCCGCCGCCCGTTTCCGGCGGCGCGCAGCATCCCTTCCGTTACCTTTTGTGCTTACCGAGGAGACACCCTTGAACGACCTGGTGCTGTGGCTCGACCAACTGCGCATGACCGACCTGGGCAAGGTCGGCGGCAAGAATGCCTCGCTTGGCGAGATGATTGGCAACCTCGCCAAACTCGGCGTCTCTGTTCCCGGCGGTTTCGCGACCACGGCGCAGGCCTTCCAGCATTACCTGGAGCGCAGCGGTCTGGCCGTGCGCATCCAGCAGCGACTGGGCTCGCTGGATGTCGACGATGTCGATGCCCTGGCCGTCGCCGGCAAGGAAATCCGCAGCTGGATCGTCGATACCGCCCTGCCCGACGAACTCGAACAGGCGATCCGCACGGCCTACATCAAGCTGTGCCAGGACGCCGGCGCCGACGACATCGCGGTTGCCGTGCGCTCCTCGGCAACCGCCGAGGACCTTCCGGACGCCTCGTTCGCCGGCCAGCAGGAGACCTTCCTCAACGTGACCGGCATCGACGAGGTGCTGATCAAGGTCAAGGAGGTCTTCGCCTCCCTCTACAACGACCGGGCGATCTCCTATCGCGTGCACCAGGGCTTCCAGCACGCGGACGTGTTCCTCTCCGCCGGCGTGCAGTTGATGGTGCGCTCGGACGTGGGCGCCTCGGGCGTGCTGTTCACGCTTGACACCGAATCGGGCTTCCGCGACGTGGTGTTCGTCACCGGCTCGTACGGCCTGGGCGAAATGGTCGTGCAGGGGGCGGTCAACCCCGACGAGTTCTACGTGTTCAAGCCCACCCTGCGCGCGGGCAAGCCGGCCGTGCTGCGGCGAAGCCTCGGCGCCAAGCAGTTGCGCATGACTTATTCCAGCGTCCCCGGCGAGCGGGTCAAGACGCAAGACACCCCGGTCGAGATGCGCAACCGCTTCTGCATCAATGACGAGGACGTGCAGGAGCTGGCAAGGCAGTCGCTGATCATCGAACAGCACTACGGCCGCCCGATGGACATCGAGTGGGCCAAGGACGGGCATACCGGCAAGATCTACATCGTGCAGGCGCGGCCGGAGACCGTGAAGTCGCGCGCGCAGTCCACCCAGTTGGAGCGCTTCCACCTGCAGGAAAAGGGCAAGGTGCTGGCCGAGGGCCGGGCGATCGGCCAGAAGATCGGCGCCGGCAGGGCCCGCGTGGTGAAGTCGCTGGCGCAGATGAACGAATTCCAGCCCGGGGACGTGCTGGTCGCCGACATGACCGACCCCGACTGGGAGCCGATCATGAAGCGCGCCGCCGCCATCGTTACCAACCGCGGCGGCCGTACCTGCCATGCGGCGATCATCGCCCGCGAGCTGGGCGTGCCGGCGGTGGTGGGCACCGGCAACGGTCTGCAGTCGATACCCGACGGCGCCGAGGTCACCGTGTCCTGCGCCGAAGGCGACACCGGCGTGATCTACGACGGCAAGCTGCCGTTCGAGCGCATTACGGCGGATCTCGGGGCCATGCCCGAGGCGCCGCTGAAGATCATGATGAACGTGGCCAACCCCGAGCGCGCGTTCGACTTCGGCATGCTGCCGAACGCCGGCATCGGCCTGGCGCGACTGGAGATGATCATCGCCAGCCACATCGGCGTGCACCCCAAGGCCTTGCTGGAATACGCGACGCAGGACACGCAGACCAGGGCGAAGATCGACGAACGGATGGCCGGCTACGCCGACCCGGTGTCGTTCTACGTCGACCGCCTCGGCGAAGGCATCGCCACCATCGCCGCCTCGGTCTACCCGAAGCCGGTGATCGTGCGCCTGTCCGACTTCAAGTCGAACGAGTACGCCGGCCTCATCGGTGGCAGCCGCTACGAGCCGCACGAAGAGAACCCGATGATCGGTTTCCGGGGCGCCAGCCGCTACGTCGACCCCAGCTTCGCCGAGGCCTTCGGGCTGGAGTGCAAGGCGGTCAAGCACGTGCGCGAAACGATGGGGCTGGACAACGTCTGGGTGATGATCCCGTTTGTCCGTACCCTCGCCGAGGGCCGCAAGGTGATCGAGGTGCTGGCTGCCAACGGCCTGAAGCAGGGCGAGCACGGGCTCAAGGTCATCATGATGTGCGAGGTGCCGTCCAACGCCCTGCTCGCGGACGAGTTCCTGGACATCTTCGACGGCTTCTCCATCGGCTCCAACGACCTGACCCAGCTCACCCTGGGCCTGGACCGCGACTCGTCGATCGTCGCCAGCCTGTTCGACGAGCGCGACCCGGCGGTGAAGAAGCTGCTGGCCATGGCCATCCAGACGGCCCGGGCCAAGGGCAAGTACATAGGCATCTGTGGCCAGGGCCCGAGCGATCACCCCGACCTGGCCGAGTGGCTGATGGACCAGGGCATCGAGTCGGTCTCGCTCAACCCGGACACTGTCGTGGATACCTGGCTGCGACTGGCCCGGAAAAAGGCGGGCTGAACCATCGCTGCGCCTGAGCCGGAAAAGGCGGGACCCAGTCCCGCCTTTTCTTTTGCGCCCCCGCGAAGGACCGGCATTCCGGGCCGCGGTCGTGCAGTGCAGCGTGCGACCCGTCCGACTTGCCCGCTAACGTCATACGCGCGTTTGACGCACAGCGGTGTCAGGACATTCCAGCGACTGCAACAGGGGTTGAGCATGCGCACTACCGGGGGGAATCAGGCCGTCGAGACCCGGCGACGGCTGCTGGAAGCCGCCGAGCACCTGTTCGTCGAACAGGGGGTCGAGGGGCTCTCGATGCGCCAGATCACCGCCCGTGCCGGCACCAACCTCGCGGCCGTGAATTACCACTTTGGCAGCAAGGAAACGATGCTCCGGGAGTTGCTCTCCCAGCGACTCGATCGACTCAACGAAGAGCGCCTGCAACTGCTCGATGCCTGCGAAACCGCCGGGCCGGCCCCGGACTGCGAGACCATCCTGGGCATCCTGTTCGTTCCCGCCATGCAGCTGGGGCGCGACCCCCAGGCCGGACCGGCCTTCCTGCGACTGCTTGGCCGGGTCTACAGCGACGCTTCGCCATTCATTCGTGACCACCTCCGGCAGCACTACCGCCCGATATTCGGCCGTTTCTTCGAAGCATTCGGGCGCGCCCTTCCGCACGTGCCGCGCAGCGAGCTTGGCCTTCGACTGCACTTCGCGCTGAAGTCGCTCTCCGGGGTCCTGGCTACCGACGACATGGACGAGCTGGTCGCCGAGTTGAGCATGGGCCAACCGATCAACGATGCCGAACTGCTGGCGCGACTGGTGGCTCTGGTATCACCGGCCTTGACCGCGCCGCTGGGGACGCCGGCGCAGGTGGCCAAGATCCAGCGGCTGCAGAAACTGCGGCAGGACCGTCCGCCAACCAGCCGGGGGCGTGCTGCCAACGAGGCGATGCCCGGCAGCGTGGAGTCACGGGCCTGAGGAATGAAAAAGCCCCGCATCGCTGCGAGGCTTTCCATATGGCGGAGAGGGTGGGATTCGAACCCACGGTACGCTTGCACGTACGCCTGATTTCGAGTCAGGTACATTCGACCACTCTGCCACCTCTCCTGAAGGGCGCACGCGGTGGTCCGCGCGAGCCGGCAATCATACGCAGGCGCGACCGTCGTGACAACCGGTGATGCATCCGGCATGCTGCGCCGGTCAGCCACCACCTGCCCCCATGATCGAATTCGGACACGGAACCCACGTCGGGCTGCGCCGCGCGCGCAATGAAGACACCTATTACGCCGATCCTGATCTGGGGCTCTTTCTGGTCGCCGACGGCATGGGCGGCCACCAGCATGGCGAGGTCGCCGCCGCCCTTGCCCGCGACTCGGTGGTCGAACAGGTCCGCGCCGGGCATTCCCTGCTGGCATCGGTCCGCCTCGCGGCACAGCGGCTGGAAAAGGAAGCCAGGCACCGCCGGGACGCGCTGCCGATGGGAACCACCCTGGCTGCCCTGCACCTGCATGACGATGGCTACGACGTGGCCTGGGTCGGCGACAGCCGCATCTACATGCATTCCGACGCGTTCCGCCTGGTCAGCCACGACCATTCGCTGGTGCAGGAGCTGGTCAGCGCCGGTCGCCTGGATCCCGAACTTGCGTCGCGCCATCCCCAGCGCAACGTGCTCACCCAGGCGCTAGGCATCACGGCAGCCGAACAGCTGCATGTCGGCGTGGCGGCGGGGCGGCGATCGCAGGGGCAGGCCTTCCTGCTCTGTACCGATGGCCTGACCGACGGGCTCGGCACGTCGTCGCTCGCTGCGACCGTCGGGCGTCGCGACCTGGCCGCGCAGGAGTGCGTGGACCATCTGTTGCTCGACGGCCTGGAGGCGAGCGGCAACGACAACCTCACCGCCATTCTCGTCCGCCTGCGCTGAGCCGCCTACGTTTTCGGCACTGCCTCGCGACGCCATACGCTGGTGCCGCCCGCACTCTTGTCCAGTCCGTCCAGTCGTCTTTCATGTGCGGCAAGTTCCTCCGGACCGGCGCGCAGCACGCGGGGGCGGCGCACGAGCTCGACCGGCATGACAACGGTCGCCAGCTGCTGCTCGGGAGCGTTCTCGAAGCCGAGGTCCAGCGCCACCTGGCCGGATGTCATGGCGATGTAGACATCTGCCAGCAACTGGCAGTCGATCAGGCCGCCGTGAAGCTCGCGAGCCGAGTTGTCCACCCCCAGCCGCTTGCACAATGCGTCGAGGCTGTTGCGCTGGCCGGGGTATCGCTCACGCGCCATCGCAAGCGTATCGAGTACCGTGCATCGCTCTTCGATCGTGCCGGCTTGATGCGGCGTCAGGCGCCCGAGCTCGGCGTTGAGGAACGCCAGGTCGAACGCCGCGTTGTGGATGATCAGCTCGGCACCGTCG
Organism: Lysobacteraceae bacterium; assembly: GCA_018970895.1. Classification (GTDB taxonomy): domain Bacteria; phylum Pseudomonadota; class Gammaproteobacteria; order Xanthomonadales; family Rhodanobacteraceae; genus Dyella_A. The sequence continues at coordinate 1,492 of JAGWVM010000159.1, read as the reverse complement.
ATGAAGGCCAGGAATTCGCTGGCCACGTCGGCGAAGCGTGGCTTGTCCAGCAGGAACTCATCCTCGATGCCGGTCACCTGCCTCGCACCCTCGTCGATCGCCCGGTCCGGGTTCAGATAGGTCTGGTAGCGCCGCCCCGTGAGGCGACGCTCGACCATCTCGAGACAGGCGATCTCGATGAGGCGATGACCCTGCCTCACCTCCAGGCCGGTCGTCTCGGTATCCAGTACCACCTGCCTCATGCCCTGCCCCTGTGATGTTCCGCCTGAAGTCGCGCCGCCTCGTCCACCTGCTCGTTTTCAACATGCCCGTTGTGCCCGCGCACCCAGTGCCAGCGCACCTGGTGCCTGGCGGTGGCCTCGGACAACCGCAGCCACAAGTCCTGGTTCTTCACCGGCTTGCGATCAGCCGTACGCCAGCCGTTGGCGCGCCATCTGGGCACCCACTGCTCGATGCCCTGCATGACGTAACGCGAATCGGTGGTCAGATCGACCCGGCAGGGGCGGCTCAACGCCTCCAGTGCCGCGATGGCCGCCATCAGCTCCATGCGATTGTTGGTGGTGTCCGGCTCACCGCCGGCCAGCATGCGCTGCTTGCCGCCTGATCGCAGCAGGGCGGCCCAGCCGCCGGGCCCCGGGTTTCCGAGGCACGCGCCATCGGTGAATGCTTCCACTTCGGTCAAGGGGTGTCCTCTGCTTGTCCAGACGATCAGGCGATGTTTCGACGGGCCCCGGGCGCCAGGCCGACGTCGACGGGCGCCTTGAGTGGCCGCGGCACGAGCCGCAGCGGGGTGACGGCCCTGCGCCGCTTGCGTGCGATCAGCACGTAGGCACCGCCAAGCGCCTCGCCGAGCCCCGGCCCTCCCTCGACCCGTGGCCAGGCGGGACCGAGCCGGCGCACGCACTCAACCTGCATGTCCCGCCGACGCAGCCACTCGCCGATCTGCAATGGCATGTGCAGCCGCAGCGCATGGCGTCGGGTATGCCAGGCAAGCCAGGGCATCCAGAGACTGACCGGATGCAGGCCACTGACCACACACACGCCGCCAGGTGCAAGAACGCGAAGCGATTCATCGAGCCACGCCGCCGGTGCCGTCACGGTTTCCAGCGCATGGCGCAGCACGACCAGTTCGAACGCGTCGTCGACGAAGGGCAATGGCTCCTCCACGCGGCCGACGACGTCGCCGCCATAGCGCGGACCCGACAGCACGAGCCGGGTCCAGCAGGAGAGCATGGGCACCCCGGGAGGACAATCGCCGTCGATGGCCGAGATCAGCAGGCCGTGATCCCCACGGCAGCGCTGCAGATCCGGCAGCAGGCCACGCACCTCATCCGCCAGCAGCCGTCGCAACGGCGCGCTGGCAAATATCTCTGTGGAGGCAGCGGACATGCGATGTACCCGTGGACCGACCACCCAAAGTGTAGCGGTTGGTCGTCCTGACCGGCAGCTGGACATCCCTCCGCGGCATTAACAAGCGACTAACGAGACGGTG
>JAGWVM010000158.1 GCA_018970895.1 Lysobacteraceae bacterium | reverse complement strand
CACGATCCACGCAGGTCGCGCGAGATTTTTTTGGCGGCGTCGACAAGTCGTCGTGTCGTTTTTGGTCACTCCCGGACCCCATGAAAACGCGTGAAGAAAGCGTTTACGCGGCGGATCCGTGAACTGCATCACGCAACCGCCCTGCGTCTGCCCAGGGCCGGTCCGACGAGTGACACGCCGCGTCGCTTCAGGTGACGTTCAAGCCGCTTCGCTCCCCGTTGCACTGGCCTTCTTCTTGCTCCCTGTCCAGGGCAGGAGGCGACGGGAAACCGTCGGGCTCCGGCAGACCCAGCGGCTCCCCCACCCACGCCGCTCCCACCCGCAGCACGAGCACGAGGCGTCATCACCATGGACAACACGGACTTCCTGGTCTTCGAGTCGAATCCCGCCCGGGCCGACTCCGTCACCGCGGCCCTGCAGTTCCTTGGTTTCCACCCCCGATCCGTCGATGCCCACCCGCTGGCCGCCGGCGGCTGCCGCGGCATCTATATCGGTGACGTGGCCGACGCGTCGGTGCTCGAGCAGCAGCTGGCCCTGCTTGGCGCTGATGCGCAGGCTGCCGTACTGGTGGCCGACGACGCCGAGCTGGCCTCGCGGCTGCTGTCGCCGGCCGCCCCGTTCGCCGGGCGCGCGGCGGCGATCCGCTTCCCGCTGCGCTACGAGCAGTTCGCCGAGGCGGTGCGCCAGGCCTGCAAACCGTTGCAGGGCATCCGCGGTACCGAGCAGCGCTTCGTCGGCGAGTCCCGCGCGATGGCCCGGGTGAATGCGCTGATCCGCCAGGTGGCGCCGTTCGATTCCAGCGTGCTGGTGCTGGGCGAATCCGGCACCGGCAAGGAAATGGTGGCGCGCACCATCCACGACTGTTCGCCGCGCAAGGACAAGCCGTTCATCGCCATCAACTGCGGAGCGATTCCCGCCGAGCTGCTGGAGAGCGAGTTGTTCGGTCACGAGAAGGGCGCGTTCACCGGCGCGATCAGCGCGCGCAAGGGCCGTTTCGAGCTGGCTGAGGGTGGCACGCTGTTCCTGGACGAAATCGGCGACATGAGCCTGCCGATGCAGGTCAAGCTGCTGCGCGTGCTGCAGGAGCGGGTGTTCGAGCGCGTCGGCGGCAACAAGACCCAGCGCTGCGACGTGCGCATCATCGCTGCGACCCATCGCAACCTGGAGCAGTCGATCGCCGATGGCAAGTTCCGCGAAGACCTGTTCTACCGCCTGAGCGTGTTCCCGCTGGAGCTGCCGGCGCTGCGCGAGCGTCTGGAAGACCTGCCGGTGCTGATCGAGGAGTTCAACCAGCGCCTGGAGCGCCGCGGCGTGGGTTCGGTGCGGTTCTCCGCCAGCGCGCTGCAGACGCTGCGCTGCTACGGCTGGCCCGGCAACGTGCGCGAGCTGTGCAACCTGGTCGAGCGGCTGGCGATCCTGTACCCGCGTGCCGAAGTGCGCGCCGCCGAACTGCCCGAGCGCTACCGCGGCACGGCCGTGGCCGAGGAGCCGACCAGCCATCGCCTGCTGGAAGTGATGGACGCTCCGGAGATCGAGCCGGTCCGCGCAGTGAACGACGCGACCCTGCTGCCCGAAGGCGGCATCGACCTGAAGGATTTCCTGGCCGACATCGAAGTCGGGCTGATCCGCCAGGCGCTGGATGCCACCGGTGGCGTGGTGGCCCATGCCGCCAAGCTGCTGCGCATGCAGCGCACCACGCTGGTGGAGAAGCTGCGCAAGTACGGCTTGCAGAGCGGTCTGGCGGCCTGATGCGCGCCGGCGTGCCGATGGCACGCTTTCTGCAGCAACGGCTTCGACACCCGTCACGCGTTGGAAAACCGTCATGAGCACGATCGACGTCAACAACCTGCTTGCCCAGATGCGCCAGATGTCCACGCAGGTGCGCTCGCCGGAGGTGGCGTTCTCCTCCACCGCACTGCCGTCGTCATCGCCGGCCGCATCCGGCGGCTTCGGGGCGGTGCTGCGGCAGTCGATCGCGGCGGTCGGCGACAGCCAGGCCGAGGCGGGCCGCATGGCGGCGGCGTTCGAGCGTGGCGACAAGGGCGCCGATCTCGCCCGCACGATGGTGGCGATCCAGAAGGCCGACCTCTCGCTCAACGCGATGACCCAGGTCCGCAACAAGCTGGTCGAAGCCTACAAAGACATCATGAACATGCCGGTCTGAGCCCTGCTCATTCCCCCCGCACCCCGATAGCGAGCACATCCCATGGCAGACGGCGGCATGACCCCCTCCGAACCGAAGGTCGACAGCGACCGTCCGGGCGCGCGGCTGGACCTGCGCGACATCGCGCGCAGCCCCGCATCGCGCCAGCTGTTGTTGCTGGTCGGCGTGGCGCTGGCGGTGGCGATGGGCGTGGCGGTGGTGCTGTGGTCGCGCTCGCCCAACTACGGCCTGCTGTACGCCGGGCTGGACCAGAAGGACGCCGCCGCGATCACCCAGGCGCTGCAGTCCACCAACACGCCTTACACGTTGAGCGCCGACGGCAACTCGATCATGGCGCCGCAGTCGCAGCTCGCCGCGATCCGCCTGCGCCTGGCCGGGCAGGGGCTGCCGCAGGGCAGCTCCAACGCGACCATCGTTCCCGGCGCCGACTCGCCGTTCGGCATGAGCGACCTGGCCGAGCGCACGCGGTACCAGCAAATGCTGGAAACCGACCTGGGCAACACCATCGCCGGCCTGCAGTCGGTCCGCTCGGCGCGCGTGCACCTGGCGCTGCCCAAGCCGTCGGCCTTCATCCGCGACAACCACCAGGCCAGCGCCTCGGTGCTGGTGTCGCTGTTCCCCGGTCGCCAGCTCGACGCCAGCCAGGTGGCGGCGATCGTGCACCTGGTCTCGTCCAGCGTGCCGGACCTCGATCCCAAGCAGGTCTCGGTGGTCGACCAGCAGGGCCAGCTGCTCACCGGCGACGCGCCGGACAGCGCCGCTGCCGTGGGCGACACCCGCCTGCGCCTGGCCACCCGCATGGAGAACATGTACGCCGAGCGCATCGAGGAACTGCTCACCCCGCTGGTGGGGCCCGGCAAGGTCCGCGCGCAGGTCTATGTCGACCTCGACTTCAGCCAGACCGAAAAAGCTTCGGAGACCTACAACCCCGACCACCCCGCGCTGCGCAGCGAGCAGACCAGCACCCAGCAAAGCACCGGCGGTGCCGCCGCGGCCGGCGGCGTGCCGGGCGCGCTGAGCAACCAGCCGCCGAATACCCCGGCGCAGCCCACCGCCGCCAATCCGCAGGCCGGCGCAGGCGCGGCCGCCACGACGACCGCGGCCACGTCGGCGCCGACCGAGAGTTCATCCAGCGCGACCCGCAATTTCGAGCTGGACCGCACCATCAGTCACGTCACGGATCCGGCCGGCCGGCTGGCGCGACTCAGCGTGGCGGTGGTGGTGGACAACAAGACCGTCGGTACCGGCAAGGACGCCAAGAGCGAACCGTTCAGCGCGCAGGAACTGACCCACCTCACCGACCTGGCCAAGAACGCGGTGGGCTTCGATGCCGCGCGCGGCGACAGCGTCAGCGTGGTCAACCAGGCGTTCCACCACGATGCCAACGCGGGCGACGACAACCTGCCGGCGACGCCGTTCTGGCAGCGCCCGGGCATGCTCGACCTGATCAAGCAGGGCGGCGGGATCCTGGTGGCGCTGCTGGTGGCGTTCGGCCTGCTGCGGCCGCTGCTGAAAGGCCTGGGCCGCAGCCCGTCCGACACGCCCGGGCCGGCCCAGGCGCTGCCTTCGCCGATGCCCAAAGTTTCGGTGCAGATCGCCGATATCCCGGAGGACGAGCCGGCCCGCATCGGGCAGGCGATCGCCTACGAGCAGAAGATCAACATGGCCAAGCGCATGGTGAGCGAGAACCCCAAGCAGGTCGCGCAGGTGGTCCGCAACTGGGTGGGCGACAATGGCTGAGCAGGTTTCCGACGGCGCCCGCCAGGCCGCGATCCTGCTGCTCACGCTGGGCGAGCAGGACGCCGCCGAAGTCCTCAAGCATCTCTCCGCGCGCGACGTGCAGGCGGTGGGTTCGGCGATGGCCGGGCTCACCAGCGTCAGCCGCGACGAAGTGGAGAGCGTGCTCAACCGCCTCAATGACGACGTGGGCCGGCAGACCGCGCTGGGCGTCGGCACCGAGGAGTACATCCGCAAGATCCTCACCAACGCACTGGGCGAGAGCAAGGCCGGCGGCCTGATCGACCGCATCCTGCTGGGCCGTTCCAGCAAGGGGCTGGAGTCGCTCAAGTGGATGGAGAGCCGGGCGATTGCCGAGCTGATCAACCTGGAACATCCGCAGATCATCGCGCTGGTGCTCGCGCACCTGGAGCCGGACCAGGCCGCCGAGGTGCTCGGCTACCTGCCGCCGCGCACGCGGGCCGATGCGGTGATGCGCATCGCCACGCTGGACGGCGTGCAGCCGCATGCGCTGAACGAGCTGGACGAGATCATGGAGCGCCAGTTTTCCGGCAGCTCCAACAAGCTCAAGTCCGCCAGCGTGGGTGGACTGAAGGCGGCGGCGGACATCCTCAACGCGATGGAGACCAGTCGCGAGGCCGAGCTGATGTCGGCGATCCGCACGCAGGACGCCGGCCTGGGCGGCAAGATCGAGGAGCTGATGTTCGTCTTCGACGACCTGGTCGAACTGGACGACCGCAGCATGCAGACGCTGCTGCGCGAAGTGCCGTCGGCGCGCCTGACCGTGGCGCTGAAGGGCGCCGAGCCGGCGATCCGCGAGAAGATCTTCGCCAACATGTCCAAGCGCGCCGCCGACATGCTGCGCGACGACCTGGAGGTGTCCGGCCCGGTCCGCGTGAGCGAGGTCGATGCCGCGCAGAAGGAAGTGCTGATGATCGCCCGGCGGCTTGCCGATGCCGGCCAGCTCACCCTGTCCGCCGGCGGAGATGATTTCGTCTGATGGCCGCGCAGATCATCCGCGACGGTTGCACCGGGTACCAGCGCTGGGAGCTGCCGTCGATGGCCGAGCGCCCGGTGGTGGAGCCCGCCGCGGATGCCGGTGGACCGCCCACCGTCGCCGAACTGGAGGCACTGGAGCAGCAGGCGCGCGAGGAAGGCTATGCCGCCGGCCGTGCCGAGGGGCTGGCCGATGCGGCGCGCGAGCGCGAGGCCATGGTGCGTCGTTTCGAGGCGCTGCTGGACGCCGCGGCACGGCCGCTGGACGCGCTCGACGAGGCCACCGAGCATGAACTGGCGCGTCTGGCGACGGTGATTGCGCGGCGGGTGATCGCCCACGAGCTGGCCACCTCGCCTGCGCTGGTGGTGCAGGCCGTCCAGCAGGCGGCACGTGCGCTGCCGGCGGCCACCCGGACGCTGCGCGTGCACGTGCACCCGGACGATCTCGCCGTGCTGCATGAACACGCGGTGGCCGAGGAACACTGGCAGCTGCTGCCCGATCCGTCCCTGGCGCCGGGCGACTGCGTGGTCGAGAGCGAGCGTTCGCGGCTCGATGCCCGCGTCGATACGCGGCTGGCCGCCGTCGTCGATGCCGTACTGGGCATCGGCAGCGACGAGGATGGCGACGAGGAGGTCACCGCATGACCGCATCGCCGCACCGCGCCGTTGTCGTGAACCTGGCCACGCATGCGGCTACGTCGCGCCATCGCGCCCTGCGCGGCCCGGCCCAGCCGTCCGCCGAGTGGGTGCTGCTGGCCGAGCAGCCGGGCGATCCGCGGCTTGCCGCGCGCATCGCACGGCGCGAGGCACGCGCCGGCATCCCGACGCACGCCGTGCGTGTCGTGGTGTTTCTGCGGCTGGTCGCCCTGCGGCGGCTGTGGCGCCGCTGTTGCCGTCATCTTTCCCCTTCGCGCCGCGTGTGGGTGTCCGCGAAGCCGACCGCCCCGTTCGCCTCCCCCGACGGCGCGGCGCGTTGGCCCAAGCGATCCCCCCGTCCCGTGGGTGCCCACCCGCGGCGCGATTTTCTTCCGCCACCGGCCCGGCGCCGGCCGTTCCGCGACGGAGGCCGGCGATGAGTGCCGATCCGCTGGCGTTGCGCAGCGAGCGTTGGCGCGAGCGCCTGGCCCGCCGCGGGCGGCGCGCCGAGCTGGCGCACACGCTGGTCGTGGAGGGCCGGCTGCGCCGCGTGGTCGGCCTGACACTGGAGGCCGAGGGCTGCGAGGCCGCGCTGGGTGCGCGCTGCCTGGTGGATGCGGCCGACGGTGACCAGCTCGACACCGAGGTGGTCGGTTTCGCTGACGAGCGCCTGCTGCTGATGCCGGTGGGCGAGATGCATGGCGTGCTGCCGAATGCGCGCGTCCGCCCCTGCGCCCACGCCGGCGGCCTGCCGGTGGGGCAGGGCCTGCTCGGCCGGGTGATCGGCGCCGACGGCCTGCCGCTGGACGGCATGGGGCCGCTGGATACCGACGAGCAGGCCTCGCTCAAGGCCGAGCCGATCAACCCGATGGAGCGCAAGCCGATCGATACCCGGCTGGACACCGGCGTGCGCGCGATCAACGCACTGCTCACCGTCGGCCGTGGCCAGCGACTGGGCCTGTTTGCCGGCTCGGGCGTGGGCAAGTCGACCCTGCTCGGCATGATGACCAGGTACACCGATGCCGACGTGGTGGTGGTCGGCCTGATCGGCGAGCGCGGCCGCGAGGTGAAGGAATTCGTCGAGCACACGCTGGGCGTTGAAGGCCGCCGCCGCGCGGTGATCGTCGCCGCGCCGGCCGACGCGCCGCCGCTCAAGCGCCTTCGCGGCGCGCAGTACGCCACCGCGATCGCCGAGTGGTTCCGCGACCGCGGCCTGCGCGTGCTGCTGCTGATGGACTCGCTCACCCGCTACGCCCAGGCGCAGCGCGAGATCGCGCTGGCGATCGGCGAGCCGCCGGCGACCAAGGGCTACCCGCCGTCGGTGTTCGCGATGCTGCCGGCGCTGGTCGAGCGCGCCGGCAACGATGCCGAGGGCCGCGGCTCGATCACCGGCTTCTACACCGTGTTGACCGAGGGCGATGACTATCGCCACGATCCGATCGCCGACGCCGCGCGGGCGATCCTGGACGGCCATATCGTGCTCTCGCGCGACCTGGCCG
>JAGWVM010000157.1 GCA_018970895.1 Lysobacteraceae bacterium | reverse complement strand
TGGCCCGCTGGCTGCTGCTGCAGGCCGCCGCGCGCCAGCTCGGCGTGCCGGCCGACCAGCTGCGCTGCGAGGCCGGCCACGTGATCGCCGGCGACGGCCGGCGGCTGGGCTACGGCGCGCTGGCCGAGGCCGCCGCGAAGATCGCCCCGCCCAAGGTCCCGGTGCCACTCAAGACGCCGGACCGCTTCACCCTGATCGGCCGGGGAGCCGGCGACGCCGATGCGCGCGCCGTGGTCACCGGCCAGGCCCGATTCGGCATCGACCACGCCAGCGACGACGCGCTGGTGGCGGTGCTGGCGCACTGCCCGTGGCCGGACGGCAGCCTGGACCGGATCGGCACCGCCAAGGCGCTGGCCGTGAAGGGCGTGGTCAAGGTGCTGCAGCTCGGCCCGGAGAGGGGCCAGCCGCTGGGCACCACGCCGCGCTGTGCATCGGTTGCGGTCGTCGCCGAGAACACCTGGGCAGCGCTGCAGGGACGCGCGGCACTGGAACTGAAATGGAAGCCGGGCGCCGGCAGCGGGGAATCCACCGCCGCGATCGAACAGCAGGCCGAAGCGCTGCTCGGGGGCGACAACCCACCCACCCAGCGCCTGCGCGACGACGGCAACGTCGATAGCGCCAGCAAGCGAGCCGCACGCCGGATCGAGGCCAGCTACATGCTTCCATGGCTGGCGCACGCCACGGCCGAGCCGGCGAACTGCTTCGCGCGCATCGAAAAGGACCGCGCCGAGCTGGTCGTCCCCACCCAGGCACCGCAGCAGGCCCTTGCCGTGGTGCAGCGACTGACCGGCCTGTCACCCGCACGGATCACCCTCCGCGTGCCCCGCGTGGGCGGCGGCTACGGCCGGCGGCTCGACCACGACTACGTGGCCGAGGCGGTGATGCTGGGCAAGATGCTGGACAAGCCGGTGCGTCTGCTGTGGACGCGCGAGGACGACCTGACACACGACTTCTACCGCTCCGGCAGCGTGCATGCGATGCAGGCGATCGTCGGCCGCAAGCGCCAGCTGCTGGCCTGGAACCACCGCTTCGCCACCGCCCCGGCGCTGGCCGGCCGCGGCGTACCGGATACGCAGTGGGGAGCCGCCGAGGCCAATCCCGGCCACCTGCCTGCCGGCCTGGTGCCGAACTTCCGGCTGGACTGGTTCGCCGTGCCGGCCACCACCCCGCGCGGACCCCACCGCGGCATGCCCGACACGGCCCAGGCCTTCGCGGTGGAGAGCTTCCTCGACGAGATCGCGCACGTGATGCGCGAAAACCCGCTGGACACCCGCCTGCGGGTGATCGGCGAGCCGCGCCAGCTGCCGCTGCCGGGTGGCGGCACACTGGATACCGGGCGGCTGGCCAGGGTACTCAAGCTCGCAGCCGAGCGCATCGACTGGCCGACCTGGCTGCACACGGTGAACGGGCTGGGCATCGCCACCTGGTACATGGACGGCGCCTACGTCGCGCACGCCGTGGAGGCGTCGATGAAGGGCGAGCAGCTCACCGTCGAGCGGGTGGTCTGCGTGGCCGACATCGGTCGAGCGATCAATCCGACCGGGCTGCAGGGCCAGCTTGCCGGCGCCACGCTGGATGCACTGGGCCAGGCGCTCGGCCAGGCGGTCACGATCAAGGACGGTCAGGTCCAGCAGCCGGACTGGAAGAGCTACGGGATGGCCTCGATGGCGCAACTGCCGGACACCGTGGAGGTGGTGGTGATCGCCGACAACGACCGCCCGCCGGCCGGTGCCAGCTTCCTGGCCATGCCCACCGCCGCGCCGGCGCTGGCCAATGCGGTGTTCCGCGCCACCGCGGTGCGCGTGCGCCGGCTGCCGCTGATGAGGGAGCTGCTGCGGCTGCTCTGACAGCGGGCGGCCGCAGGCATCGGAAGTGCGGGGGCGTGCGTATCCACGCCCATGCCCTGCCGCTCACTCGTCTGGTTCAAGCGCGATCTGCGCCTGCGCGACCACGCACCGCTCGCTGCCGCCGCCCGGGCCGACGCGGCGGCCGGGATCTACCTGATCGAACCGGACTGGCTGGCCAGCCCGGAAGGGTCGTCCGCCCACGTCGCGTTCGCGCTCGAGGGACTGGACCAGCTGCGTCGCGCCCTCGCCGCGCGCGGCCTGCCGCTGCTGGTGGAGGTGGGTGAGGCCTGCCACGTGTTCGAGCGGCTGCGCGCGCGGTTTCCGTTCGACGAACTGCTCAGCCACGAGGAAACCGGTTCTGGCTGGAGCTTCCGGCGCGACCGGGCGGTGGCCGCATGGTGTCGCCGCCGCGGCGTGGCGTGGACCGAGTTCCCGCAGACCGGCGTGGTCCGCCGCCTGCCCTCGCGCGACGGCTGGGCGCGACGCTGGCAGGCGCGGATGGATGCCCCGCCGGTGCCCACGCCGGAGGCCTTCCGCGGCGCGGCCGGCCTCCCGCTGCACGACCTGCCCGACCTCGCCCGGCTCGGTCTCGCGCCGCACGGCAAGCAGCTGCAGGGCGCGGGCGAGGCGCCAGCGCAGGCGACCCTCGCCAGCTTCCTCGCCCACCGCGGCCACGACTACCTCAAGTCGATCTCCAGCCCGCTGCGTGCCGAGCGCGGCGGCAGCCGGCTCAGCCCCTACCTCACCTTCGGCATGCTGTCGATGCGCCAGGTGCACCAGGCCACGGTGGCGGCCATCGGGGCCCGGGAGGAGATCACCGTGCGTCGCGCGCTGCGCGGCTTCGCCGGCCGGCTGCGCTGGCACTGCCATTTCATGCAGAAGCTGGAGAGCCAGCCCTCGCTGGAGTTCCGCAACCTGGCCCGGGCGACCGACGGCCTGCGCGAGGGCGAGTTCGACCGCGAGCGATTCGAGGCGTGGTGCGCCGGCGCCACCGGCTACCCGATGGTCGACGCCTGCATGCGCTCGCTGCGCGCCACCGGCTGGCTCAACTTCCGCATGCGGGCGATGCTGGTGAGCTTCGCCGCCTATCACCTGTGGCTGCACTGGCGCGAGCCGGGGCTGTTCCTGGCCGGCCAGTTCCTCGATTACGAGGCGGGCATCCACTGGAGCCAGATGCAGATGCAGAGCGGCACCACCGGCATCAACACGCTGCGCATGTACTCGCCGGCGAAGCAGGCGCGCGACCACGATCCGGGCGGCCACTTCATCCGGCGCTGGGTGCCGGAGCTGGCGCGCGTGCCGTTGCCGCTGCTGGCCGAACCGTGGCGGATGGACGCCGCGCAGCAGCGCGCGGCCGGTTGCGTGATCGGCCGCGACTATCCGGCTCCGCTGGTCGAGGAAAAGGCCGCGCTGGCCCGCGCGCGTGACCGGCTCTACGCCGTGCGCCGCGAACCCGGCGCCCGTGCCGAGGCCGACGCGATCCAGGGCCGCCACGGCTCGCGCCGCAGCGGCCTGCCCTCCACCACCCGGCGGCGTCGCCGCAGCGCAACGCCGTCGCCCCAGAGCGACCTGTTCAAGTGACCCCCGACGATTTCCCGCCCGCCCGCGAGGCCGCCCTCGCCCGCCTCGCCGCGGTGCGTCCGGCCGAGTACGCCCGCAGCCGCAACGCCCTCGACGGCGCGGTCACCCGACTGTCGCCCTACCTCACCCACGGCCTGCTGACGCTGCCGGAGGTCCACGCCGGGATCGTCGCCCGCCATCGGCTGGACCCGCAGCACAAGCTGGTCTACGAGCTCGGCTGGCGCGAGTACTTCCATCACGTGTGGGAACGACGCGGCGAGGCGATCTTCGACGCGCTGCACGCCGGCCCGCTGCCGGAGTCGGCCTATGCCGGCACGCTCCCCGCGGACATCCGCGAAGGTCGTACCGGCGTGCCCGCGATCGACCGCGCGGTGGCCACGCTCTACGCCACCGGCTACCTGCACAACCACGCCCGCATGTGGCTGGCCAGCTACGTGGTGCATGTGCGCAAGGTGCACTGGCGTGCCGGCGCGGACTGGCTGTACGGCCACCTGCTGGACGGCGACCTCGCCAGCAACCACCTGAGCTGGCAGTGGGTGGCCGGTACCGGCAGCCACAAGCCCTATCTGTTCAATGCCGAGAACGTGGCCCGGTACGCGCCGCCGGACTGGCACAGCCCGCGCACGGCCATCGACCGCTCCTACGAGGCCATGGACCGGATCGCCCGCGACACCGGCGCGCGCTCGCCGGATGCCCGCGACGCGGGCGCTGCCCTGGCCGAGCCGGCCCTGCTCGACGCGCCACCCGCCGAGATCGGTGCCGCTGCCCCCGATCCGGCCGCGGTGCGCGGACGCGACGTGTGGCTGGTCCACCCGTGGGCGCTGCGCGCCCCGCCGCCGGACCTGCCCGCAGGCGCGTTGGCCGTGGCGATCAGCGTGGCCGACTGGCACGCGCGCTGGCCGTGGTCGGCCGCGCGCTGGACCTTCGTCACCGCGCAACAGGCGACACTGGCGCCCCTGCGCTGGCATGCCGCCGCGGCGGACCTGGCCACGGCGCTGTCCGGCGCGCGCGCGGTGCACGCGGTGGACGATCCGCACCTGCGCCAGGCGCTGGGCCGGCAGGCAGGCGCGATGGGTATCCGCTGGCGCCCGCTGCCGCGGCTGTTTGCACCGGTGTCGGCAAGCTGCGGCAGCTTCTCGCAGTGGTGGCGGCGCACGGCCCTGGCGGGCTGAGCGCCGTGACACCCGCACCACATTATCTTGCGTACAATTGAATTGCTTGAAATGCGGGCCGCCTCCCCAACCTTCGGTCCGGGGCGCCGTGGCGCCCGTCCCCGAATGCCCACTTCCAAGGAGTTCCCATGACCGACCGTCCGGCCGACGTTTCCGTGTTGTTCCAGCCGATCACCGTCGGCGACCTGAAGCTGCCCAACCGCATCGTGATGGCCCCGCTTACCCGCAACCGCGCGGGCGAGGGCAACACCGTGGGCGCGCTGCAGGCCACGTACTACAGCCAGCGCGCCAGTGCCGGCCTGATCATCGCCGAGGCCACCCAGGTGGTGCCCGAGGGCCAGGGCTACATCGCCACGCCCGGCATCCACTCGGACGCCCAGGTGGCCGGCTGGAAGGAAGTGACCGACGCGGTGCACGCGGCCGGCGGCCGCATCGTGCTGCAGCTGTGGCACGTGGGGCGCATCTCGCACACCTCGCTGCAGCCCGGCGGCAAGGCACCGGTGGCGCCGTCGGCGATCCGCGCCGACGCCAAGGTATTCACCGCCGAGGGTTTCAGCGACGTCTCCGAACCGCGCGCGCTGGAGCTGGCGGAGATCCCCGCGCTGATCGACAGCTACCGCGCCGCCGCGCGCCGCGCCATCGAGGCCGGCTTCGACGGCGTGGAAGTGCACGCGGCCAACGGCTACCTGATCGACCAGTTCCTGCGCGACAAGTCCAACCAGCGCACGGACGCCTACGGCGGCAGCATCGAGAACCGCACGCGCCTGCTGTTCGAGGTGTGCGAGGCGGTGGCGAACGAGATCGGCGCCGGCCGCACCGGCGTGCGCCTGTCGCCGCTGACCCCGTTCGGCGACATCGCCGACAGCAACCCGCAGGCGCTGTTCAACCGCGCGGTGGAGCGGCTGGCCGCGCTGGACCTGGCCTTCATCCACGTGATCGAAGGCGACACCGGCGGCAACCGCGAGCCGCAGCCGTTCGACTACGCGGCCATGCGCAAGCCGTTCAAGGGTGCGTGGATCGTCAACAACGGCTACGACCGCGCGCTGGCGATCGACGCGGTGGCCAGCGGCAAGGCCGACCTGGTGGCGTTCGGCCGCGCCTTCATCGCCAACCCGGACCTGCCGCGTCGCCTGCGCGAGGATGCCCCGCTGAACCCTCTGGATGGCAACACGCTCTACGGCGGCGACTCGAAGGGCTATACCGACTACCCGGCGCTGGCCTGATCCGCCGCGCGGCGCGGACCGGTCGCACCGACTTGTCCGCGCCGCCCGTCTGGGCCACCCTGCCGCCCATGCCACGCCATCCCGCCCCGCCAGCTCCGGATCCGCAGCCCTCGCTGTGCCTCCGGCAGCAGCTGTGTTTCGCCGTGTACGCCGCCAGCAACCGGATGACCCGGCTGGCGAGGCCGATGCTCGACGAGCTGGGCCTGACCTACCCGCAGTACCTGGTGATGCTGGTGCTGTGGGAGCACGGCACGTGCACCGTGGGCGAGATCGGCGAGGCGCTGCTGCTCGATTCGGGGACGCTCACCCCGCTGCTCAAGCGGATGGAAGCGAATGGCCTGGTCACCCGTCGGCGTGATCCCGACGACGAGCGCTGCGTGCGCATCGCGGCGTCACCGCGCGGCCGCGCGCTGAAGCAGCGGGCCGCCGGGCTGCCCGAGTACATGCGTTGCCAGGTGGCGCTGCCGCCGGCGCGGATGGACCAGCTGCGCGACCAGCTGCTTGCACTGGTCGAGGCGATGACCCCGCGCGCCGACGCCTGACCGATCCCCGCACGATGCTCGACACCACCCTGGCCAACCGCCAACGGAACCATCTGCTCGACCGCGACAGCGTCTGGCTGTTCGGCTACGGCTCGATCCTCTACAAGACCGGCTTCGACTGTCTGGAACAGCGCACCGCGTCGCTGCACGGCTGGGTGCGGAGGTTCTGGCAGGGCTCGCACGACCATCGCGGCACCCCGGATGCACCGGGCCGCGTGGTCACGCTGGTGCGCGAACCCGCTGCCCGCTGCCTGGGTCTGGCCTTCCGCATCCGGCCGGAGACGCTGGCCGCACTGGACGTGCGCGAGAAGAACGGTTACCTGCGTGAAGCGGTCGCGCTGGAGCTGGGCGACGGTGGCCGCGCCGACGCCGTCACCTACATCGCGCCGCCCGGCAACGGGGCCTGGCTGGGTCCGGCGTCCGAACCGGAGATCGCCCGCCAGATCGCAACGGCCACCGGCCCCAGCGGGCCCAACCGCGACTACCTGCTCGACCTGGCCGCGTCGCTGCGAGCGCTCGGCGCCGACGACCCGCACGTGTTCGCGCTGGAACGCACCCTGCTGGCGCTGCCCGGGCGCTGAGGCGGCCGCCGGTCAGTGCACCGGCTGGAACTGGTCGCTGGCCGGAACCCAGCTCGACGAGCCGGCCGATGCCGGCAGCGGCGCACGCGCCGGCGCGGCCAGGG
>JAGWVM010000156.1 GCA_018970895.1 Lysobacteraceae bacterium | reverse complement strand
ACCATCCGGAGCAAGGGGGATGACCAACCGCCCCTGCTCGTCGGTGCCGACGATGTCGTGGTTGTATGCAACGGGGAAATTGACAATCACCGGGAGCTGCGTGTCTGGCTCGAGGAGCGCGGCCACCGCATGGACCGTGATACCGATGTCGCGGTCATCGGTCCGCTCTATCTCGAGACAGGGCTGGCGTTTGTGGAACATCTGCAAGGCGTCTTTGCAGTGGCCATCTGGGATCCGGGAAAGAAGCAGCTGATTCTCGCTCGTGACCGGACGGGCGAGCGACACATGTATTTTTGCCATGCAGAAGACGGCACGACATGCTTTGCGTCGGAATTGTCCGCGCTGAAGGCCGGTCAGGAATCGAATCTCCCGATCAATACGGGGGCCGTGGCCGACTATCTGGCGAGAGGATTCTGCGTGGCGCCTCAAAGTGCGCTCCATGGCGTGCAGAAATTGCAACCCGCGGAAATCGTGCGAATCGACTGCACCGGCATCCGGCGCCACCGCTACTGGCGCAGTCCGATGGGCGTCGCACCGCGTCGCGACGCGACGGTGCCGATGTTCGATGACATTTTCCGCCATGCGGTCCGTCGCCAGACGGATGTGCAAGTGGACTACGGCGTGCTTCTGAGCGGGGGTGTCGATTCGGCCCTGCTTGCAGCGGTGGCGCGCAGCGTCAGGCCCGACAAGTTGCCCACGGCGTACAGCATCCGTTTCAACGAAGCGTCCTATGACGAAGGCCTGCACGCCCAGGAGATTGCACGGCTGCTGGCATGCCCCTTCGTACCGATCACCGTTCATGCTCTGGATGTGCCGGCC
Organism: Lysobacteraceae bacterium; assembly: GCA_018970895.1. Lineage (GTDB taxonomy): Bacteria > Pseudomonadota > Gammaproteobacteria > Xanthomonadales > Rhodanobacteraceae > Dyella_A. The sequence goes on along the minus strand of JAGWVM010000156.1, from coordinate 6,242 downwards.
ACGCTGAGCGATCTCATTCAGGCCACCGGGGAGCTCATCGCCGATCCGGCGTGGGTGCCGATGGCGCTGATTGCCCAGCGGGCGGCACAGGACGTACCCATGGTGATTTCCGGCGAGGGAGCCGATGAGCTTTTCGGAGGTTACCCGACCTATCTGGGAGCCCGTCTCGCACATTATTTCGCCGGACTTCCGGCCACCTTGCGTGCAGCCCTGACCCGCGTGGTCGAGCGAATCCCTGTCAGCGACAAGAAAGTGGCGATTACCTTCCTGCTCAAACGCTTCATCCAGGGCCAGGAGCTCGATGGCGTTGCCCGGCACGCACTCTGGACCGCCAGTATCCAGCCCGACGTGCTGGAGCGACTGGGCATCCGATCGCCTGCGGCATACAGCCATCAAGGGACTATCGAACTCCTGGATGCGGTGCAGTTGCACGATTTCAGACATGCCCTGCCCGAGGCCCTGCTGGTCAAGACAGATCGGGGCGGCATGCGACATGCGGTGGAGGTTCGGGCGCCATTCCTGGACCAGGCGGTGGTAAATTTTGCGGCGCACCTGTCGGTGAGAAATCGCGTTCACCGGTTCAATACGAAAGTGTTTCTCAAGCGTTACGCGACCCGGTATCTACCGCGTCAGGTGGTAAACCGTCGCAAGCGGGGGCTGTCGGTGCCACTCGCGACGTGGCTGCGGGGACCGTTGTTTGACTGGACAGCATCGCGCTTGTCCAGCCCGACCTTGAAGGAGGTCGGGGTCGATACGCGAGTTGCCGTCGACCTCCTCATGGAGCATCGCGACAGGCGCCACGATCATTCACGGGCACTGTGGACGCTTGCGGTGCTCAGCGAATGGCTCGAATGGGCGAATCGCAGGATTCAGGTCGAAGCCGGCAAAAGCGAGATGGCATATGCGGCAGGATCAGAGCACTGACGCGGACCGACGACGATGCGGCGACCCCATTGCCACACATTGCCACAGTCGACGGCATGATCGTTCACCAAGCATGCCCCGATCATCGCAGAGCCGGCAGGTAGGACAGCAAAGGCAGGGCGAGCGTTTCGCTCGTCGTCGAGCAAGCGGTCGACGACGGCCTGTTCACGCCGCTCGGCGCGCAATGTCGGCCCTTGCGGCATCCCCCTTTTGTCCGGATTCCGCCCAACCGTTCCGGCCTGCCCTTCTGCGGACCGCGTCGCTCATCAATGGCTCGATGGCACGCTCCGCCCGGGTCACCCCGGTTCGGAACGGCCGCGATTCGCAACGTCTCCATGCCGCATGGCAGCACATCGAATCCATGTACGTTTGAAAAAATCCACCCTGCGACCTGCGACCTCCGAACAAACCCGGCTCGTGACGGCGGCGCCGGGTTGATTAATCCATCTTTGGATCTGCGCGACCGCTCGGCGATTCGCGGCGCTCTTTCAGGCGGAACTGAAGGTTTCTGAGATACACCAGAAAGCCACCGCTCTGTCCAACGATGAAGACGGGATCACGTTTGTAGATCGCGTAGGCGAGCAGGATCCCTCCGCCGATCAAGCTTGCATACCAGAAGGCGATGGGAATGGCGCTGCGCCTTTTGTACTCGCTGTAAAGCCACTGCATGACAAAGCGGCCGACAAAAATGGCCTGACCGGCGAGTCCTATCCAGAGCCAGATGAATCCGGATGTCATGGGTGTGACGTGATGAGAGTGGTGTTCTGCACGATGGCCACGTGGTTCGTCCGTCCAGAGGAGACACAGCTGATTCACTGCATGAATGGCAGCACGCCTGCGCCCGCGGCGATCGGGCAGCCTAGGCCGTACGGCGGAAGTACCACCAGGCAAAGAGCGAGACGATCGGCGCAGGCAGCAGATTGGCAAGCATTGGAGCGATGCCGTAGATGATCGCGAAATTGACTATGACGCGCTGCAGGAAGTACCAGCCGACCGCCAGCAGCATACCGATGAAGATCCGCTTGCCCAGGCCGCCGGAGCGCAGTGTACCGAAGGCGAAGGGCATGGCGCACAAGACAAGCACCAGCACGTTGACCGGATAGAAAGCCCGCGCCCACAGCGCCACCTCATAGCTGCCGGGACTCTCACCATTCGCTCTCAAATAGCCTATGTTGCGTTGCAAGTCGCGTATCGAGAGGTGCTCCGGCTTGATCGCTGACTGTGCAAGTACCTTTGGGTCGAGATTTGAGTGCCAGGGTTGCCGGGACATCAACGTGGTGTGGACGCCCTGCGGGTCCAGTGTGGTGCTGCGCACGTCCTGAAGCATCCATTGAGCGTGGTCGTATTCGGCCCGCCTGGCCCACTCGAATCGGCTGAGCTGTCCAGCGGCAGTCAGCGTAAAAAGGCGCACATCGCCCAGCTCGACGCGGGACACACCCGCTTGCTCCTTCAGTAGCGTGCGGCGTGCATTTATGACGGTGTTTCCATCGCGCGCCCACAGACCACTGCTGGTGATTCCCAGGCTACCCGCACTCATGCGAAGGTCCATCGCCTGGGCCTGCTGATCGCCCCAGGGCGCAGCGGTCTCGCCAATGACCACCACGCCGGCGAGCAGCAGTGCGACCGCGCCAGCCACCGAGGCAGCAATTCGCAGTCGCGACATACCCAGGGCGCGCAACGCGGTGACTTCTCCGGTCGAGGCAAGGCCGCCGAGGGCCATCAAGCCACCCACGAGTGCCGAATTGCCGAACATTTCGTAGGCACGGCGCGGCAGGGTCAGCAACACGTAAAAGAAGGCGTCGTTGAGGGTATAGCCGTTCTTGCCGATCCGCACGAGTTGCCGCAGAAGTTGTGTTACCGCCTGGAACCCGGTCAGCACGAGCCAGGTGGTGAGCACCGCTCCGATGACACTCAAGGCGACCAGGTAGTCGACTCGCTTGAGGGTGAACCCGCCCGAGCGAAACCGCGAAGGACGTACCTTTCCAGGGCGTCGGCCTTGCGATGTCGACGAGTCCGAAACCACGTCCAAGGCCTCGGGTTGACCTGCGCCATCCACCCCGGGGGCGACGCGTGCCGCCACTGCGGAATTCGAGGCTGGCTCCGGCCGATGTCTCTCCGCTCGAGAGTCAGCCGTGCCGGAGGCGTACGGGACGCGATTGACCGGAGCGCTGCGGCGCGGGGCGTGCTGTTTCCAAAGCATCCAGCCTGCCAACGCCAACACCGTCGCGTGCATGAGCCACAGCGACGACCAGTGGTGCCAGTGACCCTTGCTGATCTGCGCACGTCCGAGCAAGAGCAGCATGAAGTAGAGATAAAAGCTGAGTCCGGCCAGCAACAGCCGTCCGTAGCGGGGTTCGCGCGGACTCTGGCGCGCCAGCGGCAATGCCAGCAGCAGCAACACCAGGGTCATCGGAGGTGCGCTCAATCTCCAGGCCAGCTCGGCCCTGGCGGGTGAATCATCCAGCCTCCTGAGCGCGCCATTGCTCAGCGCTTGCAGCGGATTGCCGTCGTTGTCGTATCTCTTCACACTGGACAGTGAGGTGTCGTTGCGCTGATAGCGCAGCTGCCTCCAGTTGTCGGCTCCCAGCGGAATGTCGTACTGCCATCCGTCGCGCAAGGAAACAAAACGGCTTTCACCATCACTGCCCGGGTACATGCGGCCGCTGGCTGCGGTGACCACCCGCAGATGCGCGTTGCCGTCCTTGCTGATGCGCTGCATGGACAGGAAGGTGCGGCCCATCCGGGTGCCGTCGCCGCTGAGGCTGTCGACGAAAATGATGCCGCCCTTGCCCGGAAGATCGGTCCAGCGGCCGGCGTCGAGACCGGCAGCAATCACCGAGCGGTTGGCGGTCGCGACCATGAGATCGCTGGTGCGCGCGGCCCACGGCCCCAGCCATGAAGAAACGATCGCGGTGACCGTGACCAGCACGGTCCCCAGCAGCAACAGTGGCCGAAGCGGCCCCGCCGGCGTCATGCCGGAGGAGGCCAGCACATGCATTTCGCTCTCGCGATACATTCGGCCGAGGCCCAGAAGCACTCCGACAAAGCTGGCCAGAGGCAGCACGTCGGGAAGGCCATCAATGAGCTTGAGGCCAAGTACCGGCAGCATCACGCTGGCCGGAAAGCTGCCGTTGGCAACCTGCTGGAATACCTCAGCAAGCGTGCTTCCGGTGACAATCACGAGCAGCACCGCGAGCGTTGCAGCGACTGTTCGCCCAAGTTCCCGCAAGAAGTAGCGGTCGAGAATACTCAGCATGCCATGGCTTTTTGGGCGTCTTTACGGACACGAACGGCGCCGTTCCCCCGGATTGTAGATCGTCTGCCGGCCGAGTCAGCCCCCTGCAAGAAGATGCACGCTGATGCGCCGATCAGGAGCGGGGGGATCGCCATGCAACGCAAGACCACGGATAACCAGGACCGGATCGACCTGACGGCAGGGAAACGGAGCAGCCCCCGTGGCCGGGACTGCGTCGTTCCGGACGGGATCGAAGCCCGCCCCCTCAGCGGTAGTTCTGGTAGGACTTCTCTTCCACCAGCTGCGAGCCGAGCTTGAGGTTGATCTCGCGCTTCACCGCGGCGCGCTCGTCGTTGCGGAAGTAGACCGAGCGGGCCAGTTCGATGAACTCGGCGTCGAAGGCCTGGGCCTTTTCCTTGAGGCGGATGCGGTCCTCGATGTCCCACAGCGCCTGGTTCACCGCCAGCAGGCGGGCGCGCTCGTCGGCGATGTCGGTGTGCGAGGCCGGATGGGCGGACCAGGTGGCGTTGAGCAGGTCCAGCTCGGTGCGTACGTTTGCGAGCTTGGCCGGCTCGCTGATCTGCTGCGACTTGATCTCCAGGATGGTGATCTTGTCGATCAGTTCGCCGTAGGAAACGGGGGTCTGGATCTGGCTCATCGAGGGCTCCGGAAGCATTCGGCGCGCTTGGCGTCGCGCCTGGGAAATCGGTCGGTACAGGATAGTGGACGAGAGCGTCAGACGGGGGCGTCCAGCACCGCGCCCGAAGCGATGAGTTCGCAGACGGCGCGCACGTCGCCGTCCATCGCGCGGTCGCGGTGCATGAAGCCGATCCGCGCACGCAGGCGCCCGTGCGCGCGGCGCACGGCGGCGCCGGCGTGGTAGTCGCCCACCTCGGCGAGAGCGGCGGTGAGTGCCTTGACCTCATCGACGAACTGCGCGTGGTGCGGGCTGTCCTCGCGCGGGGCATTGGTGATCTTGGCGGCCAGCGCACGCCAGTCGCCGCGTGCGGCCAGCCGGCGCGCGGCGTTGAGCATTTCCTCGCGGTAATCCAGTGCCTGCGCGGCGGTGTACAGCTCCAGCGCCAGCACGTGGCCGAGGTCCTCGCACATCTCCAGCACATGGCGCGCCTCGTTGGCGCCCATCGAGACGTGATCCTCGGCATTGGCGCTGGTCGGCACCGAGTACACGCTGGCCGGATGCGCCCGCGTGGCCAGGTCGTTGACCAGCGCCGCGGCGGTGTACTGGACGATCATGAAGCCCGAATCGGTGGCGTCCTCGTTGCCGGTGAGGAAGGCCGGCAGGCCGTCGTTGGTGGCCGGATCGACCAGCTTGTTGAGGCGCCGCTCGGAGATCGACGCCAGCACCGGGATCGCCGCCTTCACGTAGCTCATCGCCAGCGCCAGCGGCATGCCGTGGAAGTGGCCGGCGGAGATCACCTGCTCCTCGATGAACTGCGCTGCGTCGTTGTCGGGGAAGATCAGCGGGTTGTCGGTGACCGCGTTCAGCTCGATGTCGAACACGCGGCAGGCCTGGGCCCAGGCATCGCGCACGGCGCCGTGCACCTGCGGCATGCAGCGCAGGCAGTAGGCGTCCTGAGGCTGGTGCTTCTTGCCACCCTTGAACGGCAGGAAGCGGCTGTAGAACGCCTCGCGGCCGTGGCGCTGGTTGGCCGGCACCCACTCCCAGCCGATGTCGAAGCTGAGCGCCTGATCCTCCGGCGTGCTCCACGCATCGGCGGCCCACTGCCGGAAGCGCGGCACCAGGTGATACGGGATATCGACCAGGGTCGAGCCTTCCAGCAGCTCGCGCACGCGGGCGGCGGTGTCGACCTGGCCCGGATGCGGGCGCAGCGCGTGCACTTCCTCGCGCAGCGCGCCGCTGCGGCCGGCGAAAGCGTCGAGCGTCATTGCAGCGGCGAGGTCGGCGGTATCGAGCAGCCGCTCCAGCGTGTCCAGCGCCAGCGCGCCGGTAGCCAGCATCTGCGCGGTGCCGTTGTTCAGCGCCAGGCCTTCCTTGAACGACAGGCGGATCGGCACGAGGCCGGCACGCGCCAGCGCCTGGGCACCAGGCATCCGCTCGCCC
>JAGWVM010000155.1 GCA_018970895.1 Lysobacteraceae bacterium | reverse complement strand
CGACGTTACGACGACGACGATGGCGACTGAGCTTGAATGCTTGATCGGACAGGAGCCCGGCCCCGGCCGGGCTCCTCGGTTTCAGGAAGGGCAAGCGGCGCATGCGATATCTGTCCACGCAAACAGCGACCGACAAGGCGTTCGCCATCGCTCTCGTGTTCAAGGCCATCGATGCCCTGGGCGAAACGGCAGGCGGCGTATGGCTTCTGCTGATCGATCCGCGATGGCTGCAGGGGACGGTCGCCGCGCTGGTGGCTCCCGAGCTCCGCGAGGATCCGCACGATTTTTTCGCCGTGCATATCCTGCGCTGGGCAACCCGCTTTCAGCAGCATGCCATGGTGTTCGCAGCCCTGTATCTGCTTTCGCATGGAGTCACGAAGCTGGTCGTGCTGGTGGGGATCGTCCGCGGCCGACTGTGGGCCTACCCGGCACTGATCGTGCTGACTGTTCTGTTCGTCGCCTACCAGATCTACTACATGGCCGTAACGAGGCCATCCGCCAGCTATCTCGCGCTGACGCTGTTCGATCTGCTGATCATCGCGCTCACCACCGTGGAGTACGCAAAGCTGCGTTCTCGCGGCGGGGGCAACGCTCATGTTGGCCACGACGGATCCGAAGTGGATCGATGAGCGGGACACCGCTGTTCAGGCAAGCCCGGCCCGGGGCGGGCAGCCTCCACCTTGTCCCGTAAACCTCAACCCCTCTCGCATGTGAATGAAGTCGGCAAGGGCACCACGTGCCCGGACCGCGCGATCAGGGCCGCAACCCAGCGCTGCGATGGGTCTCCGGCGCATGCGGACACGGCCTCGCTGGGCGAGGCGTGGCCGAAGGGGCCTTGAGATGCATCGCCGCATGCATGTGCAAGGGCGGGCCCGCAGGGCAACCCGTCCACTTCGTGATGCGGCGCGCGCCTCTGTGCTAGGGCTGATCCGCATCGGCGTCGTCGCTCGGTGGCAACGGCCTGGCCGCCGCCAGCGTCACAGCGGGAAGATGGGCTGCCTGCAACTGCCTGTCGAGCTGCGGCAGGTCGGTGCTGCGGATCGATGTCCACAGCGCCAGCGCCTTGCCGAGGTTGGCCTCGTATTCGGCCAGCGCCTGCTGCTGGCCCTGGGTGGGCGCGCGGTCGGCACCTTCGACGTCGGTGGCGATGGCGGTGAGTGCGTCGCTCATCGCGTGCAGGTTCGAGGCGTATTCGCCGCTGCCGCTGACCAGCGGCTTGGTCTTTGCGTCCAGCGCGTCCACGGCGTCGAGCAGGGATACATGCGTGGCGTCGCCGGCCAGCTTCGCGTGCAGCGCATCGAGCTGCTTGCGCAGCGACTGCACTTCGCCGTAGTGGCTCCAGACCTGCTGCAACGTTCCGCCGATGCGCCGCGAGAAGGCGAGGCCGGCGGCGAGGTCGGCGGTGGCCACGTGTTCGCGTGGATCCATCGTCACGGTGAGCGGCGCGCGGTAGTCCTTGCCGTTTGCATGCAGCACCACCTGGTAGCTGCCGGGAACCACCAGCGGGCCTTCCGGCGTGAGCGGGGTGTCGCTGTCCCAGGTGGCCGCGATGCTGTAGCCGTATTCGATGGCGTGCGGGCGCGGATAGCGCAGATCCCAGACGAAGCGGTGCATGCCGGCGGCGGCTGAAAGCTGCTGCGGCGCACCGAGCCAGCCTTTCTCGAAGTAGCGGTCGGCATCGCGATGCACCGGTTGTTCATCGCTGCTGTAGCGGCGCACCAGCTGGCCCTTGTCATCGAAGATGCTGAGCGTGACCGGGCCGTGGGCCGCCTGCGCGAGGCGGTAGTCGATGATGGCGCCGGTGGGCGGGTTGGTGCCCAGCGGCGTGCCGGGCGGCAGCGGCGTGTCCTTGTTCTCGTTGGCGCGTACACGGACCGCTGGCGCCGGCGCGTACAGCTGCACGGCCGCCGAGGTGCTGGTCTGGCGCAGCGGGCTGACGTCGTCGAGGACCCAGATCGCGCGGCCCTGGGTGGCGGCGATCAGGTCGTCGCCGTGCACCAGCAGGTCGCGCACCCAGGCGGTGGGCAGGTTGCGCTGCAGCGACCACCAGTGCGCGCCGTCATCGGTGGAGACGTACACGCCGCGGTCGGTGCCGGCATAGAGCAACCCGGCCTTCTTCGGATCGGCGCGCAGCACGCTGACGAAGTCGTGTGCGGGCAGGCCGGCGGCGATGCTCGTCCAGTGTGCGCCATAGTCGCTGGTACGCCACGCGTGCGGCGTGTGGTCGTCCTGGCGGCGGTTGTCCACCGCGACGTAGGCAGTGCCGGGCTGCAATGCGGAGACGTCGATCGAGCTGACCTTGCCCCACGCCGGCAAGCCCTTGGGCGTGACGTTGTGCCAGCTCTTGCCACCGTCGCGGGTGAGCTGCACCAGGCCGTCGTCGGTGCCGACCCAGATTTCGTCGTTGTCACGCGGCGAGGGCGCGATGCTGTAGATCACGCCGTAGCCGCAGTCGCGTGCCTGTTGCGGCGTGGGATTGCCCTTGCAGTTCCGCGCGCCGGCCGTCTTGCCGTTGAGTTCGGGACTGATCACGCTCCAGTGCTGGCCCTGGTCGGTGCTGCGGAACAGCACCTGCGCGCCCATGTACAGCGCATACGGCGGCTTGGCCGAGAATGCGATGGGGGTGATCCAGGTGTAGTGGTACTTGAAGTCGGTGGCGCGCTGGCCGTAGCTGCTCACCGGCCATGGCGCGACGTTCTGCACCACGCCGGTGCTGCGGTTCCAGCGCGACACGCGGCCGCCGAGCCCGGAGCCGAACACGATGCCCGGGTCGCCCGGGTAGGGCAGGTCGTAGTCACGCTCGTCGCCGCCGACCGGGTTCCAGTCGCGGAAGGAGATCGAGCCGTAGTCGCTGCGGCTGGCGATGCCCACGGTGCCGGAGTCCTGCTGGCCGGCGTAGATCCAGTATGGGAACTGGTTGTCCGCGCCCAGGTGGTAGAGCTGGGCGGTGGGCTGGTTGTACCAGCTGCTCCAGCTCTTGCCGCCGTTGACGGTGACCACCGCGCCCTGGTCGCTGGCGGTGATCATGCGCTGCGTGTCGGTCGGGTCGATCCACAGGTAGTGGTAGTCGTCGCCGCCGGGCGCGCCCTTGAAGATGTGCCAGGTCTTGCCGCCGTCGTCGGAGCGTCGGATCGACTGCCCGGCCGAGTACACGCGGTCCGGGTCGGTGGGGTCGACGGTGATGCGGCTGAAGTAGTCGTTCGGCAGCCAGCCCGCGTGGCTCTGCGCCTGCCACGTCGCGCCGCCGTCGTCGGAGCGGTAGAGGCCGCTCTGATCCGGATGCGTGGCGTCGTTCACCACGGCGTAGACGCGGTTGCCGCGCGTGGCCGCAAGGCCGATGCGCGCGAGCTCCCCGGTGGGCCAGCCGTGACCGCCCAGGCGCTTCCAGCTCACGCCGCCGTCGGTGGACTTGTACACGCCGCTGCCCGGCCCCGCGTTGGGCTGGAAGTACGACAGCCAGGGATAGTTGCTTACCTGCCAGGTCGCCGCGTAGACCACGTCCGGATGGGCCGGGTCGGCCGCCATGTCCACCACGCCGGTGCTGTCGTCCACGTGCAGCGTCTGTTTCCAGGTCTTGCCACCGTCGGTGGAGCGGAACACGCCGCGCTCGTGGTTCGGCCCGAAGTAGTGGCCGAGCGCGCCGACCAGCACGGTGTCCGGATGCTGCGGATCGACCAGGATCTTGCCGATGTGCCGGCTGTCGGCGAGGCCGAGGTGCTGCCAGGTCTTGCCGCCGTCGTCCGAGCGGTACACGCCGTTGCCGGCGGCGACGTCATAGCGTGCGGCGACCTGTCCGGTGCCGGCGTAGATCACGTTCGGGTTCGACGGTGCCACGGCGACCGCACCGATCGCGGCGGCCGGCAGGTGGTTCATCAATGGATGCCAGGTGCGGCCTGCGTCGGTGGTCTTCCACACGCCGCCGCCGGCAGTGCCGATGTAGAACGTGTCCGGCTGCGAAGGCACGCCCTCCGCCATGGTGGCCCAGCCGCCGCGGAACGGGCCCACCAGCCGCCATTCCAGCGCGCCGGCGGCCGGTGTCGGTCGTGGCGCATCGGTCGCCGCGGCCAGGGGAATGGATGGCGATAGCAGGCAGGCGACGACGAGCAGCGGACCCACGGTGCGGCGCAGCGACATGGCAGAACCCCTGAGGAAGGCAGGGGGCGAAGATAACGCCGATGTGGCGGGAATGGAGGTGCCGGGTGGCACGAATCATCCGCGTGAAATCTTGCGACACGGGCCGCGGACGGCTGCCGTCTGCCGCGGTGTGTCGCAAAAAGGTGTGGCCCGCGGGAGCCGCGGTGGGCGATCTCCTGCGGGCTGGCGCCATCGTCGCACGGTTGCGACAGCGGAGAAGCGCCGGATCGACATCATCAGCGAGGAGGGTCCGACTGGACGAAACCGGGACGCGAATCAGAGCTTCAGTTGCACCCCGGTATACCAGGAGCGCCCGTAGGCAGGCTCGAGGCCGGTCTGCCACACGCGGTCGTAGTAGCGGCGGTTGGCGAGGTTGCTGACGCCGGCCAACACCTTCACCTGGCGGTTGAGCTGCCAGTCGCCCGCCAGATCGAGCACGGTGTAGGCAGGGATGCGTGCGGGCAGATAGCTCGAGCCGCTGCCGAACGGCTGGTCGGAGTCCTGCCAGTACTGCGCCGCCGACGAGACCGCGGTGAGACTGAGCTTCACGCGCTGCTCCACACGCCAGGTGACGCCGGCCTTGGCGAGGTAGCGCGGCGCGTAGGCCGGCACCTTGCCGACCTGGTTGGGAATCGCACTTGCGGTGAACGTCGCATCGAGCAGGCTCAGGCTGGCGAACGCATCCAGATGCTCGCCACGCGCCGCCAGCGCGGTGGGCGCGAGGAAGTCGTAGTCGAGCTCACCCTCGAAGCCGCGGTTGCGGGTGTCGCCGGTGTTCACCTCGATCACGTCGAGAGCGTTGATGTGCTGCGCTTCGATGCGGTTCCTGAAGTCGATCCAGAACAGGCTGACGTCGTAGTACAGACCGGTGAGCGGCACGCCATGCACGCCGGCCTCCCAGCTCAGCGATTTCGACGGATCAGGTGCATGGCCGGGCACGATGTTGGCGAACGGCGAGGCCATGTCGAAGTAGCGCAGTGGCCGCCAGCCCTGCGAGACGTTGAGGTAGGTCTCGTTGCCGTGGCCAAAGTCGTTGCCGATGCCCAGGCCGAACAGCGGCACGGTGCGCGCGTCGGCCTCGTGGATCAGCGGGCGGCTGAGAAAGGGCGGCCGCACCGTTTCGTCGACGGCCACGCGCTCGTGCTCCAGGCGCACCGAAGGCACGATATGGATCTCGTGCGGCAGCCGGAACACGTTCTCGGCAAACACCGAGGTGTAGTCCGAGCTGCGCGCCTGGCGCAGGCGCGGCGTACCGTTGCGGTCGTAGCGGTCGACGTACAGGTCGGGACTGCTCCACTGGCGGAACGGATCGTCGCCGTGGAACAGCACCGTGCCCGCGGTGAACGCGTTGCCGTGCCCCCAGGCCTTGCGCACGCGCAGGTCCAGCCCCCGGGTACGGAACTGCTCGTCCTGCAGCGTGGTGCTGGCAGGTGGCGGCTGCGGCGCCAGTGCGCCGTTTGCCGCGCGGCTGGCCAGATCCTGGTAGGCGACCCACAGCTTGCCGGTCAGTCGCCAGCCGTCGCCGAAATCGCGCGTATGGCCCAGCACCAGCTGGTCGCGATGCACCCAGTCGCGGTTCCACGGCGTGGGCGTGGCGCGTGGATCGGCGTGCCACTGGGGCTGGCTCAACCGGCCCGGGTCGCCGGAATCGGCGGCGATCGCGTGCAGGTCCAGCCACCAGACGTTCGTGTCGCCGGGGCGATATTCCACATAGAAGTCGGTCTGCCGCATCTGCGATTGCGCGTTCGGCCGCGTGCCGTCGCTGCGCCCGTAGGCCGCGTCGGCGCGGAACGTCCATGCGCCGCGGCTGCCTTCGACGGTGTTGTAGGTCGAGTACAGGCCATGGCCGCCCACCACCTGTTCGGTACTGGCCGAGAACGGCGTGCCGGGCTTGGGCCGCTGCGTGACCAGGTTGATCACCGGTGCGGGCTCCGGCCCGTACAGCAGGCTGGAGCCGCCCCGGATGAGTTGTACCTCGGCCAGGCTTTGCGCCAGCGGCATCGCGTACAGCGTGGGAAAGCCGATCCAGTCGCTTTCCAACGGGATGCCGTCCTGCATCACCAGCACGTATTCCGATTCCTGCGGATTGCCCAGGCCGCGATAGCTCAGGTTGAACTGGGTGGGCGTGGGCTGCTGCGAGACCAACACGCCCGGCGAGCGCGCCAGCAACTGCTCCAGGTTGTTGCCGATCACTGTGGGCTGCAGGTCGAGATGGGTGACCGTGGTCTTCCTGGTCACGGTGATCTTGGTGCCGGCCACTTCCGCCATCTGGTGCACGAGCTTGGCCTTCACGTAGCGGCGCCAGTCGTAGCCGTGCACGTCGATGCGCGGCAGGTCGGTGACCGATCGCCTGGCCGCCGGGGTCTGTTGCGCCACGGCCGTGGATGTGACGAGCGAAAGAACCGTGGACAGGGCAAGGGGCAGGGCGGCGCGATGCGGCATCGTGGCATGGAGGCAAAGAGGCAATAGCCGGTTATGACGCATTCCCGGTGCGATCGCCATAGGCTAGGCGTTTACCGATGACGCCGCGCCGATACTTGCGCAAGCCAGTGGCCTGGCCGGCTGGCACGGGGCTTCGCAAGACCTTGATGCCGGTCGCAAGGTGGCGACCGTGACTTCCGGGGCTTGAGTACGGGCGCCGGCTGCGCGATATAGGTCCCTTTCGTCACAGCGGAACCTTATCCATGCGTATGTCGCGCCGGTTCGTCCTGCTTGCCCTGGGCGCCTTGATCAGCTGGTCCGCGCAGTCGGAGGTGGCGCCATCGTCCTACCAGGCACTGCACTGGCGCTCGATCGGGCCGTTCCGCGGGGGACGCGTGCTTGCGGTGTCGGGCATCCCGGGCGACGCACGGCATTTCTATTTCGGCGCAGTGGACGGCGGCGTGTGGGCCACGCAGGATGCGGGGCGCACCTGGCAGCCGATTTTCGACAAGGAGCCGGTGGGCTCGATCGGGGCGCTGGCGCTGGCGCCGTCGAACCCCAAGGTCATCTACGTGGGCAGCGGTGAGGCCGACATGCGCTCGGACATCGCCCAC
>JAGWVM010000020.1 GCA_018970895.1 Lysobacteraceae bacterium | reverse complement strand
CGGGTGCCTGCGGCGCCGCGCGCACCGCAGTCCGCGCCGGTCGCCGCCGGCGCCTGGCAGGAGTTCTGACCGATGCGGCGCCGCCGTTTTCCCTGACTCAGGACAAGGCATGACCGCCCCCGACGCCCTGCATACCCGCTACCTCACCGTGATCCTGGGCGAGGACCTGTACGCCGTGCCGCTCGGCGCGGTGAAGGACGTGCGCGGCAGCTGCCCCGTCGTGACCCTGGCCGGCGTGCCGCCCTACGTGGTGGGCCGGCTCGACCAGCCGGGGGTGGCCGCGCCGGTGCTCGACCTGCGCCGCCGGCTCGGCATCGGCCCGCAGGCATCGGCAGCGCCGGCGGTGCATGTCGTGCTCGATCGCGCCGGCCGTGTGCTGGTACTGCGTGCCGATGCCGTGGCCGACGTGGTCGACCTGGGCATTCCCGACGCGCCGGCCGGGGTCGACGGCCCCGACCCGCGGGCCGACCTGGCCTGGTTGCGCGGGGTGGCCGCCGCCGGCGACCGCATGGTGCTGATGCTGGATCTGGACCAGCTGCTGGCCCCGGCCGAGCGTGCCGCGGTGGATGCGGCGATCGCTGCCGACCGGGCGCGCGCGGCCTGATCCACCCGGTCCGGGACGCCGGCGGCGGCTCAAGTTCCCGCACCTGCCGCCGATCCTTTCCGTGATAGCTGGCGCCCAGCGCGCTCTTCCGCACGAGGTCCATCCATGTCCGAAGCCGCCACCCTCGACGCCCCGGCGTCGCAATACCTCACCCTGAACCTCGCGCACGAGGAATACGGCGTGGACATCCTCGCCGTGCGCGAGATCCGCGGCTGGACGCCGGTGACGCGGATCCCGCAGGCGCCGCCCTACGTGCTGGGCGTGCTCAACCTGCGCGGCGCGATCGTGCCGGTGATCGACATGCGCCTGCGCTTCGGACTGCCGCGCGAGGAGTACACGCCGAGCACCGTCACCGTGATCGTCGCCGTGGCCGGGCGCAACTTCGGCGTGGTGGTGGACGCGGTGTCCGACGTGCTGGACGTGAAGACCACCGACCTGCGCCCGGTGCCGGACATGGGCACCACCGTGGATACCGAATACCTCAAGGGCCTCACCGCGGTGGAGGACCGCATGGTGCTGCTGCTGGACGTGGACAAGCTGCTGCAACCGCAGGACGCCCAGATGCTCGAAGCCGCGCTGCCCCCGGTAGCCGAAGTCAAAGCCGTCGCCTGACAGGAAACGTGATGAAACTGCCCAAGCTCTCGTTCAAGCTCCCCTCCCTCACCCTGCGCTGGCGCCTGCGGATCGTGCTCGGCCTGCTGATGCTCATGCTGATCATCGGTGCCGGCATCGGCTTCGGCTCGATGCAGCTGCAGAACGAGGGCCTGCGCCGGGTGTACCAGGAGGAGATGATCCCCTCCACCATGATCTCGCGGATCAATACCAAGTCGCTGCTCGCCTTCATCCTGATGAACGAGGCCAGCGGCATGGTGACCAAGCCGGACCAGCTCAAGCAGAAGATGGCCGAGTACACCGCGCTGCAGGCCGAACTGACCAAGCTGAAGGCCGACTACGAAAAGGTACCGAAGTCGCCTGCCGTGGAGGCCGAGTACAAGAAGGTGGTCGCCACAGACGCCGACTACACCTCCGCCCGCAAGGACATGGAGGACGCCCTGAACCACGCCGACCCGGGGGCCTCCGACGTGCTGGAGATGGAGGTGCGCCCGATGCTGCTGGCGCGCCAGGAAGTGCTCGACAAGCTGATGGCGCTGCAGCGCGACGAGACGCAGAAGATCTACGACGCGCAGATCGCGCGCTTCAAGCTGGTGCGGGTGATCAGCCTGGCCTCGCTGGCGCTGGGCATGGCCCTCGCGGTGGTGCTGGCGCTGGCGCTGAGCCGCTCGATCGTCAATACCCTGGCCTATGCCGGCAAGGTGGCCCGCGACATCGCCCAGGGCAAGCTGGGCCACGATATCCAAGTCAACCGCAAGGACGAGCTCGGCGAGCTGCTGGACGCGTTCCGCACGATGGACCTGCGGCTGTCCTCGATCGTCAGCGAGGTGCGCAGTGGTTCGGGCGAGGTGAGCACGGCCGCGCAGCAGATCGCACGCGGCAACGACGACCTCAGCCAGCGCACGCAGGAGCAGGCCAGCTCGCTGGAGGAGACCGCCTCGTCGATGGAGGAGATGACCTCCACCGTCAAGCAGAACGCCGAGAACGCCAGCCATGCCAACCAGCTCGCCCGCGGTGCCCGCGAGCAGGCCGAGCGCGGTGGCGAGGTGGTGACCCAGGCGGTGACCGCGATGAAGGCGATCAACGAGTCCAGCCGCAAGATTTCCGACATCGTCAGCCTGATCGACGAGATCGCCTTCCAGACCAACCTGCTGGCGCTCAACGCCGCGGTGGAAGCCGCCCGTGCCGGCGAGCAGGGCCGCGGCTTCGCCGTGGTGGCCACCGAGGTGCGCAACCTGGCCCAGCGCTCGGCCGGCGCGGCCAAGGAGATCAAGGGCCTGATCAAGGACAGCGCCGAAAAGGTGCACAACGGCACCGCGCTGGTCGACCAGACCGGCAAGTCGCTGGCCGAGATCGTCGACAGCGTGAAGAAGGTCACCGACATCGTCGCCGAGATCGCCGCGGCCAGCGCCGAGCAGTCCGCCGGCATCGACCAGGTGAACCACGCCGTGATGCAGATGGACGAGATGACCCAGCAGAACGCCGCGCTGGTGGAACAGGCCGCCGCCGCCGCCCGCGCCATGCAGGAGCAGGCCGCCGAGCTGTCGCAGCAGGTGGGCTTCTTCCAGCTGGACGACACGATGGGCCAGGTGGCGCCGTCGGTCACCACCCGTGCAAAGGCGGTCGCGGCCGAGGCCGAGGCGGTGTTTGCCGCGGTGCGCGCCACGCCGGCCCGGCCGGCCGCGCCGAAGCCTGCCGCGCGCGCCGCGGAAGCGGCCGACGCGGGCGCCTGGAAGGAGTTCTGAGCCATGGCCGTGCCCGCCATCACCGATGATCGCGTCGCCACGGCGGGTTCCTCGGCGGCGGGCTCCAACGGGCCCTCGCTGCGGGACGCCGACTTCGCCTTCCTGCGCCAGTTCGTCTACCAGCAGTGCGGCATCGCGCTGAGCGAGCAGAAGCGGCAGCTGGTGCAGGGTCGCCTGCAGCGGCGCCTGCGCGCGCTGGGCCTGCGCGACTTCGCCGACTACTGCGAGCTGCTCCGGCAGGATCCGGAGGCCGAGCTGGGCGAGCTGGCCAGCGCGATCAGCACCAACGTCACCGCGTTCTTCCGCGAGATGCACCACTACGACCTGCTGGTCGACCAGCTGCTGCCGGAGTGGATCGAGCGCAAGCGCCGCGACGGCGGCCGCCTGCGGATCTGGTCGGCCGGCTGCTCCACCGGCGAGGAGCCGTACGCCATCGCCATGGTGCTGGCCGAGGCGCTCGAGCGCACCGGCGCGAAGATCGACGCGAAGATCCTGGCGACCGACCTGTCGCCGCAGGCGCTGGAACAGGCGCGCCGCGGCGTTTATGCATTCGACCGCCTGGGCGGCGTAAGCGACGAGCGCCGCAAGCGCTGGTTCCTGCGCGGGCAGGGCGAGTACGAGGGGCTGGCCTCGGTGCATCCGCGCCTGCGCGAGCTGGTCACCATCCTGCCGCTGAACCTGCTGCACGACTGGCCGATGCAGGGGCCGTTCGACGCGATCTTCTGCCGCAACGTGGTGATCTATTTCGACAAGCCGACCAAGGAAAAGCTGTTCGCCCGCTACGCGCGCATGTTGCCGGCCGGCGGCTACCTGTTCCTGGGCCACTCCGAGTCGATGCACGGACTGAGCAACGAATTCGAACTGATCGGACGCACCGTCTACCGGAAACGGGCATGAGCGTCGTGCCGCAGGTCACCACCGTCGTCCCCGCGCTGGAGCACTTCGACCCGCGCCGGGTCATCGCCGGGTTCGAGCACATGCGCCGGTTCTGGGATCCGACGCTGTCGCGCTACAACGTCAAGGTGCTGCCCGGCGAGTACTACGTCAGCCGGCAGGACGAGCTGATCTCCACCGTGCTGGGCTCGTGCGTGTCGGCGTGCATCTACGACCGCCGGCTGCGCCTGGGCGGGATGAACCACTTCATGCTGCCGGAGCCCTCCGGCGAGCGCGGCGCCGAGCGCGACAGCTGGTCGGCCACGGTGGGGCGCGCGGCGCGCTACGGCAACGACGCGATGGAACACCTGATCAATGCCCTGCTCAAGGAAGGCAGCCGCCGCGAGGACTGGGAGATCAAGATCTTCGGCGGCGGCAAGGTGCTGACCCAGATGACCGACGTGGGCCAGCGCAACATTGCCTTCGTCAAGCGCTACCTGGAGACCGAGCGACTGCCCGTGGCCGCCGCGGACCTGGGCGACATCTACCCGCGCCAGGTGCAGTTCTTTCCCGCCACGGGCAAGGCACGCGTGCGGCAGATGCGCGGTCGCGAGGATACGGCGCTGGTCGATCGCGAGAAGCAGTACCTCAAGCAGTTGGCCAACGATCCGATAAAGGGAGAGGTGGAGCTGTTCTGAGGTGGGTCTTTCGGCGATCCGGCGGGCCGGTGTCCGCCGATCAGGCCTCAGGTCTCCGGACGTGATTCCCGCCCAAGCGGGAACGATGTCCGGCAAGGGGGGCGCTGCCATGACCGGCGCGCACCTCGGGAAAGCATCGAAGCACGCCACCGCGACACGGTGTCGACACGTTGGAAGAGCAGGCAGAGAGAGCGGACAAGATGGAGACAGTACGCGTCCTGGTGGTCGATGATTCCGCGCTGGTGCGGAAGCTGATGTCGACCATGCTCTCGAGCGACCCGCGCATCGAGGTGATCGGCACCGCGCCGGATCCGCTGATCGCGCGCGAGAAGATCAAGCAGCTCAACCCCGACGTGCTCACGCTGGACGTGGAGATGCCGCGGATGGACGGCATCACCTTCCTGGAAAACCTGATGCGGCTGCGGCCGATGCCGGTGGTGATGGTGTCGTCGCTGACCGAGCAGGGCGCCGAGGTCACGCTGCGCGCGCTGGAGCTTGGCGCGGTGGATTTCTTCACCAAGCCCAACAGCGACCTGGCCAGCACCTTCGCCGACAGCGCGCAGGAGATCTGCGCCAAGGTGCTCGCCGCCGCCGGTGCCAGGCCGCGCGTGCGCACCGAGGTGCGCAAGCTGGACGTGCCGCCGCGACTGTCCGCCGATGCCGTGCTGCCGCGCGCTCAGGGCGCCGGCACCCGCGGCGGCAGCCCGCTGATCGCCATCGGCGCGTCCACCGGCGGCACCGAGGCGATCCGCGTGGTGCTGGAGCAGATGCCGCCCGACGCACCGCCGGTGCTGATCACCCAGCACATCCCGGCCGCCTTCAGCGGGCCGTTCGCCGCGCGCATGGACACGTGTTCGGCGATGCGGGTGTGCGAGGCGCAGGACGGCCAGCCGATCCAGCCCGGCCACGCCTACATCGCCCCCGGCAGCCAGCACCTGCTGGTGATGTGGGACGGCGCCAAGTACGTGTGCCGGCTGCACGACGGTCCGCCGGTGAACCGGCACAAGCCCAGCGTCGACGTGCTGTTCCGCTCGATGGCGGCCAGCGCCGGTGCGGCCACGGTGGCCGCGCTGCTCACCGGCATGGGCGACGACGGTGCGCGTGGCCTGCTGGAGCTGAGCCAGGCCGGCGCCCGCACGCTGGTGCAGGATGAAGCGACGTCGGTGGTGTGGGGCATGCCCGGCGCCGCCTGGAAAATCGGCGCGGCGCGCGAGGCGCTGCCGCTGGACGACATTGCCGCGCGCCTGCTGCAGATGGCGCGCCAACCCTTCAAGAGCGCCGTGGGCGCGTGATCGAGCACACCGACATGCAAGGCATCCTCAGCTTCTTCTCCTCCCGCCTGGTGGCCGGCCTGCTGGCCAGCAGCGCGGCGTTGCTGCTCAGCCTGTTCTGGCACCCGGCCTGGCTCGCGCCGTGGCTGGTGGTGGCGCTCACCGGGGTGTGGATCGTCGAAAGCCGGCGGGTGCCCGCCGCGCCGGCGCCGGCGCCCGAGGCGGCGCCCCACGTCGAGCCGGTGCGCGAGGCACTGGAGGACGTGCGCAGCGCGATGGTCGACGAACTCGGGCACGCCACCCGCGAGCTGCACCAGGCTCTGGACCTGCTGCGCGATGCGGTGCGCGAACTGGGCGGCGGCTTCGACGGCCTGTCGCGCAAGACCGGCATGCAGCAGTCGCTGCTCAAGCAGATCATCGACGCGCAGAACGGCGGCGTCTCGGTGCAGGATTTCGCCGCGCGCACCGGCGACCTGCTGGAGCACTTCGTCGACATGGTGGTGCAGATGTCGCGCGAAAGCCTGCGCATCGTCTACCGCATCGACGGCATGGCGAAGGAGATGGACGCGGTGTTCGGCCTGCTGAAGAACGTCAACACCATTGCCGAGGAAACCAACCTGCTGGCGCTGAACGCCTCGATCGAGGCGGCGCGTGCGGGCGAGGCCGGCCGAGGCTTCGCCGTGGTGGCCGGCGAGATCCGCAACCTGGCCAGCCATTCCAACCAGTTCAACGACCAGATCGGCAGCCACGTCGAGCGCGCCCGCGCCGCGATGGAGCAGCTGCGGGGGCTGGTCGGCACGATGGCCTCGCAGGATCTCAACGTGGCGCTGTCGGCCAAGGGCGGCATCGACGCGATGATGAGCCACGTCACCGAGTCCGACGCGCGCACCAGCGCGGTGGCCGACCAGGTGGTGGAGATCAACCGCGGCCTGGGCAGCGACGTGTCCACCACGATCCGCTCGCTGCAGTTCGAGGACATCCTCAGCCAGCTGATCAACCAGACCCGCGTGCGGCTGGTGGAGCTGCAGGACGTGATCGCCGACAGCACCCGCGACATCCAGGCGCTGGCCTGCGGCGACGTGGCGGCCGAGGCCCTCGACCAGCGCGCCGAACAGGTGCGCAGCCGGCTGGCGATCCAGCGCGAGAAGGCCCGCCTGCGCTCGCGCGGCCCGGCGCTGCAGAGCTCGATGGACGCCGGCGAAATCGAACTGTTCTGAGGTATTAGCCATGAGCCTGACCGTCCACCACGACAGCGACAACGACAGCCTGACCCTGCAGCTGGGCGAACGATTCGACTTTTCCGTGCACCGCGACTTCCACGACGCCTGCCTCGCGCCGCAGGTGCGTGCCCGGCATTACATCGTCGACATGAGCGATGTCACCAGCATGGACAGCTCGGCGCTGGGCATGCTGCTGCTGCTGCGCGAACACGCCGGCGCCGACAAGGCGGAGATCCGCATCGTCAACGCCGGCAGCGAGCTGCGCACCACCTTCAAGGTGGCCGGCTTCGACAAGCTGTTCGTGCTGCACTGAGACCGCGTCGGCGCTGGCGGCGCCGCGCCGGCTCTGGCATCGTGACCGGGCAACGCGGCCGGGGCAGGGAGGGCTTGCCGTCCGGTGACGCGTGTCCAGGGAGGAACACGATGCGACCCATCATCGGCAAGGCCGGCGTCGCGCTGGCCTTTTTGCTGGGCGTCGCCCACGCGGCCACGCCTTTGCCGGGCCCGATCCGCGTGCCGATCCGGCTCGAACACGGCCTGCCGACCACGCAGGCGACGATCGGCGGCAAGCCGGTGACGCTGTTCATCGATATCGGCAATTACCAGGTGGTCGGTTTGAAGACCGCCGTGCTGGCGCGCGTGCCGGTGACCTTCACGGGCGACGCCGAATCCTGGCGCGACGCCAGCGGCCGGGTGTTTTCCTCGCGGATCTTCCATGCCACGGGCCTCGCCGCCGGCGGGCTTGCCGTCGCCCGGTTCGACGGCAACGAGCTGATCGGCGACCCCGGCAACGGGGACTATCCGCAGGATGGCCTCATCGGCTTCGGCCTGCTGCACCGCTACCAGATGGTGTTCGACGAGGCCGGCGGCCAGCTGCGGCTGTATCCGTCGTCGGCGCAGGGCGTGCTGCAGGCCGAGTGCGGCAGCGTGGGCGGGCCGCTGCGGGTGGAGAACGGCGTGCTGGTGTCCGAGGTGCAAACCGACCGGGGGCCGCTGCGGGTGCAGTGGGACACCGGGGCCAGCAACGACGTGCTGCGCCCTTCGTCGATCGCCAGCCGGGTCAAGGACGCCGACCTGCTGCGTCGCTACACCTTCGATCGGTTCGACGTGGCCGGTCAGGGGGCCGCGGCGCAGACGTTCGTGATGCGGCCGTTCCGCGCGCCGGATGTCGACGCCGTGCTGGGCACGGGCTTCTTCGCCCGCCACGTGGTGTGCCTGGATCCGGGGCACGGTCGGGTGGCGTTCCGGCAAAGCAAAACGGGGGCCTGAGGCCCCCGTTTTCCGGCAGTGGGTCTGGCTGGATCGTCTTACCAGGTGCGCACCGAAGCGATGCTCACGGTGTAGGTGGCCATGTCCGAGGAATAGCGGAACAGCCGGCCCAGGTCGAAATCGACCGACTGGCCCGGGGCGATGTTGGTGGTGCCGGCCGGCCAGCCCTTCTTCTCCTGGATCACCTTGCCGCTGGCGTCCTTGGCAGCAATGCTGATCTGCGCGGCGGCGGCCTCGGCGCAGTGGTTGACCACCTGGCCCTTCATCATCATGCGGGTGCCGACGCCGGCGGCGGAGGCGGCCACCTTGAAGTCCTGGATGGCGAAGTCGGTGGGCGCGCAGGCGGCATGGGCGGCCAGCGGAGCCAGCAGCAGCACGGCGGAGGCGAGCAGGGTCTTCATGGGTGGCTTTCCCTCGGGCAGGTGGTGACGGTTGCTGAGGGCATCGGCGTCGGCCGGGAAATCTTTAGTCCCGGCCGCGCCGCTCACGTGATCGCCGTCACGCTTCGGTCGAAGGCTCGCCGTCCGGTCCGCCGTGCTCGAGAAACCACAGCCCGGCGAACAGCTTCGGGTCGATCGAGTAGCCCTCGGCGGCGCGGGCGAACAGCCACGCGCCGGCCGCGCTGCGCGGCACCTCGTGGACGATGATGTCCTCGCTCTCGTCGCCGCCGCCGGGGCCGACCTTCACCAGATCGCGGGCCCGCGCAAAGGCGATCATCTCGGTGCTCATGCCCGACGACGAGGGGCCCTCGTGGATGAACTCGATCCGTCCGCAGCGGTAGCCGGTTTCCTCCTCCAGCTCGCGCACGGCGGCGATCAGCGCGCCTTCGCCTTCCTGTTCGGCGAGGTCGCCGACCAGCCCGGCCGGCATCTCGATGGTCCGCTGCAGGATCGGCACGCGGTACTGCTCGACGAACAGCACGCGATCCTCCGGCGTGACCGCCAGGATGATCACCGCGCCGCCGGGGTTGTTGCGCTCCACGTATTCCCAGCGCCCGCGCTGGCGCAGGGTCAGCCAGCGGCCCCGGTACAGGGTCTCCACCGGGGCGTGCGCGTCGTCGGGGATGCGGCCGGCTGTGTCGTTCATGCGTGGCTTTCCGTCGTCGGGGGTCGTCCGCGCATGGTGGCGCGGCCCCATGACAACGACAACCGGGGCACGTCAGTCGGCCAGCGCGCGCAGCCGGGAGCGCGTCAGCGGCCCGAAGCGCAGGCGCTCGCACAGCGCGTCGAGCGCGTCCGGATCGGCCGGCGCACGGCGCAGGGCATCGACGTGCGCGGCGACCGGAGCGTCCAGCGCGATCCGGGTGAGCCGCCGGTACAGCCGCGCCATCTCGCCGTGCTCGCGCAGCCGGGCCGCGCACGCGGCGGCCCCGCGCAGGCGCAGGAACGGTACCTCGTCGACGCGCTCGAGCAGGGTATCCAGGCTGCCGAAGTGGGCCAGCAGCGCGGCGGCGGTCTTGGCCCCGACGCCGGGCACGCCGGGGATGTTGTCCACCGCGTCGCCGCACAGGGCGAGGTAGTCGGCGACCTGTTGAGGATGCACGCCGAGCTTCTCGTGCACGCCGTCCGGTCCCCAGCGCAGGTTGCGGGCGAAATCCCACTGCTGGTCGTGCTCGCCGAGCAGCTGGCCGAAGTCCTTGTCCGCCGACACGATCACGCAGGGAACGCCGTGGCCGCGCAGGTGCCACAGCGCGCTGCCGATCAGGTCGTCGGCTTCGAAGCTGTGGTCGATCATCACCGTCACCCCCAGCGCCGCGGTGACCTCGCGACACAGCACGAACTGGTGCTCCAGGTCCGGCGGCGGCAGCTCGCGGTTGGCTTTGTAGGGCGGGTAGATCGCGTTGCGGAACGAGCTGGTGAGTGAGGCGTCGAACGCCACCGCCACGCGCTCGGGACGGGTCTTTTCCAGCAGCTCGCAGAGGAAGCGGGTGTAGCCGTGCACGGCGTTGACCGGATGGCCGTCGACGTCGTGGAACTCGTCCGGCATCGAGTGCCACGCGCGGAACACGTACAGACTGCCGTCGACCAGGTGGGCCGACGGATGGGCGGCGGACGCGCTCACACCGGGTCGCGCCATTCGCTGAGCAGATCGTCCACCGCGGGTCGTTCGCGGTCGGGCACCGCAGCCAGCGGAGTGCCCACGTGGACGAAGCCGACCACCTGCTCGTGTTCGCCCAGCCCCAGCAGGGCGGCGACTTCGCTGTCGTAGGCGGCCCAGCCGGTGAGCCACTGTGCGCCGAATCCCAGCGCCTCGGCGCCCAGCAGCAGGTTGTAGGCGACGCAGCCGGCGCTGAGCTGCTGCTCCATCGGCGGCACGCTGCTGGCCGGGTCGATCCGGCCCACCACCACCAGCACCAGCGGCGCGAAGGTGTAGCGCAGGCGCTCCTTTTCGCGCTTGGCTTCGGACAGGTCGGGGTGGCGCGCGATGGCGCGCGCGGCCAGCCGCTCGCCGAAGCACAGTTTGTGTTCGCCGCGCAGGGCGATCAGGCGGAACGGCACCAGCTTGCCGTGATCCGGCACGCGCACGGCCGCCTCCAGCAGGGCGTGCAGGGTGGCTGCGTCGGGCGCCGGCTCGCCCAGCTGGCGGGACGGCGGCGAGTGGCGCCGGTGCAGCAGGGCGAGGGCGTCGGCGGGGGAAACGGTCATGGATTCACTCGGTGGCATCGGGAAGGCGGAACGATCCGGGCAGCAGCCCGCCCACGGTGGCGTGCTGCACCTGGTGGCCGAGGTGGCCCAGCAGCACCGGCATCGCCGCGTCGCACAGCTCGGCCATCACCTGGCGGCAGGCGCCGCAGGGGCTGACCGGTGCGGACGTGTCGGCCACCACCGCCAGCGCGGTGAAATCGCCGGGCCGGCAGCCGGCGGCGATCGCCGCGAACAGGGCGGTGCGCTCGGCGCAGTTGCACAGGCCGTACGCGGCATTCTCCACGTTGCAGCCGGGAAATCGGCGGCCGTCGCGGGTCAGCACCACCGCGCCTACCTGGAAGCGCGAGTAGGGGGCGTAGGCGTGCAAGCGGGCGTCGCGGGCGTCCTGCAGCAGTTCATCGACGGGCAGCTGGTCTGGATCCATCAGGGTCTCCGCGGTGACCCCGTCGATCGCCGGCGGGCGACGGTCGGCGGGCCAGTCTACTGCGCCCCGACCGGGCGATTCATCCCCGCCACGGCGGGGGCGGGCGAGGGTCGCCAACTGCCCGGCGCCGGACTACGATGCCGTGACCTTTCCCTGGGGGAGTGCACGATGCCGATTACCGTGGCCGCACTGCGCGAGACCGCTTCCGGCGAACGCCGGGTGGCGATCACGCCGGAAATGGCGAAGAAGATGCACGGCCGCGGCTGGCGGGTGCTGCTCGAGCACGACGCCGGCACCGCCGCGGGCTTCCCCGACGCGGCGTATCCGGAGGCCAGCTTCGCCACCGCGGCGCAGGTGTGCGCCGAGGCCGACGTGCTGGCCTGCGTGCTGCCGCCCGCCGACGCCGCGGTGGCCGCGCTGCGCGAGCAGACGGTGGTGGTCGGCCAGCTCAGGCCGTACGGCGCGGCCGCGCGTCTGGCGGCCATGGGCACCCGCCGGCTCGCCGCGTTCGCGCTGGAGCTGCTGCCGCGGACCACGCGCGCCCAGGCGATGGACGTGCTCAGCTCGCAGGCGGCCGTGGCCGGCTATCGCGCCATGCTGATCGCGGCCGAGGCCGCGCCGAAGTTCTTCCCCATGCTCACCACCGCGGCCGGCACCATCCGTCCGTCGCGGGTGCTGGTGATCGGCGCGGGCGTGGCCGGCCTGCAGGCGATCGCCACGGCCCGCCGGCTCGGCGCGCAGACCGAGGGATACGACGTGCGCCCGGAGACGCGGGAGCAGGTGGAGTCGCTGGGTGCCAGGTTCCTCGACCTGGGCGTCAGCGCGGCCGGCAGCGGCGGCTATGCGCGCGAGCTGTCGGCCGAGGAGCGCGCCGCGCAGCAGCAGGCGCTGGCCGACCACCTGAAGAACGTCGACGTGATCGTCACCACGGCCGCGGTACCAGGGCGCCCGGCACCGAAGATCCTCAGCGCGGCGATGGTCAACGGCATGAAGCCCGGCGCGCTGATCGTCGACCTCGCCGCCGAGGGTGGCGGCAACTGCGAGCTGACCCGTCCGGGTGAGCGGGTGGAGCACGGCGGCGTGACCATCCTCGGTCCGCTCAACCTGCCGGCGGGGGCGCCGCTGCACGCCTCGGAGATGTACGCGCGCAACGTGTTCAACTTCCTCGAACTGCTGGTGCGCGAGGGCGAGCTGTCTCCCGACTATGACGACGAGCTGGTTGCCAAGAGCTGCGTGACCCGCGACGGCCAGGCCCACTTCGGCGGCTGAGCCTGCCCCGCGGTCAGTGCGGCCGGCCCGGGCTGCGCCCGTCGCGTGGCGCCCCTGCCGGATGGCCGTGGCCCATGCGCTCGATCCACCGCTCGCGCTGTTCGATCGTCAACGAGCGCCACTTGCGCTGCAGTGCCTCGCGCTGGTCCGGCGGCATCGCCTGGAACTGGCGGAAGGCCTCGTGCAGCTTGCGCCGCTGGGCCGGCGGCAGCTGGTGGAACTTGCGCATGTTTTCCCGTGCCAGCCGGCGCTGTTCCGGCGTCATCGCCTGCCAGCGGGCGATCCGCTCGCGGATCTTGTCCCGCTGCCCGGGTGGCAGCGTCAGCCAGCGGCCGCTCTTCTCCAGCAGGTGGGCCTGGCGCCGCGGCGGCAGCGTGTTCCAGTCCTGGCGCAGCGGTGCGAGCAGCTCGCGCTGCTCGGGCGAGAGGCTTTGCCAGGGATGGGCGGCCGGCTCGACGGCGCCGGGTGGCGGACGGTGCCCGCCCGAGTCCTGGGCGCACGCCGGCGCGCAGACGCCGACCAGCAGGCCGAAGGCGACGATCAGGGAGGAGGCGAAGGGCGGGGTGCGGGACACGTTCATGACTCAGCGTTCGTTGGCCGGCGGCGGATCGTTGGCCGCCAGCCAGCCGTAGAAATCGAGATTCTGGTACAGCGCCGGGTCGGCGCTGTCGGCGTCGGGCGGCAGCTCGGCCGTCTCCGAGGACGCCGGCCCGGTGGCTGCCGCCGTGTCCGGCGTACCCGCCGCGGGGACCGGATGGCGCGGTGACCACACCATCAGCGCGGCCAGTGCGATCACCGCGAAAGCGCCGGCCGGCAGCAGCAGGCGGGCCGCGCGATGGGCCGCAGGCGGCGTGACCACGGCGTCCCGCCGGGCGGCCCGCAGGCGGGCCGCCATGGCCGGATCCAGATGGCGGCCGGCGTGCCGGTAGAGCGCGCGGGCGCGTCGAGCGATGCGGTCGTCAGGCGTGTTCATCGCCAGTCCTCCAGATGGTCGCGCAGGTGGTGCATGGCGCGCGACAGATGGGTTTTCACGCTGCCTTCCGAGCAGCCCATGGCGCGGGCGGTCTCGGCGACGTCCAGTCCTTCCAGTACCCGCAGCATGAACGCCTCGCGCTGGCGCTGCGGCAGCTTGCGCACCGCGCCCGCCAGGTCGCGGTACGACTGCGCATCCTGCAGCCGGTCCAGCGGACCCGGTCCGGCGTCGGCCGGTTCCCAGACCGGCAACTCCTCGCCGTCGCCGTCGCGGCCGCCGCCCAGCCAGCCGACCACGATCGAGCGCACCTTGCGCCGGCGCTGCAGGTCGACGATGCGCCGGCGCAGGATGCCCCAGAACAGCGGAGCCCACTCGCCGGCCGGCTTGTCCCGGTAGTGCCGGACCAGCCGCAGCATGGCGTCCTGCACCGCGTCGAAGGCGTCCTCGCGGTGGCCCAGGTGCAGCTCGGCCATGCGGAAGGCGCGGCGCTCGACGTCGGCCAGGAAGGCATCGAGCGAGGTGGGCACGGCGCGCACATCGGCGCCGTCGGCCAGCAGGTCGTCGATCAGGGGCGGGGCAAGGCTGTTCATGGGGTCGACGTCCACGGGTTCCGGCGACGCATCGTCCGGCTCCATCGGTTCGGTGGCCATGCTCAACGCGGCAGGCTCGCACGCGTTGACGGGCGCCCGTATGATGCCCCGAACATGCCGAGCTGGCGGGGAGGGGTCATGATCGACGGTTTCCTGGCGCTGTACATCTTCATGCTGGCCGCGTTCACCGGGTACGAGATCATCGCCCGGGTGCCGGTGATCCTGCACACGCCGCTGATGTCAGGCTCCAACTTCGTCCACGGCATCGTGCTGGTCGGCGCGATGATCGCACTGGGCCACGCCGAATCCACCCTGGGCATCGCGATCGGTTTCATCGGGGTCCTGCTGGGCGCCGGCAACGCCGCCGGCGGCTACGTGGTGACCGAGCGCATGCTGGAAATGTTCAAGTCCAGCAAGCCGGGCGGCGGCAAGCCGGGAGGCCACTGATGAGCTGGCTCCCCACCCTGATCCGGGCCTGCTATTTCCTGGCCGCGCTGCTGTTCATCCTCGGCCTCAAGCGCATGAGCTCCCCCCGCACCGCGCGCGGCGGCATCGTCTGGGCCGGCTACGGCATGCTGCTGGCGGTGCTGATCACCTTTGCCCTGCCGGACCTGCACCACCGCGCGCTGATCGGCGTGGCGGTGCTGCTGGGCGTGTCGGCGGCCTGGTGGACCGGCCGCCGCGTGGCGATGACCGACATGCCGCAGATGGTGGCGCTGTACAACGGCATGGGCGGCGGCGCCGCGGCGGCGATCGGCGCGTCCGAGCTGGTCGGCTTCGCCGGCAGCGCGGTGGTGCTGCTGGACGGTGCCAAGTTCGCCGCCGATCCGACCGTGGCGCCGGATACCGCCCAGCTTGCGCTGGGCGTGATCGGCGCGCTGATCGGCGCGGTGAGCTTCTCCGGCTCGCTGATCGCCTTCGCCAAGCTGCAGGGCTGGCTGGACAAGCGCTTCGTGTTCTCCGGCCAGCGTGCGGTCAACCTGCTGATCCTGCTGGCGGCGGTGGTCTGCGGCGGGATGCTGATCGCCGGCCAGCTGACGATGCCGCTGATCGTGGCGTTCTTCGTGCTGGCGCTGCTGTTCGGCCTGATGATGACCTTGCCGATCGGCGGCGCCGACATGCCGGTGGTGATCTCGCTGTACAACGCGTTCACCGGCCTGGCCGTCGCGTTCGAGGGCTTCGTGCTGCAGAACGAGGCGATGATCATCGCCGGCACCGTGGTCGGCGCGGCCGGTACCCTGCTCACCCAGCTGATGGCCCGGGCGATGAACCGCTCGATCGGCAACGTGCTCTTCGGCAGCTTCGGTGCGGCGGCGGGTGGCGAGGCGCAGGCGATCGCCGGCAGCCAGAAGCCGATCGAGGCCAGCGACGTGGCGGTGATGATGGCCTATGCCGAGCGCGTGGTGATCGTGCCCGGCTACGGCATGGCCGTGGCCCAGGCGCAGCACAAGGTGTGGGAGTTCGCCCGGCTGCTGATCGAGCGCGGGGTGAAGGTGAAGTTCGCGATCCATCCGGTGGCCGGCCGCATGCCGGGTCACATGAACGTGCTGCTGGCCGAGGCCGGCGTGCCGTACGACCTGATCGCCGACATGGACGACGTCAACCCGGAGTTCCCGACCACCGACGTGGCGCTGGTGATCGGCGCCAACGACGTGGTCAATCCGCTGGCCAAGACCGATCCGTCCTCGCCGATCTACGGCATGCCGATCCTCGATGTGGCGGCGGCGAAGAACGTCATCGTGGTCAAGCGCGGCAAGGGAACCGGCTTTGCCGGCATCGAGAACGCGCTGTTCTACGCGGACAACGCGCGCATGCTCTATGGCGACGGCCAGGCGGCGGCGGGTGAACTGGTGGCGGCGCTCAAGACGCTGGACGGCTGAGCCGGCGCGCGACCAGCGCCGCCACCACGGCACCGGCGGCGAACCAGGCCCACTGCGCGGCACCGGCGCCCAGGGTGGCCAGCGCCCACAGCATCGAGGGGCCGGCCGTGTGCAGTGTTTCGCTCAGGCTCAGGCTCATCGATCCGGCCAGCTTCACGCCGGTGATCAGCACGCACACGTAGCCGGCGGCCAGCAGCGTGGCCGCGGCCGCCAGCCACGGCGCGCTGCGCCGCCGCGGGCTCACCCAGCGCGCCACGCTCCAGCCGAGCGCGGCGCCCAGCGGCAGCGCCAGCCACGCCATGTCCCGCTGCAGATAGGCCACCGGCAGCATCCACAGCGCGCCCGCGGCCAGGCCGAGCATGGACGCGCTGGCCAGCGACATCGCCAGGGAGAGGATCTCGCGCAGCCGGCTCATGGAACGGGGTGCCTCCGGGATCGTCGCATCGTTGCCGGGTTTCCGTGCAAAGCGCCGATCATAACCGCTGGCTGCGGCCGCTTCGGCGGGGCTTGATTCGGCACATGCGAGACCTGACCTGCTGCAGGGCGTCATAATAGGCGTCTCCAGATCTGCGCCGAACGGCGCACGCACCTCCGACACGGGAAAGACATGAGCGGTTTCAGCCTGAGCAGCGAACCTTTCACCCTCGAGCGGGACTGTGCCGCGGTGATGGTGCCGCAGGGCGAGACCGTGGTACTCCCGGCGGGCCAGGTGGGTTACATCACCCAGGCGCTGGGCGGCAGCTTTACCGTGTACGTGGAAGGCAATCTGTTCCGCATTGCCGGCAGCGATGCCGACGCGCTCGGCAAGCAGCCACCCCCGCCGATCGAGCTGGCCGAAGGTGCCGGCGACGAGGAGGTGGAGAAGCTGGTGTGGGAACAGCTGCGCACGGTGTTCGACCCGGAGATTCCGGTCAACGTGGTGGAGCTGGGTCTGGTCTACGACGTCAGCCTCGAGGCCGCGGCCGGCGGCCAGCGCAGGGTGTACGTCAAGATGACCCTGACCGCCCCCGGTTGCGGCATGGGTGACATCCTCGTCGACGACGTGCGCACCAAGCTGGAGCTGATCCCGACCGTCGCCGAGGCAGATGTCGACCTGGTGTTCGATCCGCCGTGGAACCATTCGATGATGTCCGAGCTCGCCAAGCTCGAGACCGGGATGCTCTGACGTTCCACTGCCGGCCGGGGCCGGTCGCGCCTGTCTGCGGGTGCCCGGCAGGGCATCGCGCAGGCGCCGGGGATGGGGGTGTCGCAGCCCGACTGCACGTGTGGAAGGCGTCACACCCCCTAGGAATTATTCCCCTTGTTTCGCAATTTCTTGCCACCTATCGTCGGGGCATCCGTCGGCGGGGAGGTCGGCGGATGATCCTGTGGAGGCGGTGGCATCCGCCTGCCTCATCGTGATGGTCCACGCGCTGCCCTGACAGGACGTCACGGGGGAGGCGGCCTTCGGACCGACAGGCATCGCTCGACAGACCGATCAAATCCGCCGCCGCGTCTGTGCGGCCATCCATAAATGGGGCTAATCCGGCCGCATAGGCAGGTTGCACCCTGATTCATGTCAAGGAGTAAGCAATGCAGAGCAGTCTCCGCTTGAAAGTCCTGGTTGCCGCCATGGGCCTGGCCGCGGCATCCGTGGCCAGTGCCGCCACCACGCACCGCGTCCACGGCCAGAACCTGGCCGCCCTGCCCGCCGCGTCGCTCCCGGCGCATTTCGGGCTGGGCGCGAACAGTGCGCTGGTCGCGCGCAGTTCGGTGGCGCTCGGTCTGGGCCGCCACGTGGTGCGCCAGCAGCAGTTCTACCGGGGCGTGCCGGTGTACGGTCGCAGCGTGGCCGTGGTCGAGGATGCCGGGGGCCACGCCCTGCGTGCGTCCGGCGAGCTGGCGCAGAACCTCGACTCCGACCTGGTTTCGGTGTCGCCGAAACTCAGCGCCGCGAGGGCCCTGGCGGCGCTGAAGGCGCATGCCCACGCCGGGCTGGTCGGAGCCGTGAGCAACCCGCAGGCCGACCTGTTCGTCTATCCGCAGGACGGCAGTCCGGCGCGCCTGGTCTACCGGGCCTCCTACGTTGCCCACGACAATGGCCAGGTGTCCCGTCCGACCGCGATCGTCGACGCCAACACCGGCGAGGTGATCCAGAGCTGGAACGGTCTCACCTACGCTTCGGCCACCGGACCCGGCGGCAACCAGAAGACCGGCCAGTACACCTACGGCACCGACTACCCGGCGCTGGACGTCACCCAGTCCGGCAGCACCTGCACCCTGCAGAACGCCGATGTGGTGACCTACAACCTGCACAACGGCACCAGCGGCGGCTCGATCGTCAGCTTCACCTGCCCGAACAGCAACACCGACGCCGTCAACGGCGCCTACTCGCCGGTGAACGACGCGCACCACTTCGGCGGCGTGGTGCACGACATGTACGTGGCCTACACCGGCGCGGCCCCGCTGAACATGCAGCTGCGCATGAACGTGCATTACAAGAGCAACTACGAGAATGCGTTCTGGGACGGCACCGCCATGTACTTCGGCGACGGCGCCAGCACGTTCTACCCGCTGGTGTCGCTGGACGTGACCAGCCACGAGATCAGCCACGGTTACACCGAGCAGAACTCCGGCCTGCAGTACACCGGCCAGTCCGGCGGCATGAACGAGGCCTACTCGGACATCGCCGGCGAAGCGGCGGAGTTCTACGACCGCGGCGCCGCGGATTTCCTGGTCGGTGCGGACATCGTCAAGGCCAGCGCCGGCATTGGCGATGCGCTGCGCTACATGTGCAACCCGCCGCAGGACGGCGGCTCGATCGACAACGCCGCCAACTACACCTCCAGCCTCGACGTGCACTACAGCTCGGGCGTTTACAACAAGGCATTCTGCCTGCTGGCCAAGACCGGCGGCTGGGACGTGAGGAAGGCGTTCCAGGTGTTCGCGCTCGCCAACAAGTCGTACTGGACGGCCACCGCCACCTTCAATTCCGGCGCCTGCGGCGTGGAATCGGCGGCGACCGACCTCGGCTACAACGCCAACGACGTGGCCACCGCCTTTACCGGCGTGGGCGTGACGTGTCCCAGCTCGGGTGGTGGCGGCGGTGGTGGCGGCGGCGGCTCGATCGCGCTGCAGAACGGCGTGGCCGTGACCGGACAGTCGGCCGCGTCCGGCGCGGACCTCAACTACACCGTGGCCATTCCGTCCGGTGCCACCAACCTGGTGATCGCGATCTCCGGCGGTAGCGGCGATGCCGACCTGTACACCAAGTACGGTTCGACGCCGACGTCCACGAGCTACGACTGCCGCCCCTACAAGACCGGCAACAGCGAGAGCTGCACCTACGCGACCACCCAGGCGGGTACCTATTACGTCCGCGTGCACGGTTATGCCGCGTTCTCCAACGTCACCGTCAAGGCAACCTGGAGCACCGGCGGCGGTGGCGGAAGCAACGTGCTGCAGAACGGCGTGCCGGTGACCAACCTCTCCGGTTCCAAGGGCACCAAGCTGTACTACACGGTGCAGGTCCCGGCGGGCGCGACCAACCTCGCCATCACCACCTCCGGCGGATCGGGGGACGAGGATCTCTACGTGAAGTTCGGTGCCACCCCGACCACCAGCAGCTACGACTGCCGTCCGTATATCGCCGGCAACAACGAGAGCTGCACCGCGTCGGCGCCGTCCACCGGCACGTACTACATCATGCTCAACGGCTACAGCGCGTTCTCGGGCGTCACGCTCAAGGCCAGCTGGAACTGATCCGGCAGCATCCGGCGGAGCGGAGGCTCCGCCGGTGAGGTCACCGAAAGGCCCGGTCAGGGATGACCGGGCCTTTCGGTTTTTCGGCCGCGTTGACACGTGGGTGTACCGCAGCCGTGGCGACCGTGTCGCGTGGCGTCGAGGATCCGGATGGCGCAGCCCTTCCACGGCTGTACGGCGATCGGTACCGGGGGCGGCAGGATCATTTTGTCGATGTAATCCGCACGATATTGCGTCATTTGTGAATTGACGATTTTGCAAGTGCCTGTCCGGCCTGCATTTCGTAATTATGTGCGATTTTTTCGTGAAGTAATTCACTTCATATGGGAAAAATTCCCATTGCCGCTATGCCATTCCAAACCTAATGTCGCCGCGTTCGCCATCGCGGGGGATGGTGGACGGTTTCGCCACGGCAGATGCGGGGCGGCGCGCACTCAAGGAGCGGGCGCGCCGGGCTCTACAGGACGTGTATTGGCCGGGCACGGGCGAAATCCGTTGGGCAATTCCGTTTACTGGATGGCCGCCAGCAGCGGCATGTCGACACTGCAGTCGTCCGACTGCAGCGGAATCGTTTGTCCTGAATATTCATTGGGGAGTGACATGGTTAATAAACACAACAGCCGATTGCTCAAGACGGCCATCGCCTGCGCGCTGTTCGGACTGGCCGGCAGCGGCACACTGGCGTTTGCCAATGGCAACGGTCCGCAGACCGGCAACCCGTATTCGCCCGCCTACGGCCACGCGTACCGTCACGGCGTGGTGCCGACCCGCGAGGCGCACGCGCGGATGAGGCAGTTCGCCGTGGCCCACGCGTTGACCACCGCCACCACCGCCACCGGCACCGAGACGCTGAGCTACGGCGGCGGCGTGGACGGTATCGGCGTCACCAGCGGCACGCCGAAGGTGTACCTCGTGGTGTATGGCAGCCAGTGGGGCAGTGCCGGCACCGATGCCAACGGCAACATGACCCTCTCCGGCGACCCGGTGGGTGCGGTTCCCTACCTGGAAAACCTGTTCAAGGGCCTGGGTACCGGCGGCGAGCTGTGGTCCGGCACCATGACCCAGTACTGCGACGGCTCCACCGTGGCCAATGGCGCAACGTCCTGCCCGTCCGGCGCCCCGCACATCGGCTATCCGACCGGCGGTGCTTTCGCCGGCATCTGGTACGACAATTCGGTGTCCTCGCCCTCGCAGGCGACCGGTACCCAGCTGGCGCAGGAAGCGATCAAGGCGGCCCAGCACTTCGGCAACACCACGGCAGCGTCCAACCGCTACGTGCAGTACGTGATCCTGTCGCCGACCGGCACCCATCCGGACGGCTTCAATACGTCCAGTGGCCAGTTCTGCGCCTGGCACGACTGGAACGGCGACCAGAACGTCTCCTCGCCGGTGGGCGACGTGGCGTTCACCAACATGCCGTACGTCTACGACATGGGCTCGAGCTGCGGCACCGGCTCGGTCAATGGCGCAGCGGGCAACCGCGACGGCTTCTCGATCGTCGAAGGTCACGAGTACGCCGAGACCGTCACCGACCAGAACCCGGCCGGTGGCTGGACCAACCACACCGGCAGCTCGTACAACGGCCAGGAGAACGGCGACGAGTGCGCGTGGATCTCCTCCGGCCAGGGCGCCACCGCCAACGTGACCATGGGC
Source organism: Lysobacteraceae bacterium (assembly GCA_018970895.1). Taxonomy (GTDB): domain Bacteria; phylum Pseudomonadota; class Gammaproteobacteria; order Xanthomonadales; family Rhodanobacteraceae; genus Dyella_A. The sequence goes on along the minus strand of JAGWVM010000020.1, from coordinate 14,739 downwards.
ACCGGCACCTTCCCGATGCAGTCCACCTGGTCGAACGACACCAACGAGTGCGACCTGTCGCATCCGATCGTGTCGGGTGGGACCACCAACAACCCGCCGGTGGCGAACTTCAGCGACAGCATCAGCGGCCTGACGGTGAGTTTCACCGACACGTCCACCGACAGCGACGGCACCATCGCCTCCCGCTCGTGGAACTTCGGCGACGGCAGCACCTCGACGGCGACCAACCCGAGCCACACCTATGCCGCAGCCGGTACCTACAGCGTCTCGCTGACGGTGACCGACAACGGCGGCGCGACCAACACCAAGACCGCGTCGGTGTCGGTGAGCAGCTCGGGCGGCGGTGGCGGCAGCAGCCAGCTGCTGGGCAACACCGGCTTCGAGACCGGTTCGGCCTCGCCGTGGACCACCACCAGCGGCGTAGTCAACAACTCCAGCGCCGAGCCGCCGCATGCCGGCTCGTGGGATGCGTGGCTCGACGGCTACGGCTCCAGCCATACCGATACCGTTGCCCAGAAGGTCAGCATTCCCAGTGGCAAGACCTCGGCCACGCTGAAGTACTACCTGCACGTCGACACGTCCGAGACCACCACCTCGACCGCGTACGACACGCTCAAGGTGCAGGTGTTCAGTACCTCGGGCACCTTGCTCGGCACGCTGGCCACGTTCTCCAACCTGAGCGCCGCCAGTGGTTACACCGTGCATACCGCCAACCTGGCCAGCTACATCGGCAAGACGGTGGTGATCAAGTTCACCGGCAAGGAGGACGTGTCGCTGCAGACCTCGTTCGTGCTGGATGACATCACCCTGACGGTGCAGTAAGACCCGCGCCGCCGCACGGATGCGGCGAGCGGAAACACGAAGGCCCGGCGCGCGAGCGCCGGGCCTTCTTTGATGGTGACGGGGCTGGGCAGATCAGGCTTGCTCGAAGCGGTTCGCCTCGCGGTTCTTGCGCACCCTGGCCGGATCCCACACGCGACCGTTCATGGCGATGTACACGCCCTCCGGCAGGGTCTGCACCGCGGCCACGGCGCAGCCGATGTTGAACACCGCGTCCGAGCCCTGGAAGCGCGCCGGATTCAGCGCACCGGTGAGCACGATCACCTTGCCGGGGATACCGGCCAGCACCTTGGCGGTTTCCACCATCGTGTCGGTGCCGTGGGTGACCAGCACGTGGCGATGCGGCTGCGCCTCGATGGTGGAGCGGATCAGCGCGCGGTCCTCGTCGGTGACGTGCAGGCTGTCCTTGCGCAGGATCGGGATCACGTCGTACTGGAACGCCACGCCGAGCTGGCCGAGGATCTCGCCGATCTGCGGCGCGCCAATCTTGTAGTCCGACTTGTCGTCGAAGTAGATCTTGTCGATGGTGCCGCCGGTGGTGACGATGGACAGATGCTGCATGCTGGCTGCGCCGGAGGAGGAAAGGCGGCCATTTTAGCTGCGACCGGCCGACAACCCCAGCGCGTGGACCGGCTTCAGTCAGCCAGCAGTCGCGCGGTGTCCCCACCGTCGGGCCAGCGCAGGCGGTCCAGCCCCAGCTGGACGAAGCGGCGCAGCGCGGCGGCCGGGCGATCGTCGCCCCGGGCCGTCGCCCATCCGGCATGACGGGCCAGCAGCGCCGCCGCGGCGCAGCGGGCAAGGGTGAACGCCAGCCCGCGCGCGCCCGCTTCCAGGCTGTCGCGGTGGCCACCCTGGCGATCGAGGAAGGCGCTGGCGTCGTCCAGCGCAGTGCGGATGGCGCGGGCGCTGGCCGGATCGTTGCCCGTGGCGAGCCACTGCGAGACCGCCGTGCGGAGCGCCCCGAGTCCTTCGCCGATACCGCGCAGCGTGTCCAGCGACAGCACGTTGGTGGTGCCCTCCCAGATGGCGTAGACCTGCGCATCGCGCAGCAGCTGCGGCAGGCCCGTGTCCTCGATGTAGCCGGCACCGCCGAAGCACTCGAGCGCCTCCGAGCAGGTTTTCACCGCCAGCTTGCCGGTCCACAGCTTGGCCAGCGGGGTGAGCAGGCGCAGCAGGGCCGCCTCGTGCGGCTCGGCGGCGCCGTGCTCGACCCGCCCGAGCAGGTGGGCGACTTCGAAGGTGAGCGCAAAGGCCGCCTCGAACGAGGCCTGCAGGTCGGCCAGCGTGTGCGCGTGCAGCGGGAGTTCGATCAGCGGACGGCCGAAGGCGCTGCGGCGTCGGGCGTAGTCGCGCGCCAGCGCGATCGCGCGCGCCATGCTGGCGACCGCGCACACCGCGTTCCAGGTACGCGTGACGTTGAGCATCGGGGCGACCTGGCGCACGCCGTGGGCCAGCTCGCCCACCGGCCAGGCCGGCAGGCCTTCCAGATGGATCTCCGCGGTGGGCAGCTCGTGCGTGCCGAGCTTGTCCTTGAGGCGGTCGATCACCAGCTCGGGCCGGCGCCGTGCGCCGTCCATCGTCTCCACGTAGAACAGCGCCAGCGCTCCGGCGCCCTCGCCGGCACCTTCGGGCCGGGCCAGCGCCAGAGCGGCCTCGCCGACCACGGCGGAGCTGAACCACTTCCGGCCATGCAGGCGCCACTGGCCATCGGCGTCACGCCGCGCCACGGTACCGGTGCGGCCCACGTCCGAGCCGCCGGCGGTTTCGGTCATCCACTGGCCGCTGAGCCAGAAGGTGGCCGGGTCGCGGCTGAGGAAACGGGGCAGGGCGCGTTCGATCAGTGCGCGATGGCCGGAGGCCTTCAGCGCGGTCGCCGCGCCGTCGGTCATCGCCAGCGGGCAGGTATAGAACTCGCTGGCCACGTGATAGAGGTAGATCCGGGCGAACTGCTCCAGCCGCGCATGTGGCGCTTCGTCGTGGCCGGCAGCGAGCAGCGCATGGCGGGTCGCGATGGCGGCCCCGTCCTGCCACGCCCGCGTCAGTTCGATGCGATCGACCCGGCGCCCCCAGGCGTCCCAGCGGGTCAGTTCCGGCCGGCGGCGCGGGGTCGTGCAGGCCCGCTGCCAGGCGGCCAGCGCGTAGTCACCCAGGGCGTCAAGGTCGGCGTCCAGGGCGGCGCGCCGGTCGCCTGGAAGCGAGCGCTCGAGCAGCGATGCCAGCGTCCGGTCGTGGCGGAACGGGTGCGCCAGCTGCGGCCCATCCTGCAGGAAGTCCATGATCGGCTCCGCACGGGGAAACGTGCCGAGTATACGGAGCGCGGGCGTGGCGCCCGCGCGCGGTCGGCTCAGGGCGCGCGCGCGCCGGCCGGCGAACGCCGTCGAACGCCGGCGCCGAGGCTGCCGATCAGCAGCACCGTCAGGGCGATCTCGACCAGCGCCAGCCCCCGCGTGGCGGCCGAACTCCAGGCCTCCGAAACCCCGTGGCAGAAGTAGAACAGGCTCAGGATGCCCACCCACAGCAGTGCCCGCCGCACGTTTCGCAGCGCGGTCAGCGGCAACAGCAGCGGCACCACGGTGGCGGCCAGCACCAGCGCGACCGGCAGCCGCGCCGGCGGTGCCAGCCAGCCGTGCCATGCAAGCTGCAACAGTACCAGTCCGGCCCAGGCGGCCAGACCCAGCCGATAGACGCCCGGCATGCGTTCGCCTGCCGGGCTCATGCCGCGCCCGCCAGCTTGCGTGCGGTGTCGGCCAGGCGCCGGCCGAGCGCCCGCGCCAGTTCGCGCTCGTGCTCGCTGATCGGGTGCTCCCCGTCGGGCCCTGCGACATGGGTGGCGCCATAGGGCGAGCCGCCCGTGGTGGTGGCATTGAGCGCCGGCTCGGTGAACGGCAGACCGAGCAGCAGCATGCCGTGGTGGAGCAGCGGCAGCGCCATGCTGAGGAGGGTCGATTCCTGCCCGCCGTGCATGGTGCTGGTGGAGGTGAACAGCGCCGCCGGCTTGCCGGCCAGCGCGCCGCTGGCCCACTCCGCGCCGGTGCCGTCGAGGAAGTACTTGAGCGGCGCGGCCATGTTGCCGAAGCGGGTCGGGCTGCCCAGCGCCAGGCCGGCACACGCTCGAAGGTCCTCGCGGGTGGCGTACGGCGCGCCCTCGTCGGGCTCCGGCGGCCTCGCCGTCTCGGTGACCGGCGCCACCGGCGGTACCTGGCGCAGGCGTGCCTGCATGCCGGGCACTTCCTCCACGCCCCGGGCAATCAGTCGCGCCAGCTGGGCGGTGTGGCCCGTGCGGCTGTAATAGAGGACGAGGATGTCGGCAGGCATGTTCGTGGGCGCTTCGTTGACGATCCGGTAGTGTACCGTCCGCATTCGACCACCGCGCCGCGAGCCGGCGCGGGCCCTCGTCCGAGCAAGGGACCTCGATGGCCAAGCCGTTCAACCGCGACCGCGCGCGCACGTTCGCACGATTCATCTGGCAGCGTTTCGTCGACGACAAGTGCTTCGAGACGGCCGGCGCGCTGTCGTACACCACGCTGGTGTCGCTGGTGCCGCTGATGGTGGCGGTGTTCGCGATGTTCTCGGTGTTCCCGGCCTTCGCCGGCGCGCGCGATGCGCTGATCTCGTTCGTGTTCGACAACTTCGTGCCGGCCGCCGGCGAGAAACTGCAGCAGGCGCTGGCGAGCTTCGCCAGCAATGCCAGCAGCCTGACCGGCATCAGCGTGCTGGTGATGCTGTTCAGCGCGCTGTCGATGATGGTCAGCATCGAGGATCGCCTCAACCGGATCTGGCGCGTGCACCAGGCGCGGCGCTGGAGTTCGAGGCTGCTGCTGTACTGGGCCGCGCTGACGCTGGGGCCGATCCTGGTGGTGGGCGGGCTGGCCGCCAGTTCGTATGTCACCGCGCTGCCGCTGCTGCAGCAGGCGGCGGGCCAGTTCGTGCCGGATGCCGGGCAACGACTGCTTGCGTTCCTGCCGTTCGCGGTCACCTTCATCACCCTGTGGCTGATGTACGCGGTGATCCCGAACCGGCCGGTGGTGCGGCGCGACGCGGCGATCGGCGCACTGCTCGGCGCGATCCTGTTCGAGGTCGCCCGCTGGGGTTTCACCCTGTTCGTGCGCAACGCGCAGACCTACCAGCAGATCTACGGCGCGCTGGCAGTGATCCCGACGTTCCTGCTGTGGATCTACCTGTCCTGGGTGATCGTGATCCTCGGAGCCTCGATCGCCGCCTCGATCAACGCGTTCGAATACCACCCGGCCGCCCAGGCGCTGCCGGAGGGAGCCGAGTTCCTCGGCCTGCTGGTGGTGCTCAAGCACTTCGTCGCGGCGCAGCGTACGGGCGGTTCGATCGATCCGGCATCCGTGCAGCTGGCCGAGCCGTATCTCCGTCCGAGCCAGGTGAACTGCTACTTCGAGGACCTGCAGCGGGCCGACCTGATCCAGCGCAGCGAGGACGGTGGGTGGCTGATGTCGCGAAGCCTCGACAGCACCGACCTGCTGCGGGTCTACGCCGGCACGCAGTATCGTTTGCCGCTGCGCCCCGCCGAGGAGGCGCAGGAGCTGGGCATTGCGCTGCCCGGCGTGCTCATCGAGCTGCTGGCCGCGGTGGCCAATGCCCTGCAGATCGCGCTCGGAACCCGGCTGGACCGCATCTATCCCCCGACCGCCGAACCGGCGGATGCCCCGAAGGAGTCTTCCCCATGAAGTCCGTCGCCCGCTGTCTCCTGCTGCTCGCCGTCATCCTCGCCGCGCCGGTGCAGGCGGCAATGCCCGCCGTCCCCGCGCTCAAGGTCACCACGCTCGACGGCAAACCGTATGACCTGGCCGCACAGCGCGGACATTGGGTGATCGTCAATTTCTGGGCGACCTGGTGTGTCCCGTGCATCAAGGAGATGCCGGACCTCTCCCACTTCGTGAGCACCCACGGCAACGTCCGTGCGATCGGGCTGGCCTACGACGACAGCCCGCTGGCGGACATCAAGGCCTTCGTCGCCAAGCATCCGGTGAGCTACCCGATCGCCCAGGTCGGCCTGGACAACCCGCCGAAGGATTTCGACGAGCCGCGCGGCCTGCCGACCAGCTACCTGATCGCGCCGGATGGCACGGTGGCCAAGCGTTTCGTCGGCCCGATCACCGGCGACGTGCTGGCAGCCGCGATCGCCGACGCGACGAAGTAGTGGCTACTGCGCGCTTCCTGGTCAGCGGCCGGGTGCAGGGCGTGTTCTACCGCGCCAGCACCCGCGAGCGGGCGCTGGCCCTGGACCTGGACGGTATCGCGCGCAACCTGCCCGACGGCCGGGTGGAAGTGATCGCCTGCGGAGCGCCGGCGGCGATCGACGCGCTGGAGCAGTGGCTGCGTCGCGGCCCGCCGGCCGCCCGGGTCGAGCAGGTGCTCCGTGAAACCTGTGAGACCTGGAGCGGCAGCGGCTTCGAAATCGGCTGACGCTCAGCGCGGCGGTGCGATCCAGAAACCGGCATCGGCCAGCTTCTCCTGCTTCGGCTTGCCGCGCAGCTTCGGCAGTTTGATCTTGGTGTCGGGTACGCGCACGTCGGGCAGCTGGTCGAGCAGGTGGCGCATCAGCGCGAGCCGGCCCTTTTTCTGGTCGTTGTAGTCGACCACGAACCACGGCGCGTGGGCGGCGTGGGTGCGCGCCATCATCACGTCGCGCAGGTGGCCGATCTCCGCGTACTTCTCGCGTGCGGCGAGGTCCACCGGGGATAGCTTCCAGCGCTTGAGCGGATCGGCGGCACGCTCGGCGAAGCGCGCTTCCTGCTCGGCCTGGTCCACCGCCAGCCAGTACTTGAGGATCAGGATGCCGCTGTCGGCCAGCATGCGCTCGAAGGCCGGGCAGTCGTCCAGGAACTGCGCGTACTGCGCCTGCGTGCAGAAGCCCATCGCCGGCTCGACCACGGCGCGGTTGTACCAGCTGCGGTCGAACAGCACGAGCTCGCCGGCCGCCGGCAGGTGCGCCGCGTAGCGCTGGAAATACCACTGCGTGGCTTCGCGCTCGTCCGGCTTGGGCAGGGCGACCACGCGGTAGCCGCGGGTATCCAGGCGGTCGGTGATCGCCTTGATGGTGCCGCCCTTGCCGGCCGCGTCGCGCCCTTCGAAGATCACCAGCAGCCGCTTGCCGCTCTTGCGCAGCCAGCGCTGCACCCCGGTCAGCTCGATCTGCAGCGATTCCAGCTGCTGCTCGTAGGCCTTGCGCTTCATGCGGCGATCTCCGGCACGGTGGGTCGGGCGAGGGTAGCGCGGCGCGGGCTTCCGGCGTCACCGTATCCGTCAGCCGGCGTCGGTGAGCGCCTTGAGCTGGTCGGCCTGGTCCTCGCGCATCAGGGCGTCGACGAGTTCGTCCAGGTTGCCCTCCAGCACGTCCGGCAGCTGGTACAGGGTGAGGTTGATGCGGTGGTCGGTGATCCGGCCCTGCGGGAAGTTGTAGGTGCGGATGCGCTGGCTGCGGTCGCCCGAGCCCACCTGCAGTCGCCGCGATTCGGCCTCGGCGGCCGTCTGCCTGGCCCGCTCGGCGTCCAGCAGCTGCGCCTTCAGCCGCTTCATCGCCTTGTCGCGGTTGGCGTGCTGCGAGCGCTCGGTCTGGCATTCCACCACCAGGCCGCTGGGCAGGTGGGTGATGCGGATCGCCGAGTCGGTCTTGTTGACGTGCTGACCGCCGGCGCCGGAGGAGCGGAAGGTGTCCACCCTCAGGTCGGCCGGGTTGATCGCGATGTCCTCGACCTCTTCCACGTCGGGGATGATCGCCACGGTGGCGGCCGAGGTATGGATGCGGCCCTGCGACTCGGTGGCCGGCACGCGCTGCACGCGGTGCGTGCCCGATTCGTACTTCAGCCGCGAGAACGCGCCCTTGCCCTCGATGCGCGCCACGGCCTCCTTGTAGCCGCCGTGCTCGCCCGGGTGCGCCGATTCGATCTCGGTGCGCCAGCCGCGGCGTTCGGCGTAGCGCAGGTACATCCGCAGCAGATCGCCGGCGAAGATCGCCGCCTCGTCGCCGCCGGTGCCGGCGCGCACCTCCAGGAACAGGTTGCCTTCATCGCGCGGGTCGGTCGGCAGCAGCAGGATCTGCAGCTCGCCGTCGAGCTCTTCCAGTCGCCGCTCCAGCCGGGCCACGTCGTCGGCGGCCATCTCCTTCAGTTCCGGGTCGGCCAGCATCGCGCGGCTTTCGGCCAGCTCGCGCCGGGCCTGGTCGTGTTCGCGCAGGGCCGCGGCGACGGGTTCGAGCTGAGCGTACTCGCGCGACAGGGCGCGGAAGCGTGGGCTGTCGTTGATGACCTCGGGCTGCGCCAGCAGCAGGCCGACTTCCTCGTGACGTTCGGCGAGGGCTTCGAGTTTGGCGCGGATGGAAGGAGTCATGGGCGGGGCGTCGGCGAGGGCAGGGCGGGCGAACGGGCGGAGAGCCGGGCATTCGCGCCGCTAATCCTCGCCGGCCTCGCGCTCCAGGCCATACAGGCGTCCGGCCGCATGCAGCAGGTCGAGGTCGCCGCTCAGGGCGGCCTCGCGCAGCGCGGCGCTGGGGTGGTGCAGCAGCTTGTTGGTCAGGGTGTTGGCGAGGAAGGCGAGCGCCTCGTCGGGCGATTTGCCGCGAGCGATCATCGCGCGCGCCTTTTCCAGCACCTCGTCGCGGTAGACCTCGGCATGGTGGCGCATGTCCACCGCCGGGTTGCGCACGCCCAGCGCGCGGCGCCAGGCCATGTAGCGGTCCACCTGCAGGTCGATGATGGCCTCCGCCTCGCGGGCGGCCGCCTCGCGCGAGCGCAGATTGCCGTCGATCACCTGGCGCAGGTCGTCGATGCCGTAAAGGAACACGTCCTCCATCGTGCCGACGCTGTCCTCGATGTCGCGCGGCACCGCGATGTCCACCATGAACATCGGCTTGCGGCGGCGCGCGGCGATCGCCTTTTCGACCATGGCCCGGGTCAGCACCGGCTGCCGCGACGCGGTGGAGGCAATCACGATGTCGGCCTCGGCCAGGTGCTGCGGCAGGTCGGCCAGGCCGATCGCGTAGCCGCCGTGGCGGGTGGCCAGCTCGTGGGCGTTCTCCAGCGTGCGGTTGGCCACGATCAGCCGGCGCACCTGTTTCTCGGCCAGATGCCGGGCGGCCAGCTCGATGGTGTCGCCGGCGCCGAGCAGCAGCACGCAGGCCTGCCTGAGGTCGGTGAACACCTGCTCGGCCAGCCGCACCGCGGTGAACGCCACCGAGACGGTGTGGGCGCCGATCCGGGTGTCGGTGCGCACCCGCTTGGCCACCGCGAAGGTGTGCTGCAGCAGGCGGTCCATCGGTGCCTTCAGCGCATGGGCCTCGCGGGCCTGCTGGTAGGCGTCCTTCACCTGGCCGAGGATCTGCGGTTCGCCCAGCACCATCGAGTCCAGCCCGGTCGCCACGCGGAACATGTGGCGTACGGCGTCGTCGTCGCGGTGCTGGTAGAGGAACTCGTCCAGCTTGCCCGGGGTCAGACGGTGGTGCCGGCTGAGCCACGCCTGCGGCACGTGTTCGGCGCCCTCGGCCACGCCCACGTAGAGCTCGGTGCGGTTGCAGGTGGACAGGATCATCGCCTCTTCCACCCCGGGTTCGCCGGCGAGCTCGCGCAGGGCATCCGCGGTCGATCCCGCATCGAAGGCCACCTGCTCGCGCAGGTTGACCGGCGCGGTGAGGTGGTTGAGCCCGAGGGCGATCAGCGGCATGGCGAGGAAGGCATTTCGGCGACTGGGGTGTCCGGCGGCGTAGGCTAAGCTTGGTGCTTGTCGCGTGCGATGACGGAAACAGCCGAAACAGGCGAAAAGATGACTAATAGTGTGCTGAGCGGGTGGGCCAAGTTCAAGCAACTGCGGCATTTTGCGGTGGCCGGCGGACTGGCGCTGGCGGCGGCCGGCTGTGCCACGGTCCATCCGGCCAAGGGCGAGGCAGCCGCGCGCGGCGAGCCGCAGCCACTGTCTCACCTCGTGGTGGCGATCCCGGACGCGGACCATGACGTGGTCGCACAGCTGCTGGCTGCGGAGATGGCGCTGACCCATTCCGACCTCAAGACGGCGGCCGCCGGCTACGGCAAGGCCGCCCAGCTGTCGGCCGACCCGAAGGTCGCCGAGCGCGCCACCGAGCTTGCGCTGGCGGTGCACGACGATGCGGCGGCGGAGCGGGCGCTGGCGCGCTGGCAGGCGCTCGGCGCCCCGGTCGCCGACCTGGCGCAGAGCCGCGCCGAGCTGGCCCTCGATCGAGGCGATGGCCCTGAGGCGCGGCGCCAGCTCGAGCAGCTCATCGCAGTCGGCGGCCCGGACGCCTGGCGGCGTTTCGGCCGCGTGCTGGTGGGTGCGCGCGACGCCGCGCAGGCGGCGCGTCTGCTCGAGGCGATGGCCACGCCCGAGCGCCTGCCCGACGACGAGCAGGCCTGGCTGGCGATGAGCGAACTGGGCGAGCGGCTGGGTCGGCGCGGCTATGCGCTGCGCATCGGCAAGGCGGCGGTGCAGCGCTTCCACACGCCGACCACCTACGCCTGGACGGCACAGATGATGCTGCGCGCGGGTGATCGCACCGGCGCCAGGGAGCTGCTGCACCAGGCCGTCGTCGACCATCCCGGCGAGACGCGTCTGCGGCTGGCCTACGCGACGATGCTTGCCCAGAGCGGCGATTATCCCGCCGCTTCGCGGTTCCTCGCCTCGGGCAAGCAGAGTGCGGATATCTACAGCCTGCGGGCGGCACTCGCGGCCAAGGCCAACGACCGCAAGACGCTGGCGTCGCTCTATCGCCAGCTGAAGGACGCCGGCCCCGAGATCCGCGACGCAAGCACCTTCCTGCTGGGCCAGCTGGCGGAAATGCAGGGCATGAAGCAGGCGGCGCTGGACTGGTACGACCAGGTCGGCGACGACGATCCGCATGCCTTCGATGCCGACCTGCGCAGCGCGATCATCCTGCACCAGCAGGGCAAGCGCGCCGAGGCACACGAGCTGCTGGGCCAGCTGGAGACAGCCTACCTGGACCAGCCGGGCCAGCTGCGGCGTGCCTATGAGGCCGACGCCGACCTTTACATGACCGAGCAGCGCTATCCGCAGGCCGAGGCGGCTTTCAGCCGGGCCCTGCAGGTAGTGCCGGACGATCCGGGCCTGCTCTACGGCCGCGGCCTGGCGTATGCCGAGTCGGGCAGGATCGACCGGGCCGTGGCGGACCTGCGCCGCCTGCTGCAGCTTCGGCCGAACGACGTCGACGCCAGCAATGCGCTGGGCTACACGCTGGCTGATGCCAACCGCGACCTGCCGGAAGCCGAGCGCCTGATCGCAAAGGCGCGCAAGGCCAAGCCGGACGATCCGGCGATCGCCGACTCCTGGGGCTGGCTGCAGTACCGCCTGGGCCACCTGGATCAGGCCATCGCGGCGCTTCGGCAGGCCTGGAAGCAGCGCCGGGACGCCGACGTCGGCGTGCATCTGGGCGAAGTGCTGTGGAAGAGCGGCCAGCATGACGAGGCCAACCGCGTGTTCGACCAGGTGCGCAAGCTCGATCCGGACAACGCCAGCCTGCGCGCTACGCTGAAGCGACTGAAGCCATGAGGGCCCTCCGCTTCCTCGGCGGGCTGGCCGTCCTGGCCCTGCTTGCCGGTTGCGCTCCCGCCGTGCGGATGAGGGGCGATGCGGCGATGTACCGGGGCCAGCAGCAGCGCGAGCATGCCCTGGCCGGCGCCGACCACTGGACCTTGAGTGGCCGGCTGGGTGTGTCCGACGGCCACAACGGCGGCAGCGGCAGCCTGGAGTGGCACCAGGACGGCGATCATTACGACTTCCAGCTGCGGGCGCCGATCACCGGCAAGAGTTTTCGCCTGACCGGCGGCCCCGGGGGTGCCCTGCTCGAAGGGCTGGAGGGCGGTCCGCTGCGAGGGCCGGATGCCGAGTCGCTGATGCGCAAGGCGCTCGGCTGGGAAATGCCCCTGTCCGACCTGCGCGCCTGGGTGCTTGGCCTGCGCGCCGACAGCGGTCCGGCGGAGCTGCGCTTCGGTGACGATCACCTGCCGTCGCTGCTGCTGCAGGACGGCTGGACGGTGGACTACCGTCGCTGGGACGTGAGCCGGACGCCGGCGCTGCCTGTGCAGATCTTCGCCAGCAAGCCGCCCTACACGGTGCGACTGTTCATCGAGTCGTGGCAGCTGAAGTAGCGCGAAGCAGTTAGGCTATCGGCCCCTTGCGGGCGCCCGGGTGGGTGTCCGCCTCACCGCAAGAGCCGTCATGACCGCAGTGATCGAGCGCGCCGGGCTGGACGAGGCCGAGGCGCTTTGCGCCATCGAACGCGCCGCCGTGCAGCTGTTCCGCGGGCATCCGGCCTGGCGGGCCTACGCCGACATGGCGATCCCGCCGGAGCTCATTTGCGAAGCGATCGCCCGCGGCATGGTGTGGGTGGCCCGGTCCGATGCGGGCGGCGGGCCGGTCGGCTTCGTCTGGCTGGATGACACGCTGCCGGGCGATGCCATCGGCATCGGCGAGCTGGATGTGCTGCCCGAGCACGGGCGCCGAGGCATCGGCACCGCCCTGCTGGAGCACGCGTGCGACTGGGCACGCGCGGCCGGCTATCGTCGGATCGACCTGGGAACCCTGGCCGACGTGCCGTGGAACGCGCCGTTTTATGCCCGGCATGGCTTCGTGGAGGTGGACAAGAACGATCCGGCGTTCGCATTCGCCCGCGACCGCGACCGCGAAAACGGCTTTCCCGACCGTCTGCGCGTGTTCATGAGTCGTCCCCTGACGCCGCTCGCGGCAACCGACTGGAGCGTCTGGCCGGCGCCGGCCAAGCTCAACCTGTTCCTGCGCATCACCGGTCGGCGTGCGGATGGCTACCACGAGCTGCAGACCGTATTCCGCCTGCTGGACTGGGGCGACGAGGTGCGGCTGCGGGTGCGCGGGGACGGCGTCATCCATCGCGGGAGCGACATCCCCGGGGTTCCCGCGGACAGCGACCTGGTCGTGCGTGCCGCGCGCCTGCTTCAGGAGACGACCGGGTGCCGACTGGGCGCCGACATCGCCGTGGAAAAGCGCATCCCGATGGGTGGCGGGCTGGGCGGCGGCAGTTCCGATGCGGCGACCGTGCTGGTGGCGCTGGACCACCTGTGGGGCACCGACCTGAGCGAGGATGCGCTGGCCGGGCTTGGCCGCCGGCTGGGCGCCGACGTGCCGGTATTCGTGCGGGGGCGCTCGGCCTGGGCCGAGGGCATCGGCGATCAACTGACGCCGCTCGAGCTGCCGCGGCGCCACTACGTGGTGCTCGACCCGCGCGAGCAGGTACCCACCGCGGCGCTGTTTCAAGCGCCTGAATTGACACGAAATGCCCCCCGGGCGACAATCTCGTTCTTTGTTTCGGGCGATGTTGCCGAGAACGCATTCGAGCCGGTCGTGCGCGCGCGTCATCCGCGCGTGGCACGGGCGCTGGAATGGCTCGGCGATTTCGGCCGGGCGAAACTCTCCGGCAGCGGCGGATGCGTTTTCCTTGAGACGCCTTCGTTGGCCCGGGCGATCCGGATCGCCGCGCATTGTCCTGCGGGGTTCGGCGTCCAGGTCGCGGCCGGGGCGGATCGATCGATGCTGCACCGTGCGCTGGACCGCCATCGCGGGGCAGCGCAGGCGAGGCACACAACGTAATACTGGGGCGTCGCCAAGCTGGTTAAGGCACGGGATTTTGATTCCCGCATGCGCAGGTTCGAATCCTGCCGCCCCAGCCACTCAAGCCATGACCTTACGGGTCGAGAGGAATCGTCAGTGGACACGTCATCCAGCCCGATGCTCTTCACCGGCAACGCGCACCGCGCGCTCGCCGAGGACGTGGCGCACCGTCTCGGCATCCCGCTGGGCAAGGCCCTCGCGGGCACCTTCAGCGACGGCGAGGTGCAGATCGAGATCGAGGAGAACGTCCGCCGGCAGGAAGTGTTCGTGCTGCAGCCGACCGGCGCCCCGAGCGCGGAGAACCTGTTCGAGCTGCTGACCCTGGTGGACGCGCTCAAGCGCGCCTCGGCGGCCAGCGTCACGGCGGTGATCCCGTACTTCGGCTACGCCCGCCAGGATCGCCGCCCGCGCTCGGCGCGCGTGCCGATCACCGCCAAGATGGTAGCCAAGATGATCGGCACGGCCGGCGTGGACCGGGTGCTCACGGTCGACCTCCACGCCGACCAGATCCAGGGCTTCTTCGACATCCCGGTCGACAATGTGTATGCCTCGCCGATCCTGCTGGCGGACATCTGGCGCAACCACTCGATGGATGACCTGATCGTGGTCAGCCCGGACGTGGGTGGCGTGGTGCGCGCCCGCGCGCTGGCCAAGCGGCTGGACGATGCGGACCTGGCGATCATCGACAAGCGCCGCCCGAAGGCCAACGTGGCCACGGTGATGAACATCATCGGCGACGTCGACGGCAAGACCTGCGTGCTGGTGGACGACATCGTCGATACCGCCGGCACGCTGTGCGCGGCCGCCGCGGCGCTGAAGGAACGCGGCGCGCGCAAGGTGGTGGCGTACTGCGTGCACCCGGTGCTGTCCGGCGCGGCGATCCGCAACGTGGAAGGCTCGCAGCTGGACCAGCTGGTGGTCACCAACACGCTGCCGCTGCGCCCCGAGGCGCAGGCCTGCGCGAAGATCCGCCAGCTCTCGGTCGCCGAGCTGCTGGCCGAGACGATCCGCCGCATCGCCTTCGGCGAGTCGGTGAGCTCGCTGTACGTGGATTGACGATTGAAATGTCCGTCCGGGATGGACGGTCTTGATCTGCGCTTTTCGCGGCATGGACGCCGCGCAGAGATAAATGGCTTCCCTGGTCGCGGGGAAGTCACCCTGCCGCCGCAAGGCGGCATTCCCAACCCAAGGTGTAAACCATGTCTCAGACCCATGAAATCAAGGCCGAGAGCCGCAAGGACGAGGGGAAAGGTGCGAGCCGCCGCC
>JAGWVM010000154.1 GCA_018970895.1 Lysobacteraceae bacterium | reverse complement strand
TATGTTGATGGGCGGGGCGGTGCAGTAAGAGAGGTGCCCGCGAAAACGGCGCGCGCTCTTTACCCATCCGGTTTCCCACGCGTATTCCTGTTGTCGGCGCGATCCTCGCACTGACCTTTGGAGTATCACTCGCCCCTGTGGGCAGGGTCCACTTCTGCTCGCTGATTCATCGGGAGACACGACGCAGTTCACAAAACACTGGCCGTCTGATGTTCGCCCTTTGGCATGGCGGGTTTGGGGCAGGAAGATCACCGCACCCCGCACACCGCACACCGCACACCGCACACCGCACACCGCACACCGCACCCCGCACCCCGCACCCCGCACCCCGCGCCGGCGCCGGCGCCGCACCAGGGCGGGTTGCATCCGGTGAAGAGCGACTGGTGCCTCGCGGACCTCGGGAGGATGGATGCCGAGTCCGGATTGAACCGTGCATCGGGAAAGGCTTGATCAGGCCAGGGCCATGCAGCCGTAGCGTTTGCGCGGCACGGTGCAGCTGCCGCCACGAAAAAGCCGCCCTCCCGGGCGGCTTTTCGTCGGGAACCGCGGGCGGTTCCGAGTCGTCAGTGGTTGCCGCCGCGGTTGCCGCCGGGGCGCTTGCCACCGCGACCGCCGCCGCTGTTGCCGCCCGGACGAGGGCCGCGGTTGCCGGTGCTGCCACGACTGCCTGCATTGCCGCGGTTGCCGGCGTTGTTGCCACGGTTGCCACCACCGGTGCCGCGCTTCTCGCCGCCGAAGCCGCTGTAGGGTGCTGCTCCGCCGGCCGCTCCGGCCCCACCGCCACCGCGGCGACGCTTGGCGCCACCGGGCCGGTCCTGGCTGCCGCCGGCCGGCTTGCCGTCGCGGGTCTCGCCGGCGAACCAGGTGCGCACCGAGGGCAGTTCCTGGCCCGGCGCCACGCCGCGCCGGTTGCCGCCCTTGCGCGGCTTGCCGGGACGCTCGGGGCGGGCCACGTTGCCGTTCACCTCACGCCCGGGACGGCGTGCCTTGCCGCGTGCCGGCTCGTCACGGATGCGGTCGAATGCGCGCAGTTCGCGTGCTTCGTCGGCGGCGGCGCTGCTCCAGGCGGTCGCGGCGCCGCGTTCAGGTCGGTACTCGGTGACATGCCGGGGAGCACGGCGCTGGTGCAGCACCGGGCTGAGCGTCAGCACCGGCTGGGGAGCGCCCAGCCCGGTAAGCTTGCGCAGCTCTTTCACGGCGTCCTCGCCCAACGTCTCGCAATCGCCGCGGCGCAGGGCGCGCGGCAGCTGCACGTTGCCGTAGCGGATGCGCTTCAGGCGGCTGACCAGGAAGCCCTGCGAATCCCACAGGCGGCGCACCTCGCGGTTGCGGCCCTCGCGGATCACCACGCGGAACCAGCTGTGGCTGCCGCCGCGGCTGATGATGGCGATGTCGTCGAAACGGGCGGGGCCGTCCTCGAGCTCCACGCCGGCCTTGAGCTTCTCGATGATCTCGTCGGGCACTTCGCCATGGACACGGCACAGGTACTCGCGCTCGAGCCCGCTCTTGGGATGCATCAGCGCGTTGGCAAGCTCGCCGTCGGTGGTGAGCAGCAGCAGGCCGGTGGTGTTGATGTCCAGCCGGCCCACGGCGACCCAGCGCGCACCCTTCAGGCGCGGCAGCTCCTCGAACACGGTGGGGCGGCCCTCCGGATCGTCGCGCGTGGTCATCACGCCTTCGGGCTTGTGGTAGACCAGCACCTCGGTCTCGTCGCGGTTGTCGGTAGCGACGACAAACTGCTTGCCGTCGATCACCACGCGGTCGCCGGCATGGACGCTGGCGCCGATGGCGGCCGGCTGGCCGTTCAGTTCGACTTCGCCGGCCTGGATGCGCTGCTCGAGCATCCGGCGCGAGCCGAGGCCGGCATTGGCCAGCACCTTGTGCAGGCGCTCTTCCAGAGCGGGTTCATTTTCCGCGCTCGCGGAGCGCTTGAGGGTAAGTAGGGATTTCTGCGGCGCAGTCATGCGCGTGACTCCTCAGGAATACTTGTCGGCGGCGCCGTCATCGGCGTCCGCGGGGATCGCTGCCTCGTCGGCAGTGGTCGGTTCGGTGGCCAGCCCGTTGGGGGCCGGATGGACGTCGTCGCGGTGCTCAGCGGCCGACGTGGGGTGTTCTCCGGTGCCGGTTTCGAGGTCACGGGCGTCGGCATCGCGCGCTTCCGCTTGAGCGCCTGCCAGTTGCGCTGCCGCGGCCAGGTCATCGGCACCGCCGGTGTCCAGGTCGTCATCAGTGGCCGCGTCCGGGTCGGCAGCGGCGTCGATCTCGGCGTCCGGGTCGATCGGCAGGTCCTTCACCACCCGTGCCGGCAGCGGCTCGGGTTCGAAACGCAGCTGCGGGTCTTCCATGTCGCGGATCTCCGACAGCGGCGGCAGTTCGTCCAGCGACTTCAGATTGAAGTAGTCGAGGAACGCGCGGGTGGTGCCGAACAGCGCGGGCCGTCCCGGCACGTCGCGATGGCCGACCACGCGGATCCAGTCGCGCTCCTCGAGCGTCTTGATGATGTTGGAAGACACCACCACGCCGCGGATCTGCTCGATTTCCGGGCGAGTGATCGGCTGGCGGTAGGCGATCAGCGCCAGCGTCTCCAGCAGCGCGCGGGAATAGCGGCTGGGTCGCTCTGTCCACATGCGCGACAGCCAGGGGTGCACGTCCTGCTTCACCTGGTAGCGGAAACCCGAGGCGACTTCCCGCAGCTCCACGCCACGGCCCTCGCAGTCGCCGGCCAGTGCCTCGAGCGTGCGGGCGACCAGCTCGCGGGTCACCTCGTGCTCCTCGCCGAACAGGTCGACCAGCTGCGGCACGGTGAGCGGGTTGCCGGACGCGAGCAGCGCGGCCTCGATGATCGGCTTGAGCTGTGCGATGCCGGGCGGCTCCGGGCGAGCCGGGGCGTCGCGGACCGGGCTGGCGAGTTCCTGGTTGTCACTCATAGGCGGAGGCTTCTCCGGCGGATTCGTCGTTGGGTGCGTCGGCGTCGGTGGCGTCCTGGTAGTCGCCCGCGTCGGCCTTGGCCCGGAGGTAGATCGGCGCCAGCGGCGCCTCCTGCACGATCTCGATCAGCATCTCCTTGGCCAGCTCCAGCATGGCCAGGAAGGTCACCACCACGCCGAGGCGGCCCTCGGTCGGGTCGAACAGGGTCTCGAAGCGCTGGAAGCTGGCGCTTTCCAGCTTGCCGAGCAGTTCGCCCATGCGCTGGCGGACGCTGAGGGCCTCGCGCTTGATGGCGTGGTGGCCGAACAGCTCCGCGCGGTGCATCACGTCCTTGAGCGCAAGCAGCATTTCCTTCAGGTCCAGCGGCGGCGGCAGGCGGATCACAGTCCTTTCGCCCGCGTCCACCTGCACCGGCACCGTGTCGCGTTCCACGCGGGGCAGGGTGTCGATGTCCTCGGCGGCCTTCTTGAACCGCTCGTACTCCTGCAGCCGGCGGACCAGGTCGGCGCGGGGATCCTCTTCCAGGCCTTCCTCGGCAGGGGGGCGCGGCAGCAGCAGCCGCGACTTGATCTCGGCCAGGATGGCGGCCATCAGCAGGTATTCGGCCGCCAGCTCCAGCCTCATCACATCGCGCATCAGCTCGATGTAGGCCATGTACTGGCGGGTGATCTCGGCGACCGGGATGTCCAGGATGTCCAGGTTCTGCCGGCGAATCAGGTAAAGCAGCAGGTCCAGCGGACCCTCGAACGCTTCCAGGATGACTTCCAGCGCGTCCGGCGGGATGTACAGGTCCTGCGGCATCTGCAGGATCGGCTCGCCCCGCACGATCGCCAGCGGCATTTCCTGCTGCTGCGGCATCGACGCGAAGACGTCAGGCTGGCTGGTTGTCTGAGGCTCGCTTGGCTCAGTGCTCATCAATGCATGTCGTTGGGCCACCGCCGTGCCGCGCGGGGACTGCACACGATTGGAACCGGACCCGCCCTGCCGACTCGCGCCGCGGGATACGGGACTTCAGCACGCCAGCATGGCCGCGCTGCCTTGGAAAAACCTGTGTTGCCGATGCCGGGCCTGGCTGCTGCCTTGGTCGCGAATGACGGCGTGTTCCACCGGGAAACATGCGGCGATTCGCGACCAACCGCTGGGCGTCCGGTCCGGGATATGAGCCACGGTCGAGGCGCGCGTTCCGTTTCGCGTCGGGGGACGCTACGGCTTGTTCAGTCGGTCGGCTGAGAGCATCGGATGTGGCTCTCGGGGCGCTCTCCACTGCCTCGCCGGCAGGATGGCGCCCTGTCTTAACCCCACGAATGGTCCAGAGCGTAGCGGCTGGCAGGCTGCAAGTCCAGAGACCGGCGGGCTGGCCGCTCCGCGAGGGCGCAATGTGCCGCTGGTTGTCCATCCTCGTCACGCCGGGCACACCGGGCTGGCGCGAGCTTTGGGAGCGGGGCGACGGCGGCGCAGTGCGGGAATTTATGGCATGTCACTTGCTTGTCACGCTTGTCGCGACGTTGCGTTCGTGCCCCAATACGAATCGCTCGGGGCGACGATCCGTGCATCGGTGCGTGATCGACAGCGAACCCGGGCAGCCGGGACGGCCCGCGGGGGCGGGGCAAGCGAGGGAGCATGATGGCCATAGAAAAAAATGCCGTGGGCGCCGGACAGGAATACCTGCGGCCGGCCCGCATGCGGATCGAAACCACGGTTCTCATGAGCCACGGAGACCAGTCGCACCCGACCGAGCTCGTCGACCTGTCCGCCACCGGCCTGCTCGTGCGGCGCCCGCTGGGGTGGAAGGGCGAACTGGGCGAGCCGTGGGTGCTGGACATGATTTTCGGCAACGACCTGCACATCCACCTGGAGGCAACGGTCGCCCGGATCTCCGACCATCACGTCGGCTACGCCTATTCGAGGATTCCCGAGGACAAGCAGGTGCCCTTGTGGAATCTGCTTGGCGGCTATGCGGACATCCTGGAGCAGTGGAACCGCTGAGCGCGCGAACCCGCGAGGCACACCCATGAAAACGCCCGCATCAAGCGGGCGTTTTCGCATGCCGTAGCGGCCACTCCGATCAGTGGGCGACAGCGGGTTTCTTGTCGTCCCGGAGTTCGCGTCGCAGGATCTTGCCGACGTTGCTCTTTGGCAGGTCGCTGCGGAACTCGATGTATTTCGGGCGCTTGTAGCCGGTGAGGTTCTCGCGGCAGAACTCCTTCAGCGCGTCGGCAGTCAGTGCCGGGTCCTTGCGCACGACGAAGATCTTCACCACCTCGCCGGAGTGCTCGTCCGGCACGCCAACGGCGGCGACCTCGGACACGCCCGGATGCTGCATCACCGTGTCCTCGACTTCGTTCGGATACACGTTGAAGCCGGACACCAGGATCATGTCTTTCTTGCGGTCGACGATGTAGAAATAACCGTTGGCGTCCATCTTCGCGATGTCGCCGGTGTGCAGCCACCCGCTGTCCTCCAGCACCTTGGCCGTCTCCTCAGGCCGCTGCCAGTAACCCTGCATCACCTGCGGGCCGCGCACCATCAGCTCCCCGACCTCGCCCATCGGCAGCGGCTGGTTTTCCTCCGACCAGATCGCCACTTCGGTGGACGGGATCGGCAGGCCGATCGAGCCGTTGTAGGCCTTGAGATCGAGCGGGTTGATGCACGCTGCCGGCGAAGTCTCGGTCAGGCCATAGGCTTCGACCAGGGTGCAGCCGGTGACTTTCTTCCAGCGCTCGGCCACCGCGCGCTGCACCGCCATGCCGCCGCCGAGCGTCAGGTGCAGGCGCGAGAAATCCACTTCGGCGAATCCGGGCGTGTTGAGCAGACCGTTGAACAGCGTGTTGACACCGGTCAGCGCGGTGAAGCGGGATTTCTTGAGCTCCTCGACGAAACCGGGCATGTCGCGCGGATTGGTGATCAGCCAGTTCAGGCCGCCCAGCCGCATGAACACCAGGCCGTTCGCCGTCAGCGAGAAGATGTGATACAGCGGCAGGGCAGTGATGATGACCTCTTCGCCCTCCCGCGCGTTGCGGCCGATCCAGGTGCCGGCCTGAAGCATGTTGGCCACCATGTTGCCGTGGCTGAGCATGGCGCCCTTGGCCACGCCCGTCGTGCCGCCGGTGTACTGCAGGAACGCGAGGTCGTCGTGGCCAAGCGCGACGGCCGGCAGCGGATGCGCCGCGCCGCGCGACAGGGCGTCGTTGAAGCGTACGGCCTGCGGCAGGTCGTACTCCGGCACCATCTTCTTGAGGTGCTTGGCGACCGCGTTGACCAGCATGCCCTTCAGGCCGCCCAGCAGGTCGCCGACGCCGGTGGTGACGATGTGCCGGACGTGGGTGTCGGCGACCACCTGCTGCACCGTTGCAGCGAAGTTGTCCAGCACCACGATCGCCTTGGCCCCGGAATCCTCCAGCTGGTGCTTGAGCTCGCGCGCGGTGTAGAGCGGGTTGGTGTTGACCACCACCAGGCCTGCGCGCAGCGCGCCGAACAAGGCGATCGGATACTGCAGCACGTTGGGCATCATGATGGCGATGCGGTCGCCCTTGGCGAGCTTGAGCTCGC
This sequence comes from Lysobacteraceae bacterium, assembly GCA_018970895.1. GTDB lineage: Bacteria > Pseudomonadota > Gammaproteobacteria > Xanthomonadales > Rhodanobacteraceae > Dyella_A. The sequence continues at coordinate 818 of JAGWVM010000154.1, read as the reverse complement.
CGGCGAGGTAGCCGGCGAATTTCGCGCTCATCGCGTCGATCTCGCCGTAGCTGAGCTGCTTGCCGAAGCTGGCGAAGGCCGGCCGATCCCGGAACTTGCCGAACGCTTCCTCGAGCACCGCGACGACCGACGCGTAGGCACCCAGGTCGATCTCGGCGGGGACGCCTTCCGGATAGTGGTCAAGCCACGGACGCTCTTTGCTCATGGGATCCCTGCGCTCCTGGATACGGATGGCCGCCTGCCGCGACCGGTCATCGACATGACGCGGCATTGGAGCATACGCTCGCGTATAGCGGCAAGCCGCGCCGCAATGACCCGGAAGCCTTCCGCATGAGCCTGCGTCGACTGCTCTTCGTCCTGTGCCTGGGCGCCGTTTCCGCGCTGTTTGCAGCGTGCCACCGGGTGCCTGCCGAGGAGGCCGTCCGGCGCGCGGTGGCGGAAGCGGCGCAGGCGGCCGAGGCGGTCGATGCAGGGGCGTTCCGGGATCGCCTGGGCGAGGACTTCACCGGCAATCGCGGCGAGGTCGACCGCAGGCAGCTGGTCGATCTGCTGCGCCTGGCAAAACTGCGCGGCGAAACGATCCACGTGCTGATGGGCCCGGTCACGGTCGAGCCGCGCGGGGACCGCTTCGTGGCGACCTTCACGGTGACGCTGACCAGTGGTGGCCGCCTGCTGCCTTCCGACATCGGCGTCTACCGGGTGGAGAGCGCGTGGCGCAGCGAATCGGGCGACTGGGTGTGCTATGCCGCCACCTGGTCGCATCGGCTCTAGGTCGGCGACTGCCGGCACGACCGGAAAAACGCCGCCCGCAGGCGGCG
>JAGWVM010000153.1 GCA_018970895.1 Lysobacteraceae bacterium | reverse complement strand
AGCGGGGCCGGGCCGGTCGAGACCAGCGCCAACGAGGTCGTGGTGTCGGCCCTGCCTGCCGGCGACTATCGCTTCGAGATCCAGTCCATCGACGACGACCTGCGTACCGTCTCGCCGGTGGCCGCGTTCGACTTCCGCGTGCACCGGGCGTGGTGGTGGCGCTGGTGGGCGCTTTCGCTGTGGGCACTGGTGGCCGCCTTGCTGGTGGTCCTGGCCTGGCGCTGGCGGGTCCGCGCACTGCTGCGCAGGAACCTGTGGCTCGACCTGATGGTGCGCGAGCGCACCCACGAGCTGCGCCGCGAGAAGGGCGAGCTGGAGCAGGCGCGGGCGCTGCTGTACGTGCAGGCGCGGTTCGACGAGCTGACCGGCCTGCTGAATCGCCGGGCTATCCTCGAGGAGTTGGGCACGGTGCTGTCCGACGATCGCCGGCGCAGCCGCGGGGTGGCCGTGGTGCTGATCGATCTGGACCATTTCAAGCGCGTCAACGACAGCTACGGTCACCAGGTCGGCGACGAGGTGCTGCGTGCCGTGGCGCAGAGCCTGCTGGGCCAGTTGCGGCCGCACGACCAGCTCGGTCGCTACGGTGGCGAGGAACTGCTGATGGTGATGGAGGGCATCGGCGCCCGCGAGGCGCGACAGCGCGTCGACGCGATGCGCGAGGCGGTGGCGGCGCTGGTGCACGGCCCGGCCGATCGCCCGCTGCATGTGACCATCAGCCTCGGCCTGGCCTGGGCCGGCCGGGCCGGCGTGGATCCCCATGCCATCGTGCACGAAGCGGACGAGGCGCTCTATGTGGCGAAGCAGGCGGGGCGCAATCGCGTGGAGGTCGGCCCGAGCGCCGCCTGAGTGGGCTCAGTGTGCCGGATGCGCCGGCATCGCCAGGCGCGCATGTTCGTGGCGCTCCAGCCATTGCACGAAGGCGTCGGACGGTAGCGGCGGGCAGATCAGGTAGCCCTGCACGCCATCGCAGCCGAGTGCGGCCAGCGTCGCGCGCTGGCTCTCGCTTTCCACGCCTTCGGCGATCGTGGTCATGCCGAGCCGGTGACCCACGTCGACGATGAAGCTGGCCAGCGGGCTGGGTGATTCCGGGCGCAGGCCGCAGATGAACGAGCGGTCGATCTTCAGCTCGTGCAGCGGCAGCTGGCTCAGGTAGGCGAGCGAGGAATAGCCGGTGCCGAAATCGTCCAGCGACAGCCGGAAACCGATGCCGGCCAGCGCATACATCGTCTGCAGCGCCGATTCGAAGCCCTGCAGCAGCGCGCTTTCGGTGAGCTCCAGGGTGATCTGGCCGGGTTGCACGCCGACCTCGCGCACCAGCTGGTCCATGCTGTCGACAAATCCGGGATGCGAGAGCTGCCACGGGCTGACGTTGACCGCCAGGTGCTCGCCGAAATCGACCCTGCGCGCGTCCCATTCGCGCACGTGGCCACAGGCCTGGCGCACGACCCAGGCACCGAGTGCGTGGATCAGGCCGGTCTCCTCGGCGATCGGGATGAACACCTCCGGCGACACGTCGCCCAGCGTGGGGTGCTGCCAGCGCAGCAGCGCCTCGGCTCCCATCAGCCGGCCGTCCATCCGTACCTGCGGCTGGAAGTGCAGCTGGAACGAAGGGGCGACGTCCAGGCGCTCGACTGCCTCGCGCAGTCCGCGCTCGAGCTCCAGCCGCTCGTCCACGGCTTCCTGCATGCCGGCCTCGAACAGCCGTACCGCGTTGCGGCCGGCGGCCTTGGCGCGATACAGCGCGATGTCCGCCCGACGGATCACGTCGTTCGGTTCGCCGTCGCGGCCGTCGAACAGCGCCACGCCGACGCTCGCGCCGATCGCCAGCACGCGGCTGCCCACGTTGACCGGAGCGGCCAGCCGCGCACGGATGTCCTGCGCCAGCCGTTCCCCGTGCAGCGCGGCCTCGCCGGCATCGGGCGGAAGCTGGCCGACCACCACCACGAACTCGTCGCCGCCGAGCCGGCCCAGTGCCGACTCCGACGGCATCGCCGCCATCAGTCGATCGGCCACCGCCTCGAGCATGCGGTCGCCGACGTGGTGGCCGAGCGCGTCGTTGATGGTCTTGAAGTTGTCCAGGTCGATCACCATCGCCGCGCACGTGCCGCGCAGGCGCCGGGCCTCGGCGGCCATGCCGGCCATGGTGTCCATCACGCTGCGGCGGTTCGGCAGGCCGGTCAGCGGATCGTGGTAGGCGAGGTGGCGCAGGGTCAGTTCGGCGCGCTGGCGGGTATCGGCCTCCGCGCGCAGGTCGCGCGTGGTGCGCTCGAGCTGCAGCGTGCGCTGGTGCAGCTGGCTGGCCATCGACAGCCCCATCAGCAGCACGAACGGCAGGAACGAGAACGCATCCAGATAGGGGTAGGGCATGCCCATCAGGTCGATCACGATGTCGCCCCACAGCAGGGCGGCGAACTGGGTGGTCAGGCAAAGCCCGAGCAGCACGGCGGGCGCACGTTCGCCTCGCCGGAACTGCAGCGCGGTCATCAGCAGGGCCCAGGCGAAGGCCATGTAGGTCAGCAGGTGGAAGGTCCAGCCGACCGGCGACGGCACGCCGTTCACCCGGGTGATCCACTCGCCCCACGGCAGCTCGGCCGACTGCATGCCACTGACGTGGGAATAGAACATCGTCCCGGGCGCGAACTGGTTGTAGAGCGTGAAGGCCAGCGCGGTACCGATGATCGCCAGCGTGGGCCGCCTGCCCAGCGGCCGACCGGTGTAGCTGCTGACGAAAGTGAAGAAGAACGGGAACGACACCGCAGCCGAACTGCACATCGCGCGCAGCATCCGTACCGCCTGGCCCTGCTCGTGCGCGAGGCCCAGCAGGGCATTGAAGAACGACAGGCTGGCGATGCTCAGGCAGAGCATCGCGTAGGACAGGTACAGCCGTTCGCGCTGCTGGCGCAGTCCGATGATCAGGAACTGGATGCTCGACGCCACGGCGATGCAGGCGGTGGCCACCAGGGCGGCCGTGTAGTAGCCGAAGACGGCGTGACCGGCGGCTTCGACCATGTTCTAACGATTCCCCGTTGCTACCATGTGGATCTCCCCCCCGCGTTGCCACGATAACCCAAGCCCGGGACAAAAGCTTCGGCCGATCGATCCGCGCGTGGCAAGCGCCGGGCGGCACAGATGCGTCACCGCTATCGGCCGGGATGCCGGGTGACTGAAATGAACGATTCGCGCCGCTTCGGGTCGAGTGGTGCGGGTCACAGCCAGAGGTCCGATTCCATGAGCAAGCGTTCTTCCACCGGCGGCTGGGTCTTCGCCGTCATCGCCCTGGTGCTGATCGCCGGCGCCGCCTGGTTCCTGGTGCAGCGCGCGCGCAAGGCCGACGTTGCCAAGCCCGCCCCGGTCGCGGCAAGCGCGCCGGCGCCGGCGCCCGCCAGCACCGCGCCGGTCATCCAGCATCCGATCGAACAGGCGCAGGCGGCCCCCGCCGCGGCCGGCACCGCGCCGCTGCCGGCGCTGAACGACAGCGATGCCAGCGTGCTCGCCGGGCTTTCCGCCCTGGCGCCGGGCGACGACCTCGGAAGCTGGCTGGTGCATCAGTCGATCATTCCGCGCATCGTGGCCACGGTGGATGCGCTGCCGCGGCGGGACCTCAGCCCGTTCATCCTGCCCGTGCATCCGGCCCGGGGCAGCCTGAAGACGCAGGATGCGAACGGCCAGAAGGTCATCGACGCGGCGAACGCCGCGCGCTACGCGCCCTACGTCAAGGCGATGCAGGCGATGGACAGCCAGGCGCTGGTGGACTGGTACGTGCACAGCTACCCGCTGTTCCAGCAGGCCTACCGCGAGCTGGGCTACCCGCATGCGTACTTCAACGATCGCCTGATCGCGGTGATCGACCACCTGCTGGCCGCGCCGGAGCCGACCGGCCCGCTGGCCGTGGTGTCTTACAAGGAAGGCTTTGCCTACGCCGATCCGTCGCTGCAGTCGCTGTCGATCGGACAGCGCACGATGGTGCGCATCGGTGCGGCGAACGAGGCGGCGGTGAAGGCCAAGCTGCGCGACCTGCGTGCGCGGCTGGTCGGCAGCGGCCTGCACAAGGAAGCCGCCGCGCCGGCGGCCGCGACCACGGCGCACTGAGCGCCGCGGCCGGGACGTCCCTTCACCAGGGGATGTCCTGGCCGTCCCAGGCGATGAAGCGCCCGCTGTCGGCGGGCGTGGCGCCGGCGATGATCGCCAGCAACTGGTTCGCCGCCCGCGCCGGCTCGAACAACTTCGCGGGCGGCACGTTCTTCTGGAACGGTGCGGACAGCGCCGTGTCCACCGTCCCGGGATGCAGCAGCAGGCAGCAGCCCTGGCGGTTGCGGCGTGACCACTCGATCGCGAACGTTTTCATCAGCTGGTTCTGCGCCGCCTTGGAGGCGCGATAGGCGTACCAGCCGCCGAGCCGGTTGTCGCCGATCGAGCCGACCCGCGCCGACAGCGAGGCGAACACCGCAGGGCCGCGCTCCAGCAGCGGCAGCAGGGCGCGGGCCAGCAGCACCGGCGCGAACGCGTTGAGCGCGAACACCTGCTCCAGCGATGTCCGGCGCACCTCGCGCACCGATTTCTCCGGCTGCAGGCCGTCGCCGTGCAGCACGCCCGCCGCGTTCACCACCAGCGCCAGCGACGGATGCCGGGTCGCCAGCGCGTCGGCCAGGGCATCGAGCGCGGCCTCGTCGGTGAGGTCGACGTCCGCGCGGTGCAGCCGCCCGGGTGCCGCTTCGGCGAGGCCCGCCAGCGCGGCACTGCCGGAGGCATGGCGGGCGACCGCGGTCACGCTGGCCACCTGCGGATGGGCAAGCAGCGCGTCGGTGATCGCCAGCCCGATGCCGCGGCTGGCGCCGGTCACCAGCACGTGGGCGGGGCCATCGAGGCCGTGGATCAGCGGCAGGTGCTCGGGCATGGGAACCGCTCGGGGGAAGTTGCGTCGGGTACGCGGTCCGGTGCTACATCGGATGCTTGATGCCGCGCTTGAGCAGCCACGCGTTCACCGGGCAGGCGGTGGCGAAGCCCGCCAGCATCGCGATCTGCATCATGAACCAGAACACCGGTCCGGCCTTGTCCAGCGTGCCGCCGAACAGGCCGAAGGTGGCGATCGCCATCCAGCCGTACATGCCCACCTGCCAGGACACCAGCGAGAGCGTGTCGGCCTTCAGCGCGGCCCGCAGGGCCTCGCGGGCGGACATCTCGCCCATCGGCTTGATCGTGAAGTACTGGAACGCGATGCCGATGACGAAGGCGAATACGAAGTCCAGCGTCCATCCGGTCAGCAGCGCGCTGCCGAACAGGGTGAACGGCCATGCCAGCAGCAGGCTCTCGGCGGTCAGGTCGCCCAGCGTGCAGCCGCTGCCGCAGTGGCTGGCGGCCAGCATCACGCTCTGCGCAAAGGGGCGCTCGCCGTGGTGGCCGTGGCCTCCGTGCCCGGGTGCGCGGCCGATCCTCGCGTAGGCCCACAGGCCGAGCGGCCCGGCGTACAGCGCGGTGATCGGCCACACCAGGTTCATGATCGCCATCGGCTGGCGACGGCCCAGCGCGATGTCCAGGGCGATCAGGGCCGCACAGGCCACGGCGATGGCAAGCGAGACAAGGGCGAGGACGTGCAGCCACTCCGGCATCGGCAGGCTCCGTAAAAAGGCCGAGCATGCCGGGATGCCCGTGGAAGCCCGATCAAGTCGCCGTCAATCCAGCGGGGCGGCCATCACCAGCTTGTCGACCGGATAACCGCGGGCCGCGGCGCGCTCGCGGATGCCGCGGAACGTGGCCGTGTCCATGCGCGGTTCGCGCGACAGCACCCACAGGTACTTGCGGCTGGGGCTGCCGACCACGGCCCAGCGATAGTCCGGGTCCAGCTCCACCACCCAGTAGTCCGCCCACACCATCGGCAGCCAGCCCAGCCACGCCGGGGCGAAGCGCACCTTGAGCGCGCCGGAATGGTCGTCCACGCGACGCGCCACGCCGTCGGACGCGTCCATGCCCTTGGCGGTGCGACAGGCGTTGTGCACACTGACGGTGCCGTCCGGGCGGCGGGTATAGGTCGCGGTGATGGTGTCGATGCACTGGCGCTGGAAGAACATCGGCAGGTGCGCGATCTCGTGCCACTGGCCCAGGTAGCGGTCCAGGTCGAGTTGCGGCACCGGGCGGTTGGGAAGGGTCTCGGCGTGGGCGCCACGACCGGCGACAGCCAGGACGGCGAAGGCGACGAAGCTCAGGATGCGGACCATGGGCAGGCTCCTCGGGCGGGCGCTCAGCGTTTCGCCCGGAACGTGGGCATACGGTGAAACGCTGATGGACAAGACACTCGGCAATTTACGCCTGCTTGCCCGTTTCCGGATGCACGGGCATCATGCCTACCTTCCAATAGGTAGGTAGGCAATCATGCAACTTCGTTCCGACTGGTCCCGGCGGGAAGTCGTCGACGCCTCCGCGCTGGACTGGGTGCCGTCACCCGCCGCCGGCGTCGAGCGCAAGATGCTCGAGCGCGACGGCGACGAGGTGGCGCGTGCCACGTCCATCGTCCGCTACGCGCCCGGCTCGCGCTTCGACACCCACGTGCACGCGCTGGGCGAGGAACTGTTCGTGCTCGACGGCGAGTTCTGCGACGAAACCGGCCGCTACGGCCCCGGCAGCTACATTCGCAACCCGCCCGGCTCCTCGCATGCGCCGTGGTCGGACACCGGCTGCGTGCTGTTCGTGAAGCTGCGCTACTTCGACCCGGACGACCTCGTCCGCGTGGTGGTGCACACCGGCGAGGAGGCGTGGCTTCCCGGGCTGGTGCCGGGCCTGTCGGTGATGCCGCTGCACGATTTCCGCACCGCGCATACCGCGCTGGTGCGCTGGGCGCCGAACACGTATTTCAATCCCCACCGCCACTACGGCGGCGAGGAGATCCTGGTGGTGGAGGGCACGTTCGAGGACGAGCACGGCCGCTATCCGGCCGGCAGCTGGATCCGCAGCCCGCACCTGAGCCAGCACAAGCCCTTCAGTCGCGAGGGCTGCATCATCCTGGTGAAGACCGGGCACCTGATCACCGACGCCGAGGCCGCCGCGTGAGTGCGGTAGCCGGCACCGCGACGCGGGTGATGGACGTGGCCGAGGCGCTGATCCAGCAGCGTGGCTACGGCGGCTTCTCCTTCGACGACCTGGCGCAGGCGGTGGGCATCCGCAAGCCCAGCGTGCACCACCACTTCCGCACCAAGGCCGACCTGGTGGCCGCGCTCGCGTGCCGCTACACCGAGCGCTTCGAGTCGGCGCTGGCGGCCATCGACGTGGCCCGCCGCGATCCGATGGTGCGGCTGAAGGCCTATGTCCGGCTGTTCGCCACCACCTACGCGCAGGACGGCCGCCTGTGCGTCTGCGGCATGCTCGGCGCCGAGGTCGACGCCCTGCCGGG
>JAGWVM010000019.1 GCA_018970895.1 Lysobacteraceae bacterium | reverse complement strand
CATCTGGTCCATCCCCGTGACGTTCTCCATGACGAACGCCTTCGGACGCGACTTCTTGAGGACATGAACGAACTCCCTGTAGAGCTCGTTTCTGGGATCGTCGATCATCCGGGAGTGGTTGCGCACCTGCGAGAAGGCTTGGCACGGCGGCCCACCGACCAGAACTGTCGCGCTCTTAGCAGCAGCCAAGATGCGCCGTTTAACAGCGGCCTGCCTTAAATCTCCGGTGATCGCCTGAGCTTCCGGGAAGTTAACGGCATAGGTAGCCATCGCATCCGGGTCGTTGTCCGAACCCGCGATCACTTCGAACCCGGCTTGCCGGAACCCCTCCGAAAGACCGCCCGCACCGGCGAAGAGATCCACCACAGTGAAACGGGGGGGATTCTCTTCCGACCCCTCAGGCTTGACGTTGTGCGAGTAAGTACGGGCCGCAGCCCTTTGCGGAGTCTTCTTCATGCGCTGCCTTGTGTGCCCCGTATCTCACCATGATCCAGACGTCGGATCTCACCGGCTAAGACACAGTCTACCGTTCGAGGGCCATGGGTGCCCGTCTTACCTTGGAGCCCTGAGGTTGCTCGCCCAGGGCCGTCCCAATGCCCGCTCGGTGGCTTGTCATCCCCATTCGGAGCGCTAGTCACAGAGAGGATTACCAGCCTCCGCTGTGAGAGCCGCCCGCCCACTGTAAGATCTTGCGCCTCTATCCGACCCTTGCTGTGCTCATGCCTGAGGGGTGTCGATTTTAGGTACCTCATGTACGTCTCACACGATGCAGTTCCGAGGGACAGGGCGTTCGACCCATCCCGAATTCCACTCCGTCCAGAGGCCCGCCAGCTCGTTGGTGATGTCATTAGCCAACTTGAGAGCAGCCAGAAGCGCCATCGGAGGCGCACGGCCAGCGCTCAAGCTATCCACGAACGCGCGGTGTCGGCCCTCGTATGCGACCTCGCCCACCGTCACCTCGCCGCGCCTGGTGGCTGGCTCACTGTGGAGCTCACCAAAGCTCTCCTGAGCCCCGCCCGGCGTCGCGCCCCCTTCATGACTGAGCGGTTCGCCGATCTCGTGAAGCAGATCGCGGCCTGCGGGTTGGTGGAGATGCAGTTGGGCGATCAGCATCCGCTGGGGAGGAGGACGACCATCCGAGCCGGCACGACCATGCAGCGCCGCATTGGCGAGCTGAACGTCGACTTCGACTGCTTCGGTCGCGATCCGCAGTTCCTCGGCGAGCCACTTGAGCTGAGGGGACCGAAGACGAAGAGGTTCATCGCCGGCAAGGTAGTACTCAAAGGAGACAAGCTGCCGCTGCCCGATAGTCCGGAAGTCGAGCGGCTGCGCGGGCAGATGCAGACGATCAATGCCTGGCTCGCGGCAGCAGATCTCAGCTGGGAGGGGTCGGGGAAGCTCGATCACAGCCAGAGGTTTCTCAGACGCATCTTCAACGATGGTTCGCTTGAACTGGGCGGGCGATTGGAAGGTGGGTTCTGGCAGCGGGCCTCGGGCAGCGACCGACTCACCAGTATCTCGATCCAGGGGGAGCCCATCGCCTCTCTGGACTTCGCGCAATCGGCCATGCGCATGGCCTATGCCCAGATGGGGGCAGAGCCGCCCACAGGCGATCTCTACGAGGTGCCTGGCCTACATCCGTACCGGAGCGAGACCAAGCAAATTCTCAATGCGTTGCTCAGTGCGGGCAGCGAGCGGACTCGGTTTCCCCAGAACACTCGGGGACAAATGCCGCGCGGTTGGAAGTTCGAGCGGGTCTACAGAGCCATTGCTCGCCACCACGCGCCTATCGAGCCGCTGTTCGGCACTGGGGCAGGACTTCGATTCATGTACCAGGAAAGCGAGATCCTGATCAGGACACTGCTGCAGTTAAAGGGGCTGGGAATCGTGGCACTGCCCATTCACGATTGCGTCCTAGTACCGGTCTCCGCCAAGGAGGTGGCCAAGGGAATCATGGAGGAGGCCTTCTTGGAGATCACAGGTGTCGCTGGTGTGGTGGATATGGAAGAGAGACCAACAAGGACTTGCTGAGGAAGAGACAGAACAAGGCTCTGCCAGGACATCCACAGTAATCACCTCAGCCTCCCCATAGGTAGGGGGCGTAAGCGATGAAACTCTTATGACCGCACCGAATCGCCAGCAGAGACTGGCTGCACTCCACCACCGCATTGCCTCGCCCCAGGATGCCTACGAGCGATGCCGGGTCTATCCGTGCGCGAACCGAACCACCGCTGACAAGGGCGAAGGCCTGAATCGGCTGTACTGCCGGCAGCACATCGAGCACTACCGCAGACACGGAAGTTACGTGAAGAGTAGTTACCGAAGCCAGGAACTGCGGCCCTACCGGCAGACCGCCCTGCGCTGGCTTCAGAGCCACGAGGACCTCCCACTGGTGCAGCGAGCCATCGCGAGTATCCGTGGGCTCTACGCGAACGCCGGGGCGCCCGTGGAGGCGTTCCGGTTAGCTGGTCGCCCCCCGCGAGATCGTGCGCGGGCTATCTGGGCGAGACTGCGAGTGAAGGAGGTCCATCCGATGCTCGTCGTCGCTGCTTGGCTCGCCGTTCTGCTTCGGGTGGCAGACGACCCCCAGCCAGACAGGCACGAGGAGTACCGAAGAGTTCAAGCGGCCAAGCTGCTCCATCGCATGGCCGGAGGCACCCACAAGCGATGGGAGAGAGTCCTCCCCGATGGGACCGTGGAATCGACAGAGCTGCACAAGCATCCGGTCAGCCGGGGACGCGTCCTTCGGATGCTGGGGGACTCCTTGGCTGCCGCGTGTGACGGCCTGGACGCGTCTTCTATCGCAGCAGAAGCCCGGCACACAGATCCCTGAGCCAGGCATGCTGATCAGCGCCTCTTAGAATTCATCCAGCGTCGCAGACTCGCCTGAGCTTCCTCCGAAAGCGTCTGGATTTGGCGGGTCACAAGGCCGGGGTAGGACTCTGGCGACGGTGCTCGGGGATAGCTCTTCCCAAACCAGGCAAGCACAGGGGCTGGCTCCGTAACTCGACCATCATCAAGGCCGAACTTGGCTACCGCCTCCATGCGGGCCGTTTGGACGGCGAGCTCCTGGAAGCCCGGATTGATGAGAAGCCAGGCTTCAGCTATGGCTGCAGCCTCTTCCTTGGTGAACGGGCTCTCTGGCTGCACGCCCAGCGTCCCATCGAAGGTCCAGTTGGAGATCGCTGCCGCTCGCTTCGCCGCAGCAGCTTCGTCCTCCCCCTGCTCCCGGAAGTGATCCTGCAAGGCGCAAGCTGTAGCCATGCGGCCAACTGCTGCCATGCCCAGGGCACGGCCTAGGACTCGATTCTTTCGTCGCTTAAACCAGCCAAACATACGCAGCCCCCCGATAGCTGCCTCATATCGCGAGCATCGCCAGTTGCTTCCCGATCGTAACGCGCTTATGTGCTGTAAGCGTCGACGCTCTGCTGGAGGCCAATGCGAACCTCGTCCGCTCTGAATTCCACAGATGCGGAGCGCTAGTGCGCTATGGCTACTTCTGGCTTATCGAGCGACGGACGCAGCATCACACGGGAAGCTGAAGGCGGCCGATTGCTGCTGCGAGCGTCCCCAGGTCAGTCCGCTTCCCGTAGCGGCCCGTCGTGATGTTGTCGTTCTCGTGCCCCAGGATCTCCGCGATCTGGTATTCCGGGATACCAAGGTCTTTCAGCCGTGTGGCCATCGTGCCTCGGAAACTCTGGAACGTCTTGCGCTTGTCAGACACGCCAGCCTGGCGCAACCAGCGGTTCAGTTGCTTCGATAGTCTGTCGACGTTACCCCGGGTGGCCTTATCGGTGAACCGGACACGCTCCGGGAACATGAACTCGCCCTCGCAGCCCTTCACGAAGTCAACCAGCCCAAGCTCCAGCAAACGCGGGTGGATAGGGACGAGGCGCTGACTGCTGTCGGTCTTGAGGGTCTTTTGTTCGGACTCCTCGTTGAAGTCGAACACCCAGACCCCCTGGTCCTGGCGGACATCAACCCTCCGAAGTTGAGCAGCCTCGCCCATGCGACAGCCCGTGTACGCCATGATTCGAGGAATCCAGACACCGTAGGGCTCGCGAGGTGAACCGGCGATATAGGCGAACAACGCCTGGATGTCGCCGTCATCAAAGACCTTCCGGGCGTCCTGGGCACGCCCTTCCTCCACATCACGGAGGACGGTGGCCGGGCTTTGGGTGATGTGGTCGTGCTCCTGCGCCCACCGGAAGATGGTCCGCACGTGCTGATAGATCTTGTTGACGCTCCGGGATTCCAGCCGAGGCACCTCTTGATCACCAAGGTGATCAAGAACTTGGCGAGGGCTTAGGCCCGGGTACTTCTTGCTCATGTTGGCCGGCAGTTTGACGATCTCCAGGCCCAGGCGTCGGATGGCGTCCTTGGTGACCTCGGCCACCGGTGGATCGCCAAGCAACAGCGCGATCATCTGGAGAATGCTGCGCCCCTGGGCCGCCGTCCGAGCAGACCACTTTCCTTGAGCGATCCGCTCCTCGGCATACATGGACGCGATCTCGGACACCTTCGGGGTCATCTTGGGAGCGGCCTCAGTCGCCGTCTCCAGCGGCAAGGAGCGATGACGCGGATGCCTGAGCGGTTCGCCGCAGAGCACCCGCAGCTCGGCTTTGGTAGCCGTGAGCTGAGCCTCCAGCACCCGTCTGGCCAGTACCCGTAGATCCGTCTCAGACGCCTCAGGAGCGAGCTGACGCGCGACGGGAAGGGTCTGCCTCAGATCGAGCTCAGCGAGCGAACCAGCGAGGTCGTGGCACTTCTCGTTGAGCTGGAAGGAGTATTCCTCCAGGCCACCCGGCGTCCAGTCCAGCGCCAGACGCGCTTCAATCTCGTCGAAGGACGCGATGAGGTACTGCCTGGTGAGCGCGTCCAGTTGGTCCTTGGTCATGAATCGGCCGTTCTTGCGCAAAAGGCCGAGGAGGGTGCCGATATGGGGCTCCCAAAGCAATCGTCGTCGGTTGGCTTCCCGAAGATCAGCCGTTCGGAGGCTGCGAGTGATCTCCGCTCGCCCCAGGAGCGCCTGGAGATCACGCGGGACGACGATGCGGGAAGTAAAAGAATTTCCTCTGCGCTGTAGCACTTGCTGAGCACTCGCTGTAGCGATTAGCCAAAACGGTGCAGAAACGCTAGGAAATTTAGTCTCTTCAAAGAGTTAGAAGAGATTGGTGGCTATGGGTGGACTCGAACCACCGACCCCAGCATTATGAGTGCTGTGCTCTAACCGGCTGAGCTACATAGCCACGAGAAGGCCCCGCCGACCGGTTCCTTCCGGCGGGGCGCGGCAGTTTAATGGCCCCGCCGCCCCTGTTCAAGCCCGTGCCGGCTTGCTGCCCGTTTCTGCGCTGTGGTTGAATCGTTGCCGATCATGCCCGCCCTGCAGTGGTCCGCCAGCGGTGGCGCAAGGCATGTTCCTGGAGACGACATGATCGATGTGGATGGCTATCGTCCGAACGTGGGCATCGTGCTGCTGAACGGAGACGGTCGCCTGTTCTGGGCGCGCCGCGTCAGCCGCGATGGATGGCAGTTTCCCCAGGGCGGCATGCGCAGCGACGAAACTCCGCTCGAGGCGATGTACCGCGAGCTGCAGGAGGAAACCGGCCTCGCACCCGAGCACGTCGAAGTGATCGGCTCCACCCGCGGCTGGTTGCGCTATCGCCTGCCGCATCGCTACGTGCGACATCAACAGCGGCCAACCTGCATCGGGCAGAAGCAGGTGTGGTTCCTGCTCAGACTGGTCGGTGGCGAGGACGCGCTCCGGCTCGACGCCTGCGACAAGCCCGAGTTCGACCTGTGGCGCTGGGTGGACTTCTGGTACCCGGCCGCGCACGTGGTGAACTTCAAGCGCGGAGTCTACGAGCGCGCCCTGCGCCACTTCGCCCCGCTGGTGGAGACCTTGCTCAGCGTCCAGATCGGCGGTCCTCCGGTGGGTGGCACACCCGGCCAGGGGAAGGGGCGCGCGGCCGCCTGAGCCGCGCCGACGGGGGCACGGCGCGCGGCCACCTGGTCCGGCTCTTCCTTGACGCTTCCATCGCATGGCGGCTATACCCCTCGCTTTGCCCGGAGCTTTGCATGCCGCCTCGACCGCCACCGCGACTCGTCGTGCAGACCCACGACGCAGCACGGCAGCGACGGCACCGTCGCTGGCTGATCGCGGCCTGGCCACTGAGCGTCGCCGCCGCCGGGGCACTTGGCTTCTGGCTTGGCCAGTCCCCGATGCAACTGCCGATCGCCACCGGGCATCGGAGCCAGGTGAAGGAGCTGCGGACGGAGAACGAACAGCTGAAGCAGCGGGTCGCCGACCTGCAGCGATCGCAGCAGGTGGCGGACGTCGCCATGCGGTCGCTGCAACGCTCGATGGCCGAACGCGAGGAGCAGATCAGCGGACTGCGGGCTGACCTGGGCTTCTATACCCGGCTGGTCGGCGGCGATGGCCAGCGGCAGGGGCTGCGGATCCAGGAGGTCAGGGTGCAGCCGGTTGCACGTTCGAACGCGTGGAACGTGACCTTGAGCCTGACCCAGAACCTGCGCCGCGGCGACCAGATCGACGGCAAGGTGACAATCACGGTCGAAGGCCTGAGCCACGACCAGGTCCAGCAGCTGAGCTGGGACGCACTTGGCGATAACGCCCAGAAGGACGGGCTACCCTTTCACTTCCGCTACTTCCAGCAGCTCCACGCCACGTTCGTGTTGCCCGCCGGTTTCCGGCCCACGCGGCTGCGCATCCATGCAAGCCCTGACCAGGGGACCGCCGCCGAGCGCGCGGTGGCGTGGAACGACGCGCTGAACGGCACCATCACCAGCACCAGAGGGGACAGCGATGCTCAACCGTAAACGCGCCGGGCGCGACGCGCCCAGCCACGAGACGAGCCTGATCGCGCGCGGGACGATCATCCGCGGCGACCTGCATTTCACCGGTGCACTCCACCTGGACGGCTGTATCGAGGGCGCGATCGTCGCGGAGGTCGACGATGCCGTGCTGACGGTGAGCGAACACGGCCAGGTGATCGGCGAGGTGCGCGTGCCACATGCCGTCATCAACGGACGCATCGATGGCAACCTGCTCAGCGACGTGCGGCTGGAACTCGCCGCACAGGCCTGCATCTCCGGCGACGTGCACTACCGCCTGCTGGAAATGGCCGCCGGTGCCCAGGTCAACGGGCGGATGGTCCACGTCGGCGCCGACGTCCCGCGCGAACTGGCCGCTCCGCGCCCGGACGGGGCCGCCGACGAGCCCGCCGACGCGGCATCCGCCTCGGCGTGAACGCGGTATGCTTGAGGTCCGGTCCCGTCCGCCTCATATGCAGCAGTCATGGAAACCATCGTTGCCTTCCCCGACTATCGAAGCGCCCAGGCTCCTCTCGTGTTCACCGAGGCCGCTGCGCGCAAGGTGCATGAGCTGATCCGGGAAGAGGGCAACCCGGACCTCAAGCTGCGCGTCTACATCAGCGGCGGCGGCTGTTCGGGCTTCCAGTACGGCTTCACTTTCGACGAGGCCCGGGCCGAGGACGATCTCGCCCTCGAGCGCGAGGGCGTGACCCTGCTGGTCGATCCGCTGTCACTGCAATACCTCACCGGTGCCGAGATCGACTACGCCGAAAATCTTTCCGGTTCGCAGTTCGTCATCCGCAACCCGAACGCCAAGACCACCTGCGGATGCGGGTCGTCGTTTTCGGTCTGATCCGGGCCACCGTCGCGCCCGGACAGGCATGAATACCTTCAGCGGACTCAGCCTGGTGCTCGACCGCGCGGCCGAGCGCCGCGACGAGCCGGAGTGGATTGCCGCCCAGGCGCGCGGCGACATGGCCAGGTTTCTGGTGCTCGATGCCGGACAGCAGGCGTTTGTGGATGCCGAAGGCGACGCGCTGCGCTGGCTTGACGCAGGCGAGCGCGAGGCCTTGCTGCCCGGGACCCCGGCCTCACTGCTGGGAGTGGGTGAATCACACACCTATTTCCTCATCGACGTGCCCGAGCCGGCGCGGAGCGAGGCGCTTGCAACCTTGCTCGACGCACGGGCACTGGGCCTGCGCGAGGCCGGGCTGCGCCTGCCGGCACACGAAGCGGGCCTGTTCGCCTACGCCAAGGGTCTGGCGCACTGGCAACGCGAGATGCGCCATTGCCATGCCTGCGGCGGACTCCTGAATCTGGTGTCGTCCGGTCACCGCGCAAAGTGCGTTGCCTGCGGCAAGCTGCATTTCCCACGCACCGACGCGGCGATCATCGTGATCGTCGAGCATGATGGCGCCTGCCTGCTCGGTCGCCAGGCGAGCTGGCCCGCCGGCCGCTATTCCACGCTGGCGGGCTTCGTGGAGCCCGGCGAATCGCTGGAGGACGCGGTACGGCGCGAGGTGGCCGAGGAGGCCGGTGTGCGCGTCGACCGGGTGAGCTATCACTCCTCGCAGCCCTGGCCGCTGCCGGCCTCGCTGATGATCGGCTTCACCGCGACGGCCCATGACCGCCGCATCCAGTTACGCGACGGCGAGCTGGAGGACGCGCGCTGGTTCACCCCGGCGCAGATCGAGCAGGGCCTGGCCGATGGCAGCTTCGCCGCGCCGCCGAAGCTCTCGGTCTCCTACCAGCTGCTCGCCCACTGGCTGCACGAGCGCGACGGACTGGAACTGGACGCGCTGATCGCCCGCCATCGCTGAGCGGCTCGCATACAATGGCGGGCCTGTGCCCGTTGGAGTTTCCGCATGGCCATCCGGCTGCTCGCTGCCCTGCTCGCACTGGGCCTTCTGCATCTGCTGCCCAGGCTGGCGCGATGGCACGTCGACGGGCTGTTGCGGCGCTGGAGCCTCGCGCTGGGTGACCTTCGCGGTCCCGGCCGCGTGGCCGTGCTGGCGGGAGTGCCGGTGGTCCTCGCGCTGGTGATCGCGGCGGCGCTCCGCCAGGCCTGGCTGGGAGACCTGGCGCGCCTGGCGTTCGGCGTGGCGATGCTGCTGCTGTGCTTTGGACCGCGCGCCTTCGAGGGCGATCTGGAAGGCATCCTCGGCGCGCCGGATCGCCCTGCACGGGAATCCGCCGCGCAAGCCCTCTCGGAGGACGGAGAGCGCGTCAGCTGGAGCGCCCGGGGCCTGGGGGAGGCGATCGCATTCGCCGCACTGCGCCGGCGGTTCGGCGTGCTGCTGTGGTTTTTCCTGTTCGGACCGGCCGGTGCGCTGATCTACTATCTGGCGCGCCGGCTGGGACGGGATGAGTCCCTCGGACTGGATGACGCCAGCCGGGAGGCCGCACGGCGCATGGGCAATGCGCTGGACTGGATACCGGCCCATCTGCTGGTGTTCACGCTGGCCATCGTCGGGCACTGGGACGCGGTGATGGGTGCATGGAACCGGTGGCGGACGAGCGCGGGCCGTGGTCACTGGTATCGCGAGGAGCCCCGTTTCCTCGCCGACGCGGCCTGCGCCGACATCGTGGTGGAGATCGAGGCCGGCGACGGCTACGCCGAGGAACGCAGCGATCCGCTGCTCGAACTGGTGCGGATGCGCAGCGCCTTCCTGCGCGCGCTGGTGGCGTGGATGAGCGTGGTCGCGCTGGTGGTGATGGGCGGCTGGCTGGCCTGAGCGCGCCTCCCGCAGGAGCCCGCTCGCGGGCGATGCTGTTGGCTTTGATATCGATTCGAAGCGAAAGGCATCGCCCGCGAGCGAGCTCCTACGCCAAGTCGCCGCGCAATTCGCGCACGCGCGTCTCCAGCACCGACGCGGTCGCCTGATCCGGCGGAATCGGCGCATCCACCACCAGCTCCACCCGGGCGCGGAACCGGCGCGGCAGGCGCGAGCGCCCCAGCATCGAATCGCGGCGGCTCCACACGCTGCCCCACAGGCCGCGCAGCGCCATCGACACCACCGGTACCGGCCGGCGGGCGAGGATCTTCTCCACGCCCGGACGGAACGGTGCGATTGCACCGTCGCGGGTCAGCCCGCCTTCGGGGAAGATGCACACCAGCTCGCCATCGGCGAGTGCCGCGTCGATCGCCTCGTAGGCGGCGCCCAGCACCGCCGGATCCTCTTTCTGCCCGGCAATCGGAATCGCCTTCGCCGTGCGGAACAGCCAGCGCAGCAGCGGCACGTTGAAGATCCGGTAGTACATGACGAAGCGCACCGGCCGGCGCACGTTCGCCATCAGCAGCAGCGGATCCATGAAGCTGACGTGGTTGCAGACCAGCAGCGCCGGCCCCTCTTCGGGCACCTGCTGCATCCCGTCCACGCGCACCCGGTACAGCGTGTTCACCAGCACCCAGGTGACGAAGCGCATGATGAACTCGGGCACCAGGGTGAAGATGTACGCCGCCACGACGATATTCAGCAGCGCCGCGGCCAGGAAGATCTGCGCCGCGTCCAGCCCCAGCGCCCCGAGCCCCAGACCGAAGCCTGCCGCCGAGACGATCAGCAGCGCGTTCATGATGTTGTTGCCGGAGATGATCCGCGACAGTTGCTCGCGCGGCGCGCGCGCCTGCACGAAGGCGAACAGCGGCACCACGTAGAGGCCGGCGAACACGCCGATCAGGGTCAGGTCGAGCACCAGCCGCAGGCTGCCGGTGCTGCGCAGGAAGGCCAGCCAGTCCTGCCCCTGCGCGGCGGCGATGCCGTGCCGCGCCAGGTACAGGTCGACGCCGAATACGGTGAGCCCGAACGCACCCAGCGGCACCAGGCCGATCTCCACCCGTTTGCCGGACATCCGCTCGCACAGCAGCGCGCCGATGCCGCTGCCCACCGAGAACAGCGTCAGCACGAGGGTGTAGACGGTGTCGTTGCCGCCCAGCGTCTCGCGCGTGTAGATCGGCAGCTGCGCGATCAGCACGGTGCCGAAGAACCAGAACCAGGAGATGCCCAGCACCGCGTTCCACACCGCGCGGTCGGCGTGGGTGAGGCGCAGCACGCGGGCCGTCTCCACGTACGGATTCCAATGGAACTTCAACTCCGGCGCGGTGGCCGGTGCCGGCGGAATGGCCCGGCTGGCCAGATAACCGGCCAGAGCGATCGCGATCGTCGCACCCGAGGCCAGCCACGGTCCGATCCCGGCGATGCGCATCAGGCTGTTGCCGGCGATCATGCCGACCAGCATCGCCAGCTGGGTGCCCATTTCCACCAGCCCGTTGCCACCGACCAGCTCGGCGGGCTTGAGCGCCTGCGGCAGGATCGCGTACTTGATCGGCCCGAACACCGTCGAGTGCATGCCCATCATGAACAGCACGACCAGCAGCAGCGCGACGTGGTGGGTGACGAAGCCGATCGCCGCCACCGTCATCGCCGCGATCTCGAACAGCTTCACCCAGCGGATGATGCGGGTCTTCTCGAACTTCTCCGCCAGCTGACCGGCCGAGGCGGAAAACAGGAAGAACGGCAGGATGAACAGCGCCGGCGCGAAGTTGGTGTAGATCGCCGCCCGGTGCTCGTCCAGGCCCATCTGGAACGCGACCAGCATCAGCAGCGCGTTGCGGAACGCGTTGTCGTTGAACGCGCCCAGCGCCTGGGTCCAGAAGAACGGCGCGAAGCGCCGGCGGCCGAGCAGGGCGAATTGGCTCATGCAGGTTCCGTCCGGGGGATGGCGGCGCCTAGCCTAGCGTGAAAGCCTGCCCGCCTCCGCGACGGATCGCTCAGCGGCGATGCAGCGCCCGATGCGCGATGTCGCGGCGGCAGAAAGCCCCCTCCCAGCGGATGCCCGCCACGGCGGCGTAGGCCCGCTCGCGGGCGTCGGCGATGTCCTTGCCCAGCGCGCATACGGTCAGCACCCGGCCGCCGGCGGTGACCACGCGGCCGTCGGCGTCGAGCCGTGTGCCGGCATGGAACACCTTGGTGTCGGCCGCCGCCGGTGCATCCAGGCCCTCGATGGCATCGCCGCTGCGCACCTTGCCCGGATAGCCGCCGGCCGCCATCACCACGCCGATCGAGGGCCGCGGATCCCACTGCGCGCGGATGTGGTGCAGCTCGCCGTCGAGCGCGGCGTCGACCAGATCCACCAGATCGGACTTCAGCCGCATCATGATCGGCTGGGTCTCCGGGTCGCCGAAGCGCACATTGAACTCGATCACCCTTGGGTTGCCCGCCTTGTCGATCATCAGGCCGGCGTAGAGGAAACCGATGAACGGCGCGCCCTCGGCCGCCATGCCGCGCAGGGTCGGCTCGATCACCTGCGCGAGGATGCGCTTCTCCACCTCGGGCGTGACCACCGGCGCGGGCGAGTACGCGCCCATGCCGCCGGTGTTGGGACCCAGGTCGTTGTCGTCGCGGCGCTTGTGGTCCTGGCTGGAGGCCATCGGCAGCGCGTGGCTGCCGTCGCTCATCACGATGTAACTGGCTTCCTCGCCCTCCAGGAACTCCTCGATCACCACCCGCGCCGAGGCGTCGCCGAAGGCGTGTGCGCCGAGCATGTCGTGCAGCGCCAGTTCGGCATCGGCCAGGGTCAGCGCAACCACCACGCCCTTGCCGGCAGCCAGGCCGTCGGCCTTGATCACGATCGGCGCGCCATGTTCACGCACGTAGGCCAGCGCGCGGTCGAGTTCGGTGAACACCGCGTAGCGGGCGGTGGGAATGTTGTGGCGGAGCAGGAAGTCCTTGGCGAAGGCCTTGGAGCCCTCGAGCTGCGCGGCGATCGCGCGCGGACCGAAGATACGCAGGCCGGCGGCGCGGAACTTGTCGACCACGCCGGCCACCAGCGGCACCTCGGGGCCGACCACGGTCAGCCCGACCTTCTCGGCCTTGGCCAACGCCAGCAATCCGGCGATGTCGCTGGCCGCCACGTCGGCATTGCGCACCCCGCGCTCACGCGCGGTACCGGCATTGCCCGGCGCCACGATCACCTCGTCCACCCGCGGCGACTGCTTGAGCTTCCACGCCAGCGCGTGCTCGCGACCGCCGTTGCCGATGACCAGGACCTTCATGCCGAACTCCGAGATGCGTGGGGGCGCCGCCGGCGCAAACGCGCATTGTAGCGGCTGGCCGCCGTGCGATCGGCCGTATCAGTCGCGGCCGGCGAGCAGCGCCAGCAGCGCGGCGCGCGGCAGCTTGCCGGTCTCGTTGCGGGGCAGGTCCTCGACCAGACGCAGCGGGCGCGGCAGGAACAGCGGATCCATCGCCCCGCGCAGGGCGTCGAGGATGTGCGCCTCGGTCATGCCCGGTGCCACCGCGAGCGCGGCGATACGGCGCACGCCGCCGGCGTCGGGCTCGTCCAGCTGCAGCACCACGCCGTCGTGCACGCCGGGAATGGCCAGCAGGCGACGCGTCAGATCACCGAGCGAGGCGCGCTTGCCGGCGATCTCCAGCAGGTCGGCATGCCGGCCGCACAGGCGGAAGGCGCGACCGTCCTCGTGCAGGGTGACCAGGTCGGCCAGTACCACCGGTGTGGCCAACTGCGGCGCCTGCACCTGGGTGCCATCCGGCTGCGGGTGCAGTCTGACCCCGTCGTAGAGCTGCCACAGCTCCCCCGCGGTGGGTTGCCGGGTAGCGAACACGCAGGTCTCGGTCGAGCCGAACACCTCCACCAGCGGCGCGCCGTAGCGCTGTTCGGCACGCGCCGCCAGCTCCTGCGGCATCGGCGCGGTGGCCGACAGCATCGCCGCCAGCGGTGGCAGCGTCACGCCGGATTCGACCAGCGCACGCAGGTGCACCGGCGTGGTGACCAGCACGCGCGGCGCCGGCACGGCGGTCAGTCCCGCGGCCACGTCGGCGGGAAAGAACGGGCGGCTGCCGCAGACCGCGACGTCGCCCAACAGCGGCAGCAGCACCGAGGTCTCGATGCCGTACATGTGCTGCGGTGGCACCGTCGCCACCACGTTGAACCGCTCGCCCACCCGTTCGCGCAGCATGCGCAGGTTGCCGGCAGTGCTGGCATGGAAGCTGCCCCAGGTCTTGACGTGGGCCGCCGGGCGGCCGGTGGACCCGGAGGTGTAGCCGATCGCCACCACCTGCACGGCGTCGATCAGCGGCCATTCCCCGGCAGCCTCGCCCGTCGGCGCCGGCAGCGCGGGCAGCCGGTGATAGTGCGGCGGGGCCGGATCGAGCGGCAGGTCGCCCAGCGCATAGCAGCCGGGATGGTCGGCCATCACCTCGTCGATGGCCCGCGGTGCGCGCGACGGCGGCAGCAGGTTGGCCTGGCCGCGCAGGGCGATCGCGCAGAAAGCGACCAGGAATGCGTAGCGTTCCTCGCACAGGTTCACCGCCGCCGGGGCCGGTGGCAGTCGTTCGGCGACATGGCGGACATCGGCGAGGAACTGCCCGGCCGTCACCGGCGATCCGTCGCGCCAGGCCACCGTGCGCGCTGCCGTGCCGCCCGCCAGCAGCGGGAGCGATCCCGGCGACGGATCGGCAATGAGGTCGAAAACGGTGGACAAGACCCGCGGCTCCCGCATGGAGGGCCCTTCCGGCCCGGAATGCGCAGCATGCCGGCCGCGGACGATGCGGACGTGAATGCCAAGCGACTCGGCGGCGGCCCGCTCGCCCGGGTCGCCGCATCGCGGGACCGCGGGCGCCCCGGCGGGCGACCTAGTGGCGGATGATAGCGCCGGTGAGCACGTCGCGGACGGCGGTCGGTGCGGCGGCGGCGCCGACCGGAGCCAGCAGCAGCCCGTCCGGCCCATCGCCGAAATAGGCGATGACCTCCTGCGGGGTGGACGCGGCGGGCTGGCCGTGAGGGTTCGCGCTGGTCGAGACCAGCGCGCCGCCGAAGGCACGGCACAGCGCGGCCGCCGGCTCGTGCGCGGTAACCCGCACGCCGATCCCCTCGTGGCTGCCGGGGATCCATGGCGGCACCGCGGCGGAGCGCGGAAACACCCAGGTATGCGGTCCGGGCCAGCTGGCGTGGGCGGCGGCCAGCCGCTCCTCCGGCACCTGGTCGAGCGCGAGGTAAGGCTCGAGCTGGGCGAAGTCGGCGCCGATCAGCAGCACGCCCTGCCCGGCTGGCCGCTGCTTCAGCGCGAACACGCGCTCGCATGCGGCGAGATTCTGCGGGTCGCAGCCCAGGCCGAACACCGCCTCGGTGGGGTACGCGAGCACACCGCCAGCCTTCAGCAGCGCGGCGGCGCCCTCGATCTCGCTTGCTCCGTAGCGGTGCAGCAAGCCGCTCAGTCCCCGCTTGGGTTGGCGGCGGGCTTTTTCGCGGCCACCTTCCTGGTGGCGGTCTTTTTCGCCGCGGTCTTCCGGGCGGCGGCTTTCTTTGCGGGTGCCTTCTTGGTCGTCGCCTTCTTCGCGACCGGCGCCTTTTTCTCGGCGGTCTTCTTCGCCGCCGTCTTCTTGGCAAAGCGACCCTTCTTCACCGGCGCGGCCGCCAGCAGCTCCAGGCACTGCGCCTCGGTCAGGTCCTTCGGCTCGGTGTCCTTGGGGATGCGGGCGTTCTTCTCGCCGTCGGTGATGTAGGCGCCGTAGCGACCGTTGAGCACCTGCACGCCGTTGCCGAAATCCTGGATGACGCGATTGGCAAGCATCTCCAGCTTCTCGGCCACGATCTGCAGCGCGCGCGGCAACTCGATGGTGTAGGGGTCGTCCTCGGGCTTGAGCGAGGCATAGGTCGAGCCTTGCTTCACGAACGGCCCGAAACGGCCGACGCCCACGCTGACCTCGTCGCCGTTCTCCGCCTGGCCCAGCTTGCGCGGCAGCTTGAACAGCTCCAGCGCGTGCTCGAGCGTGATCGTATGCATGCTCTGGCCGGGGCGCAGCGAGGCGAACTGCAGCTTCTCGTCGGTGTCCTTGTCGCCGATCTGCGCGTACGGCCCGTAGCGGCCCAACCGCACCGACACCGGCTTGCCTGATTTCGGATCGGTACCCAGCTCGCGTGCGCCGGTGGCCTCGCTGCGGTCGACGGTCTCGGTCTTCTCGTCCACCTGCTGCTTGAACGGCTGCCAGAAGCGCTCCATCAGCGGCACCCAGGCCTCCTCGCCGCGGCTCACCGCGTCCAGCTCGTCCTCGAGCTTGGCGGTGAAGTCGTAGTCGACATAGCGGGTGAAATGCTGGGTGAGGAACTTGCTCACCGCGCGGCCCACGTCGGTGGGCTTGAAGCGGCGGCTGTCCAGCAGCACGTATTCGCGGTTGAGCAGCACCTGGATGATGCTGGCGTAGGTGGAAGGACGGCCGATGCCGTATTCCTCTAGCGTCTTCACCAGGCTGGCCTCGGAGTAGCGCGGCGGCGGCTCGGTGAAGTGCTGGTCGGCGAGGATGTCGGCCAGCGCCACCTGTTCGCCCCTGGCCAGCCGAGGCAGGCGGCGGCCCTCGTCGTCGTCCTCGGCACTCTTCTGGTCGCGGCCCTCCTCGTACACGGCGAGGAAGCCCGGATCAATCACCGTCGTGCCGGTGGCGCGGAACGCGGCCGGACCGCCGGCGGCGTCCGGCAGGGCGAAATCGACCGAGACCGTGTTCAGCGTGGCGTGGATCATCTGGCAGGCGACCGTGCGCTTCCAGATCAGCTCGTACAGCTTGCGCTGTTCGTCGTTGAGGAACGACGCCACCTCGCGCGGCGTGCGCATGGCCGAGGTCGGGCGGATCGCCTCGTGCGCCTCCTGCGCGTTCTTGGCCTTGGACTTGTAGGCCTGCGGCTGATCCGGCAGGGCCTTGGCGCCGAAGTCGCGGGCGATCAGCTGGCGCAGCTCGACCACCGCGTCGTCCGCCAGCGCCACCGAGTCGGTACGCATGTAGCTGATCAGGCCGACGTTGCCCTCGCTGCCCAGCGACACGCCTTCGTACAGGCCCTGCGCCACCTTCATCGTGCGGCTGGTGGAAAAGCCGAGCTTGCGCGCCGCCTCCTGCTGCAGCGTGGAGGTGGTGAACGGCGGCGCGGGCCGGCGCTTGCGCTCCTTCGAACCGACCTCGCTCACCGTCAGGCGGCCGCGCGCGGCCTCCTTCAGCGCGGCGCGGGCAGCCATCGCATCGGCCTCGCGGGTGAGGTCGAACTGCTCGAACTTCTTGCCGTTGAGCTGGGTGAGGCGGGCGCTGAAGTCGGCGTCTGGATGCTTGAGCTGGGCCTCGACCGTCCAGTACTCGCGGGCGACGAAAGCTTCGATCTCCTCCTCGCGCTCGACGATCATGCGCAGTGCCGGACTCTGCACGCGGCCGGCGGACAGGCCGCGCTGCACCTTGCGCCAAAGCACCGGCGACAGGTTGAAGCCGACCAGGTAGTCCAGCGCACGACGCGCCTGCTGGGCGTCGACCATGTCGTGCGACAGCTGGCGCGGCTCGGCCACCGCCGCCTTGATCGCCCTGGGGGTGATCTCGGAGAACACCACGCGATGCATGCGCTTGCCCTCGGTCAGGCCGCGCTCCTTCAGGATCTCGCTGATGTGCCAGCTGATCGCCTCGCCCTCGCGATCCAGGTCGGTGGCCAGGTAGATGTCGTCGGCCGCCTTGGCCGCCTTGGCGATGGCGTCGACATGCTTCTCGTTGCGGTCGATCACCTCGTACTTCATGGCGAAGCCGTGCTCGGTATCGACCGCGCCCTCCTTCGGCTTGAGGTCGCGCACGTGGCCGTAGGAGGCCAGGACCTGGAAGTCCTTGCCGAGATATTTGTTGATCGTCTTGGCCTTGGCGGGCGACTCGACGATGAGCAGGTTTTTTGCCATGTGGCAGGGGGTTCCGAGGGGGGATTACCGTCGGCGTGCGACGGACACATATATCTAGTTGAGCCACGCGGCCGCGACGACTGTCAAGCAGAACCGTCGGAAACCGTGGCCGGACGCCGGGTTACGATGCCAGCCGCTGGTAGCGGTTTCCGGGCAGGGCGCCAATCCGTCCGTCCAGCTCGAGCATCAGCAGGCGCGCGCACAGCTCGGCCGCCGGCACGCCCAGACGGGCCACCAGATCATCGAGCGGCACCGGATCGTGGCCGAGCGCGGCGAGCAGCGGATCATCGACCGCGGCGCCCCCGGATGCGGCGGACATTTCCGGCGCCGCCGAAGCAACGCCGAGGCGACCGGCCAGCTCCGCGCCGAGCGCACGCGCCGCCGGAGCCAGTGCCTCGACCACCTCGCCGGGCTCTTCCACCAGGCGCGCCCCGTCGCGGATCAACTGGTGGCTGCCGCGGGCCAGCGGATGGTGGATTGACCCGGGCAGGGCGAACACCTCGCGCCCCTGCTCGGCGGCCAGCCGGGCGGTGATCAGCGAGCCCGAGCGCAGGCCGGCCTCCACCACGAGAGTGCCCAGCGCCAGCCCGGCTATCAGCCGGTTGCGACGCGGGAAATGGTCGGCGCGCGCTGGCGTCCCGGGCGGGAACTCGCTGACCAGCACGCCCCGCTCGACGATGTCTCGGGCCAGCGCATGGTGCTTGCGGGGATAGACCCGATCGGGTCCCGTACCGACCACGGCGACCGTTGGCAGGCCCGCATCGAGCGCGGCGGCATGGGCCGCACCGTCGATACCGTCGGCCATGCCGCTGGTCACCAGCAGCCCGGCCTGGCCCAGCGCGCGGGCAAACGCGCGGGCATTGGCCAGGCCACCGGGACTGGCCTGGCGGGCGCCCACGATGGCGACCTGGGGAAGCAGCAGCAGCGAGGCGTCGCCGGCCACGAACAGCGCAACCGGCGGCTGCGGGATCGTTTCCAGCGGCGGCGGGAAATCCGCTTCGGTGCAACAAAGCAGGCGGCGGCCCGGTTGCGCCAGCCACGCCCGGTCTGCGTCCAGCCGCGCGGTATCGGGACGCCGCAGCCACGCGCGCACCGCGGCATCGGCCGGCGCCCGGCTGTTCGCCAGCCGCCCGAGTACCCGAGCGATGTCGCCACCGGCGTCGCCCAGCCGGTCGCGCAGTCCACCGGGGCCCAGCCCCGGACAGCGGAGCGCCAGCAGCCAGGCGCGCAGTTCGTCCTCGTCCATCCGGCGAGTCTACGGGGCGGCCCATATGCAGACGGCGCGGCAGAGGCCGCGCCGTCGTGTGGTCCTGCACCGAACGTCGGCCGGGCGGCCGGGTTATTCCGGCAGTCGCAGGGTGTCGCCGTTCTCGACCGGCTTGAGGCTGTCCATGATCAGCGCGTAGCTGACCTTGTCGAAGGTGCGGAACACCATCACGTGGCCGGCGAATTCCTCCGGCAGGGTGACCTTCGGCGACGTGCCGCGATCCCAGCTGTCGCCGGCGACGTCGTCCGCGATCGTCTCGCCCGGCTGCCACACGGCATAGGTCTGGCCGTTCTCGACGCCGTCCTGCTTGCCGATCGACAGCGCCACCACCTGCAGCTTGCCGGCCGCATCGAGGCCATCGGCGATCGCGATCACCTTGGCATTCGGCGACACGCTCTTCGGTGCGTGCGGGTAGTAGTAGGCGTCGTAGGGCTGGTCGTCGATCGGCATGACCCGGTCGCCCTTCTGGACCTCGCGGTTGGAGTCGAGCAGGAGCAGCGTGGAGATGTCACCCGTACGCAGGGTCTCGGCCGTGCCGATCACCGTGACCTCGACGCCGAGGTCGTCGCCCTTGCCGTAGTGACCGTCATTGCGGCTGTCCTCGTACCACGGGCTGCGCACCAGCGAGGCGTTGCTGTCGAGCATGTGTGCCACGCGGTCACCGCCCTCGCCACTGTCGCCCTTGGCGAAGCTGCGGAAGTAATGCGTGGGGCGCACGATCGCCCAGCGCTGGCCCGGCTCGGACTTGAGGTTGCGCACGTAGATGTTCTGCCCCGGCGCCCCGGTCAGGCGGGCCTCCTCGAGACCGACCACGTAGGGCGCGGACTTCACCTCGTCACTGCTGACCACGCGCATGTCCTTGAGGAACATCTGCAGGTCGGACAGCGGAATCGCCGGGATCGGCTCCTCGCTGGCGTGCACGCCCGGCTCGAGCTTGAGCGTCGGCCCGTTGATGAACGAGAGATTGAGCACGTCGCCCGGATAGATCAGGTGCGGATTGTGCACCTGCGGGTTGGCCTGCCAGATCTCCGG
This sequence comes from Lysobacteraceae bacterium, assembly GCA_018970895.1. Classification (GTDB taxonomy): domain Bacteria; phylum Pseudomonadota; class Gammaproteobacteria; order Xanthomonadales; family Rhodanobacteraceae; genus Dyella_A. The sequence continues at coordinate 16,964 of JAGWVM010000019.1, read as the reverse complement.
CCACAGCCAGGGCTTGGACAGGAACCTGGCGGAGATGCCCCAGAGGGTGTCGCCGCGGTGCACGGTGTACGTGTCTGGGTGGCTGGCGCGGAGCTGCGCCCCGGCGGCGTACACGGCAACCGTCACCAGCATGCCTGCCAGCAGTCCGATGGACTTCTTGATCATAAGCGGGAATCCCCTACCCCCGATGCAGTCGCGAGTGTAACCGAACGGTTAAGCCGCGCAACTGGAGCCAGTTGGCAAAACTGTCTGCCTTACGCGGGCTTGCCGACGTACAATGAACCGTATTCTAGATCGCGGCCGGCATGGGTTTTCGCCACTTTGCCCGCACTTCCGGCGACGAGGTGAGCTTAATGTCCGTACTCAACATCATCGAATTCCCCGACCCCCGCCTGCGCGTGCGCGCCGAACCGGTGACCCGCTTCGACGGCGAGCTGAAGCAGTTCGTCGCCGACATGTTCGAAACCATGTACGCCGCCAACGGCGTCGGGCTGGCCGCCACCCAGGTGGCCGTGAGCCAGCAGGTACTGGTCGCCGACATGAGCGAGGAGCGAAACCAGCCGCTGGCGCTGGTCAATCCGGAAATCCTCGAGAAGACCGGCTCCCAGGTCTACCAGGAGGGCTGCCTGTCGTTCCCCGGCATCTTCGCGGACGTGACCCGGGCGCTGAAAGTGAAGGTCAAGGCGCAGGATGCGGACGGCAGGGAGGTCGTGATGGAGGTCGAGGGTCCGCTCGCCGTGTGCATCCAGCACGAGATGGACCACCTGGCCGGCAAGGTGTTCGTCGACTACCTGTCGCCGCTGAAGCGCTCGATGCTGCTCAAGCGGATGGAGAAGCAGCGCAAGCAGGCCGCCGGCGCTTGAGCGCGATGGCCCCGCTGCGCATCGTCTTCGCCGGCACGCCCGAATTCTCCGTTCCCTGCCTTGACGCCTGCCGCGCCAGTGGCGCCGAGGTGGTGGCGGTGTATACCCAGCCGGACCGTCCCGCCGGCCGCGGACGCAAGCTCACCCCGAGCCCGGTGAAACAGGCAGCGCTCGACGCCGGCATCCCGGTCGAGCAGCCCGAATCGCTGAAGGACGCGGAGGCCCGCGAGCGGCTTGCCGCCCATGCGCCCGACCTGATGGTGGTGGTCGCCTACGGCCTGATCCTGCCGCGCAAGGTGTTGGCGATTCCGCGCCTGGGCTGCTGGAACGTGCATGCCAGCCTGCTGCCGCGCTGGCGCGGCGCCGCGCCGATCCAGCGCGCGATCCTGGCCGGCGATGCCGAGAGTGGCGTCGATCTGATGCAGATGGAAGCCGGACTGGACACCGGCCCGGTGCTGCTGGAGCGTCGTACGCCGATCGGCCCCGATGCCACCGGCGGCAGCCTGCATGACCGGCTTTCCGCCCTCGGCGCCGAGGTGCTGGCCGAAGGGCTGCGGCGGGTCATGGCGGGCGAAACCCTGACCGCCACGCCGCAACCGGAAGCCGGCGCCACCTACGCGCACAAGCTGGACAAGGCCGAGGCACAGCTGGACTTTGCCCGGCCCGCGATCGAGCTGGAGCGGCAAGTCCGAGCCTTCGATCCCTGGCCGGTCGCCGAGGGCGAGATCGCCGGCGAGCGGGTGCGGGTGTGGGCCGCCCGCGCGATCGGCACCGTGCCCGGCGCCGCGGCTGGCGCCGTGATCGCCGCCAGCCGCGACGGTATCGACATCGCCTGCGGCAGCGGCGCCCTGCGGGTTACCGCGATCCAACGCGCCGGCGGCAAGCGCATCAGCGCGGCGGACTACCTCAACGCCCGCGCCGAGCTGCGCGCGCCACGATGAAACCGGACGCCCGCGCGCTCGCCGCCAGCGGTCTCGCCGAGATCGCCCTGCGTGGCGCCTCGCTGCGCGAGGTGATGGAGCGCAGCGCGCCGCGCCTTCCCGATCCACGCGACCGCGCCCTGCTGATGGCCCTGCTGAGCGAGGGCGCCCGCTGGTGGCTTCGCTACGACGCCGCGCTGGATGAGCTGCTCGCCAGGCCGCTCAAGCGCAAGGAACCCGCGATCCACGCCCTGCTGGTGCTGGGCCTGGTGCAACTGGAGGTGCTCGAGCTGGAGGATTACGCCGCCGTGGCCGCCACGGTCGAGGCGACCCGCGCGCTCAAGCGCCCGGCGCTGGCCGGGTTGGTGAACGCGGTGCTGCGACGCTGGCAGCGCGAGCGCGGCGATCGCCTTGCCGGGCTGGACGCGCAGCCGGCGACCCGCCACGCCCATCCGGACTGGCTTGCCGCCGCGCTGGCGACCGACTGGCCGGCACAGGCCGAGGCGGTGATGGCCGCCGACAACCGCGAGCCGCCCCTGATGCTGCGCGCGAACCACCGCCACGGCGACCGCGACGCACTGGTCGCGGCGTTGCGCGACGCCGGACAGGCAGCCGGGGCGCACCCGTGGCTGGCCGACGGCATCGTGCTGCCGCACAGCACCGACGTGACCCGCCTGCCGGGGTTCGCCGAGGGCGCGTTCGCCGTACAGGACGGTGCCGCGCAGGTTGCCGCCGACCTGGTCGATGCCCGCGACGGCCAGCGCGTGCTTGACGCCTGCGCCGCGCCGGGCGGGAAGGCCTGCCACCTGCTCGAGCGCGCGGGCGTCGAGCTCACCGCGCTGGAGATGGACGGCCACCGTGCTCCCCGCATCCGGCAGAACCTGGAGCGCCTGCAGCTGTCGGCGAAGCTGATCGTGGGCGACGCCGGTGACCCATCCTCCTGGTGGGACAACCGGCCGTTCGACCGCATCCTCATCGACGCGCCGTGCTCCGCCTCCGGGGTCTTGCGCCGGCGGCCGGACGTACGCCTTCACCGGCGCGCGCGCGACATCGCCGCGCTCGGCGTGCAGCAGCGACGCATCCTGCATGCGCTGTGGCCGCTGCTCGCGCCGGGCGGGCGGCTGGTCTATGCCACCTGCTCGCTGCTGCGGGCGGAGAACGAGGCCGTGGTCACCGAGCTGCTCGCCGCGCAGGCCGATGCCGAGGTGGTGCCGTTCGACCTGCCCGTCGGCCAGCGCGCCGCCGTGGGCTGGCAGCTCCTGCCCGGCGACGGCGATCTCGACGGCATGTACTACGCCGTCCTGCGCAAGCGTCCCTGACCGTCCCGGTCAGCCACGATCCGGAGGCGGGCGGCTATGCTTGCCCGGTTGCCCGCCGTTGGATGGAAGCGTCCCCGCTGTGAAGCCCCCCGAGCCCCTGACCCGCGCCCGCCCGCTGTGGCTGGGCGACGCCCGCCGCGAGCTGCTCTGGTCCGGCCTGTTCGCGCTGCTGGTGCTGGGGATCGGCATCGGCCTGCGCGACCCGTGGCCCTCGGACGAGCCGCGCTTCGCGCTGGTCGCCCGCTGGATGGTGGAACACGGCCAGTGGCTGTTCCCGCATCGCGGCCACGAGCTGTACCCGGACAAGCCGCCGGTGTTCATGTGGATGCAGGCGCTGGCCTATGTCCTCACCCGCAGCTGGCGCATCGCCTTCCTGTTGCCGTCGCTGCTGTCGGCGCTCGGCGCGCTGGCGCTGGTGTACGACCTGGCGCGCCGGCTGTGGAACCACCGCAGCGGCCTGCTCGCTGCGCTGTCGCTGCTGGTGACGATCCACTTCACCTACCAGATGCGCGACGCGCAGATCGACCCGCTGCTGCTGGGCTGGATCACCCTGGCCAACTACGGGCTGCTGCGCCACCTGCTGCTGGGTCCGGCGTGGCGCTGGTTCTGGATCGGCTGCTTCTTCGCCGGCGTCGGCGTGGTGACCAAGGGCGTGGGCGTGCTGGCGCTGCTGATGCTGGTGCCGTTCGCGTTCGCGCGCCGACGCGGCTGGCGCCACGTGGCCCGGTTCGAGGGCGGTGCCGGTCGCTGGGCGCTGGGCGCGCTGGCCTTCCTCCTGCCGGTGCTGGGCTGGCTGCTGCCGATGGTGCTGATCGCGCGCGCCGACGGCGATCCGCAACATGCCGAGTACGTGCGGAACATCCTGTTCGGCCAGACCGTCCACCGCTACGCCGCGCCACCCGGACACCTCCACTCGATCGGCTTCTTCGTCGGCATCATCGCCGCCGACTGGCTGCCGCTGTCGCTGCTGCTGCCCTGGGCGATCCCGGCCTGGTGGCGCCGTCTCAAGCGCCGCGATGCGCGCTTCCTGCTGCCGCTGGGCTGGATCGTGCTCACCCTGGTGTTCTTTTCGCTGAGCCCGGGCAAGCGCGACGTCTACATCCTGCCGTCCCTCCCCATCACCGCGCTGGCGCTGGCGCCGATGCTGCCGGCGCTGCTGCGCCGGACCGGGGTGCGACGTGCCGTGTTCGCACTCACTGCCGGCCTGGCCGGCACGCTGGTGCTGGCCGGCACGCTGGCGCTGACCCGGCATCCGGCATGGGCGCAGAAGATCGACCGCGGCCTGGATCCGCGAATCTGGTGGCTGTTCCTGGCGATGGGGGCAGCCGGGCTGGTCATCGTGGCGCTCACCCGGGTGCGGCGCGCGCCGCTGGGCTGGGTGGCGTTCGCTGCAGTGCTGTGGAGCCTCTACGGGCTGTGGGGTTATCCGCTGCTCAATGCCGACCGCTCGGCGCTGGGCGTCATGGAAAAGGCCCGCGCCATCGCCGGACCAGACGCCACCATCGGCCTGGTCGCGTGGAAAGAGCAGAACCTGCTGATGGCACAGGGTCCGGTGGCCGAGTTCGGCTTCCTCAAGCCGTGGCCGCGGCAGTTCGCCGACGCGGTGAGCTGGCTGCGGGCCGATCCGGACCACCGCTGGCTGTTCAGCCTGGACACGGCCATGGGGAATTGCGTGACGCGGGACAAGGCGACCTACGTCGGTCATGCCAACCGCCGGGAGTGGTGGATGTTCCGCAGCGACGCGGTGGTACCGGGTTGCACACCGAAAGGGCAGGGCAGCGATGACGACGGCCTCGGCGACTGAGTCGCCTGCGATCGAGCAAGGGTGGCGCCACCGGGCGCTCGGCGCGGCGCGCTGGTTCGCGGTGACGAGCCTGTTCATGGCGCCGGTCAACAAGCCCGGCACCAACGTGGCGATCGGCCTGTGCATCCTGCTGTCGCTGCTTGGCGCCGATGCCGGCAGGCGCTGGGCGGCATCCTGGCGACACCCGGTCGTGCGTGGCGCGCTGGTGTGGTGGGCGGTGCTGTTCCTGAGCGCGCTGCACGCCTGGTACCTGACCGGCAGGCTCCCGCTCGGCGGCTCGTTCATCTGGGCCTGCTGGTACCCGCTGGCGCTCGGCTCGGTGCTGGACGACGACCGCTGGCGCACCCGCGCCCTGATCGGCTTCGCCGCGGCGATGACGCTGACCCTGCTGCTCTCCTTCGGCATGGCCGTAGGGTGGGTCCCGCAGCGGTCGCTGGTGCATACGCAGCCTTTCATGCGTGACACGGTGTTCAAGGAATACACCCAGCAGGGCCTGGCTACCCTGATCCTCGCGTCGATGGCGCTGGCCGGTGCGGTGACATCGCGGTCGGCGCGCGTGCGATGGGGCCTGGCGCTGCTGGCGGTGCTGGCCGTCGCCAATGTCTGCCTGGCACTGGAGAGCCGCACGACCTACCTGACGTTGCTGCCGGTCGCCGGCTACTGGGCGTGGCGGCTGCTGATGCGGCGCTGGTCGGCGCTCAGGGCCGGCGCGACGCTGGCCGCGCTGGCCGTGATCGCTGCAACCGCGCTGTGGTTCACGCCGCTGGTCCGCGATCGGCTGATACTGTCCGTCGATCACGAAATCGTCGCATACGAGCAGCAGCATGTGCCGACATCCAGCGGCATCCGGCTCGAGCTCTGGCGGCGGACGTTGCCGATGATCGCCTCGGCGCCGCTGTTCGGACACGGCCTGCACCAATGGGAACCGCTCTACCGACAATCCATCAGCGAGATGCCCGACCGGCAGGCCTTCATGATGGGGCATCCCCACCAGGAGATGCTGCTGATCCTGGCCGAGCAGGGCATCGCAGGCCTGCTCGTTTACCTGCTGTTACTCGCCGCGCTTGCACGCTACGTGCTTCGCCTCGAGCCGCCGCAGCGCGACATCCAGGCATGCGTGCTCGTGATCTACCTGGTGGCGGGGATGGCAAATTGCCTGTGGGCAGACTTTACCCACCGCCATGTGTTTATCCTTCTGCTGTCCTGCATTCCGCTGGTGAAGCAGGGGAAATTCCTTTCCAAAGCCCGGGATGGCTCGCCTGATGCACGAAAGAATCTTCGACGACGTGACCGTGGTGTGCGTCACGTACCAGAGCCGGGCGCTGGCCGAGCCGCTGGCTGAACGACTGCGGCCGTTCGCGCACGTCATTCTCGTCGACAACGGCAGCACCGATGGCACGGCGAGCGCGCTGCAGCGGCTCATTCCGCACGCCCGGATCCTCCAGCGCGAGGACAACGGCGGCTTCGGCAAGGCAAACAACGAGGGGATGGCGCAGGTTCTCACGCCCATGGCGCTGCTGCTCAACCCCGACTGCAGCATCGACGACGACGCGCTGGACGCCCTGGTCCGGTGCATGGACCGTTACCCGACCGCCGGCGCCGTGGCGCCCCAGGGCTGGCGCGCCGACCGGCGGCCGCAGAAGAGCTTCCGGCCTGCGTTTTTCGAGCGGCAGGCGCGCCAGGGCTACCGCGTGCCCGATGCGGTCTGCTCCGCGCAGTGGCTCAACGGCTGCTGCCTGCTGCTTCGCACCGACGCATTCCACCAGATCGGTGGTTTCGACGAGCAATTCTTCCTCTACTACGAGGATGACGATCTCTGCCTGCGGCTGCGCCGCGCCGGCTACGAATGCCTGCTCGATCCGGCGGCGAACGCGCTTCATGCCGGCGGCGGATCGTCATCGCCAAGCAGCGCGCTGAGCCTGTTCAAGGCGTTCCACTACTGCCGCTCCCGCCATCTGGCCATCTGCAAGTACGAGGGCCGGCGGGCGGGCAGGCGCTACCTGGCCAGGACCCTGCTGGCCGCCGTGCCGCTGATGCTGGCGTATGGCCTGATGCTGCAGCGACGCCATGCGATGAAGTGGCTCGGCTGGGGCGCCGCGGCGGCATGCGGACTGGTGGCCCGTCGTCCGCGCGAGGTTCCCGGGCGGGAGCCGACGCGACGACCTCACGTGGTGGCGAAACGTCCGATCGAGCCGCTCAGGCGTGCATGGGCGCCGCGGCATCCGCTGCCGCTGAACGAAGATCGGCCGGCGGAGCGCTGAACTCCCGCAGATGGGCATCCACGCCCGACTGGCAGCGCACCAGGCCTCGCGCGCGGGTGTCCTCGACGATGCGGTCGTTCGGATTGTCGACCACGCATTTGCGCGTGGGGTGATACAGGTGCGTGGCCAGCGCGCTGAAACGGACGTCGCGGCGCAGCAGCCCCGCGTGGAACGCGCGGATCGCCAGCTCGGTATCCTCGCGCCCCCAGCCGGTCATCGCCTCGTTGAATCCGTTCAGGCGCAGCAGGTCGTCGCGCCAGAACGCCATGTTGCAGCTCTTGATGCCGCGCTGCTTGCGCCCCGGCCGGGCGTGGATCCGCGCCACCGGCGGCAGCCGCAGGGTGTTGCGGCGGCGCTCGATGCCGCGCTCGAAGAAACCCGGTTCGTCCAGCTCGCCGGCGAGCATGCGGCGGGTCAGCGCCTCGTCGGTCAGCACGCGCGACCCCTGCACGAAACAGCCGGTGCGGGCGAATGCCCGGTGGTCGGCGATGAAGTGCCGCTCGGCCACCATGTCGCCGTCCAGCAGCACCACGTAGTCGCCCTGCGCCGCCGCGATTGCCCGGTTGCGGGCGCGACTCATGCGCGCGCCGTCGTCGGGCTGCCACAGGTGCACCAGTCGCACGGGAAAATCGCGTGCGATCCGCTCGAGCGCGCGGCCGGTATCCTCGCGCGAGCCGTCGTCGGTGACGATCACTTCGTGCGGCAGCTCGGTCTGCCGCGCAAGGGCGTGCAGCACCCGGGCGAGGGCCTGCGGCCAGTTGTAGGTGATCACCGCGACGCTGATGCGCATCAACCCAATCCCCGGAGCTCGACCGGCAGTGTGCCGCGGCGACGCCAGGCTGACCAGAGGATCGACAGCGCCTGCTCCGTGCGCCGCAGCCAGCCGGACTGCCGCAGCCGTACGAGGCCGGCGTAGCGACGGGCCTCGCGCATGGTCGGTGCGGGCTTGGTCTTGAACTCGTGCTTGGCCAGTTCCACGCAACGCGCGTCGAGCCCCACCGTGCGTGCGTAATGCTCGATCAGGCCGCGCGAGCGGAAGCGATTGAGGTATTCGTTCGCCGGCGTGCGGTGGCTCCACCAGCCGTTGGCGCCGTGGATGCGGTAGCGCACCGTGCCGGTGGGCAGGAAGTATTTGCGACCGCCCAGGATGCTGGTGCCGAAGACCAGGCAGTTGTCGGCCGACAGGCGCCAGCTGGTCGACAGGCTGGCCGGGAGATCGAGCGTGCGCCGGGCCCAGTCGATCCGCAGCGCGATCGCCGAGGTGGGCGCGCCGTACCAGTGGGTGAGCATGTAGGTGCTGACCGCGGTATAGCCCAGGTCCAGTGCACGATCGGCGTAGCACATGCGCCCCACCTGCCGGTCGAAGAGCTCGACATCGGTGAACGCGAAGTCGATGTCCCGACGGGCGTCGAACAGCTCGCCGAGCCGCGCCAGATGCTCCGGTCGCCAGCAGTCGTCGGCATCGAGAAAGCAGACCACGTCGCCGCCGGCCACGGCCAGCCCGCGCTGGAACGCCGCCAGCTGGCCGCCGTTCTCGCCGAGCAGGAGGGTCACCCGGGGATCCTGTCCGTAGCGCTCGGCCAGCCGTTCCGGCGAGCCGTCGGTCGAGCCGTCGTCCACCACGATCAGCTGATGCGCCGGGCGGGTCTGCGCCAGCACGCCGTCGATCGCCTCGTCGATGAAGGCGCCGTAGTTGTAGTTGGTGACGATCACCGAAAAACGCACCGCCGTGCTCACGCGGCCACCCCCTCGGCGAACAGCCGGCGGAAGTAGGCGATCGTCTCCTTCAGGCCGTCCTCCAGGGCGACGCGCGGCTGCCAGTCCAGCTCCTGGCGGGCCAGCGCGATGTCGGGCTGGCGCTGGCGCGGGTCGTCCGACGGCAGCGGCCGGTGCACGATGCGGGAGGGACCACCGACCAGCCGCAGCACCAGCTCGGCCAGCTCGATCATGGTGAATTCCACCGGGTTGCCGATGTTCACCGGCCCGGTGAAGCCGGACCGGGTGTCCATCATCCGCAGCATCGCCTCGAGCAGGTCGTCCACGTAGCAGAAGCTGCGGGTCTGCGTGCCATCGCCGTAGAGGGTGATGTCCTCGCCCTTGAGCGCCTGCACGATGAAATTGCTCACCACGCGGCCGTCATTGGGGTGCATGCGCGGGCCGTAGGTGTTGAAGATGCGCACCACCTTGATATCCAGCGCGTGCTGGCGGTGGTAGTCGAAGAACAGCGTCTCGGCGCAGCGCTTGCCCTCGTCGTAGCAGCTGCGGAAGCCGATCGGGTTGACCCGGCCCCAGTAGTCCTCGCGCTGCGGATGCACCTCCGGATCACCGTACACCTCGCTGGTGGATGCCTGCAGGATGCGCGCCTTCACCCGCTTGGCCAGGCCCAGCATGTTGATCGCGCCGTGCACCGAGGTCTTGGTGGTCTGCACCGGATCGTGCTGGTAGTGCACCGGTGAGGCCGGGCAGGCCAGGTTGAAGATGCGATCGACCTCCACGTACAGCGGAAAGGTGACGTCGTGGCGCATCAGCTCGAAGTCCGGCCGCCCCAGCAGGTGGGCGACGTTGCGCTTGGCCCCGGTAAAGAAGTTGTCGACGCACAGCACGTCGTGGCCGGCCGCGACCAGCCGGTCACACAGGTGCGAGCCGAGGAAACCGGCACCGCCGGTGACGAGGATTCGATTCATGGAGACGCCTTTGCTGGCGGCCAGGCCTGGCCGGATCACCCCTTTCCGTCCGCCGATTCTGTCATGTGTCCAAAGTCACGACGTTGACCGCGGGCAACGGATGGAAAGGTCCGATTCAGACAGGACGCACGCGGGTGCCGCGCCGCTAGAATCCCGCCATGCGCACCCTGCCCCTGACCCTGGTCGTCATCACCCACAACGAAGCCCGCACCATCGCCCGCTGCCTGGACTCGGTGCCGTTTGCCGCGGAGAAGCTGGTGGTGGACTCCGGCAGCGACGACGACACGGTGGCGATCGCCAGGGCCCACGGCGCCCGCGTGGTGCACCAGGACTGGCTCGGCTTCGGGCCGCAGCGCAACTTCGCCACCACCCACTGCGCACACGAATGGATCCTCGCCCTGGACGCCGACGAGTCGCTCTCGCCGGAGCTGGTGGCGGAGATGGAACGCGAGCTGCCCGCCCTGATGGCCAGCGACGCCCCGGCCGCCTGGCTGCGCCGGCGCACGATCTACATGGGCCGGCCGATGCGCTGGTACCGGCCGAGCGTGGGCGAGAAACTGGCCCGGCTCTACCACCGCGACCGTGCCCGCTGGTCCGACGCGCGCGTGCACGAGTCGCTGCGCTTCGAGGGCCGCGCGCCGATCTTCGCCGCCCCGTTCGACCACGCCAACAACCCGACCCTGCCGCACAAGCAGCTCAAGGTACTGCGCTACGCCGAGCTGAAATGCCGCGACTGGCTGGAGAAGGGCAAGCCGGTGCGGATGTGGCAGGCACCGTTCGTCTACCTGCTGGCCTTCCTCAAGGACTACGTGTTCCGGCTGGCCATGCTGGACGGCTGGCGCGGTTTCCTGATCGCCCAGACCGCGGCCAGCTACGCGCTGTACAAGCGCATGCGCTACTACGAGATGCGCCACAACCCGGCCTCGGTGGCGGAAGCCGAAGCGGTGCTGAAACGCCACGGCATCGACCGCTGAAGCGGCCACGGATCGGCAAGCCCGACGCCACGCCGTAAGCTACGCGTCCTGATCCGTCGGCCGGACCCGCCATGCCCAAGCACTACCTCCTCTACGGCTCCGAACGCTACGCACTGGCGATCCTGCGCCCGCTGCAGGCGGCGATCCGCGCCCGCGGCGACGAGACGGCGTGGTTTTTCGACGGGCCCGGCGCGGAGGACCTGGTCGAGGGCGAGCGCGTGCTGAGCGTCGACGAGGTGCGCCGCTGGAAGCCGATCGCCGTGCTCACCCCGGGCAACCACCTGCCGCATTTCTTCCCGGGCGTGAAGGTCGAGGTGTTCCACGGCTTCGACGCCGGCAAGCCGCGGCACATCTACATCCGCGGCTTCTTCGACCTGTACTGCACCACCGGCCCGCGCGACACCGCGCAGTTCCAGGCGCTGGCCGACCAGCTCGGCCATTTCAGCGTGACCGAGACCGGCTGGCCCAAGCTCGACCCGTTCATGCGCGGGATCGCCGGCCCGCTGCCGCCGGTGCGCACGCCGCCGGTGATCCTCTACCACTCGACCTTCTCGCCCTCGTGGAGCGCCGCCGAGACGCTGTACGAAGAGGTCAGGCGCCTCTCGCGCGACGGCCGCTGGCGCTGGATCGTCACCTTCCACCCGAAGATGAATCCGGAAACCCGCGCCCGGTACAAGGCGCTGGAAAACGAACATCTGCGCTTCGCCGAGGACGACAACATCCTCGACCTGTTCGGCCAGGTGGACATGATGTGCTCGGACACTTCGTCGGCGCTGAGCGAGTTCCTGCTCACCGGCAAGCCGGTGGTCACGTTCATGAATCGCCGGCCCGGCCCGCAGCTGATCGACATCGATCGCGTCGAGGATTTCGAGCCGGCGATCGCACGGGCACTGGCGCGCCCGCCGGAGCTGATGCAGGCAATCGCCGATTTCGGCGCGGCGATCCATCCCTACCGCGACGGGCGCTCCAGCGAACGCGTGCTCGACGCCATCGACGCCTTCATCGCCCGCGGCGGTCGCAACCGCAAGCCGAAACCGATGAACCTGTGGCGCAAGTTCAAGCTGCGCCGGCGCATCGGCTACTGGGGGCCGGCCCGGACCCGCTAGGGCGGCAGCGGGCCGCGCGGCAGCTAGAATGCGGGCCGCATCCTCCGCCGAGCCCCGCCGTGACGTCCAACGCCTACCGCCGCTCCGAACATTTGCGCGCCCTGTGGCCCTGGCTGCCGCTGTGGATCGCGGCCGCGCTGCTGGCGATCTTCGCGCACGGGCCGATGCCGCTGTTTTCCACCCGCACGCTGGCGGTGGCTTGGGAGATGTGGCACGGGCACCACTGGCTGGTGCCCACCATGAACGGCCAGCCCTACAGCGAGAAGGCGCCGCTGCTGTTCTGGATGATCCACGCCGGCTGGGCGCTGTTCGGTGTCAGCGACGTGTGGCCACGGGTGCTGGAGGTCGGGTTCGGGGCCACCCAGCTGGTGCTGGTGTCGATGATGGCCCGGCGCCTGTTCCCGGACCGGCCGTGGGTGGCCTCGGCCACGCCGTGGATGCTGCTGTCGCTGAGCTACGCGTTCCTGTTCGGCCTGCAGATCATGTACGACGTGTTGCTGGCGACGTGGGCGCTGGCCACCCTGCTGTGCCTGCTGCCGACCGACCGCCGCGCCGAGCCGCGCTGGTGGCTGTTCGGCCTGTGCATCGGCTTCGGCCTGCTGACCAAGGGGCCGGTGATGCTGCTGCACGTGGTGTTCCCGTGGCTGCTCGGTCCACTCTGGAACGACTGGGCGCGCCAGCACCGCGCGCGCTGGTACGGCTTCGGCGCGCTGGGCGTGCTGCTGGGTCTGGCGATGCTGCTGGCCTGGGCGATCCCGGCCGGCTTCAGCGGCGGCGAGGCCTACCGCCAGCGGCTGTTCTTCACCCAGACCGCGGCACGGGTAATCAACGGGGTCGCCCCGGCGGCCGACCTGCAGAACCATGCCCGTCCGTTGTGGTGGTACCTGCTCGCCGTGCCGGTGCTGATGTTCCCGCTCAGCGCCTGGCCACGCGCGGTCGCCGCACTCGCGATGCTGCGCCGGCCGCTGCCGGTCGGCGTGCGCTTTGCGCTGAGCTGGCTGGTGCCGGCGTTCGTCACATTCTCGCTGGTCAGCGGCAAGCAGCTGTACTACCCGCTGCCGGAACTGGGCGGCGCCTGCCTGCTGCTGGCCGGCGCCGTGGCGCTGCTGCGCGAGCGCCATCCGCGGCTGGCCACCAGTGCGTGGCTGGGCACCTGGCCACTGGCGCTGGGCGGGGCAGGGCTGGCGGTGTTCATGTTCGTGCTGCCGGACCTGGTCGCCGGCGACCACCTGCACGGCGAGTGGTTCGACGAGGCGGTAGGCTACAGCCGCTATTTCTCGGCGCTTTTCCTGCTGCTCGGCGCGCTGCTGCTGCTGCGCGGACGCGGCGAGATGCGCCGGCTGGCGGCGGCGGGGCTGATCGGCACGCTCGCCCTCAACACGCTGTTCACCCTGACCGCCTGGCACAAGTACGACCTGACGCCGTCCAGCCAGCTGCTCGCCGCGGTGCAGGCGCAGCATCGGGCGATCGGCTACCTCGGCTCGTACGACGCGCAGTTCCACTTCGCCGCGCGGCTGACCGACCCGATCACCGAGATGCACACGCCGGCCCAGGTGGCCGCTTTCGCGCAGGCGCATCCGGACGGGGTGATCGTGACGCACCCGGGCACGCTCACCGGGGCGGACCGGCGCTACGCCCTGCTGGTCCAGCCGTTCCGTTCCTCCTGGATCGTGATCTGGCCGGCGCCGTCGCTGGTCGACGTGCAGGCCGGGCGGCAGCCGGCTGATCCGGTCACGCCGACCCTGGTCTATCCGGCCATCCCGCGCCCGTGAACGCCGGTCGCATCGCCGCGCTGCGTGCCCAGTGCGGCGGCCCGCGCGACGGCGCGCTGCTGCGGTTTTCGCTCGGCAATGCGCTGCTCGAGGCCGGCGACGCGATTGCGGCACGGGCGGAGTTCGAACGGGCCACCGGATTCGATGCCGCCTATTCGGCGGCGTGGAAGCTGCTCGGCAGGGCCTGCCACCAGGCCGGCGATACGGCCGCCGCCGCCGAGGCGTGGCGGCGCGGCATCGCTGCCGCCGAAGCCCGCGGCGACGAGCAGGCCAGGAAAGAGATGACCGTGTTCCTGCGCCGGCTCGAACGGCCGGCCGGCTGAACCGCTCAGTCCACCGCGACCCGGCCCGGACCGTCGTAGGGGCTGACCAGGCCGTCGGCCGAGTAGCGCTTGTACTGCCACTGATACTGGCTGAACGCGCGCTCCACGCAGTCCTCCACGCCGCGGTTGAGGGCGGCGCAGGCCACACCGAGATCGGCATCGTCCAGCCCGGCCGGCGCCGGCAGCAGGTGGATGCGGAAGCCCCGTCCATGCGGCAACCGCTCGGCAAACGCGAACAGCACGGTGGCCCCCGTCCGCGCGGCCAGCCGCGGCAGCAGCACCATGGTCAGCGCGTCGCGCCCGAAGAACGGCGCCACCTGGCCCTCGCCGGCACGCGGCTTCTGGTCCGGCAGGATGCCGACCGTGCCACCGGCGGCCAGCCGCTTGTACAGCGTGCGCACCCCGGCGCCCTCGGCCCGCACCTGTTCCGGGGCCAGCGCGCCGCGCACCTTGCGCAGCAGCTGCTCCACCGCAGCGATTCGCGGCGGCCGGTACAGGATCACCATCGGCGTGCGGCTGCACAGCCAGTAGTTCAGCAGCTCCCAGCAGCCCAGATGCGGCGCGGCGATGATCACGCCCCGGCCTGCCGCCAGCGCGGCGTCGAACAGCTCGCCGCCTCGCACCTCGCGGACCAGGCCCAGCGCGCGCGTTGCGCCGCCGCCCCAGACCTTGATGATCTCGGTGACCGACTTGCCGGCCTCGACCATCGCGTGTCGCAGCAACGTGCGGCGGGCCTCGGCCGACAGTCCCGGCCGGGTGACCGCGAGATTCACCGCCGTCACGTCGGCCGCGCGCGCGCCGCGCCACAGCAGGAGCCGGCCGACCAGGGCGCCGGCGCCGTGCAGCACGCGCAGCGGCAGCAGCGCCAGCAGCCGCAGGAGGAGGTAGAGCAGGTAGATGTCCGCGCGCATCCGGCCAGTGTAGTGGATGCCCTGCTGCCTGCTGCCGCGGCGGCATCGGTCGCGCTAAGCTGCAGGAACCCACTGCGGACCCACGCATGATCGCACTGATCCAGCGCGTCACCGGCGCGCACGTCATCGTCGAGGAGGAGACCGTCGGCGCCATCGGCCCGGGCCTGCTGGCGCTGGTGGCAGTGGAGCCCGACGATGGTGAAGCACAGGTCCGCCGCACGCTGGAACGGTTGCTCGGTTATCGCGTGTTCGCAGACGAGGCCGGCCGCATGAACCGTTCGCTGGCCGACACCGGCGGCGGTCTGCTGCTGGTCAGCCAGTTCACGCTGGCGGCGGACACCCGCAAGGGCCTGCGTCCGAGCTTCACCACCGCGGCCTCGCCCGAGCACGGCCGGCGCTGGTTCGACCGGCTGGTGGAGCTGGCCCGCGCCGCCCACCCCGGGGTGGAAACCGGCCGCTTCGGTGCCGATATGCAGGTGCATCTGGTGAACGACGGCCCGGTCACATTCTGGCTGGAGACCCGATGACCGTGCACCCCCGTGGAGCGGCTCGATCGCCTTGTATGGCGCGATTCTTGCTGCCCGCCACCCTTCGTTTTCTTCCTTGAAAACTGGTCAAAAAAGCGCCACATCGCTATACTGATCGGTTCCTGCATCCGCGGCGGTAGGTATGAACAGCAAAGCTCCCGAGCAACAGTCAGAAATCAAGGCGCTCATCTCCAAGGGTCTGGAGCAGGGCTACCTGACCTATGCCGAGATCAACGACCACCTGCCCGACGACATCGTCGATCCCGAGCAGATCGAAGACATCATGGCGGTGCTCAAGGGCGTCGGCATCGAGGTCCACGACGCCGCGCCCGATGCCGACCCGCTGGCCGACAACGCGCCCGGCTCGGCCAATGACGACGAGGCCGCGGCCGAGGAAGCCGTCGCGCTGCTTTCCGCCGTGGACGCCGAGGTGGGTCGCACCACCGACCCGGTGCGCATGTACATGCGCGAGATGGGCACGGTCGAGCTGCTGACCCGCGAAGGCGAGATCGCCATTGCCAAGCGCATCGAGGAAGGCCTGGGCCAGGTGCAGACCGCGCTGGCCAGCTTCCCGCTGACCATCGAGCTGCTGCTGGAGGAATACGACCAGCACCTGGACGGCAAGCGCCGCCTGTCCGAGATCCTCGCCGGCTTCCTCGACCTGGAGGCCGCCGCCGATGCCGCCCGCCTGGAAGCCGAGGAAGCCGCCGCCAACGCCACCGATGACGACAGCGAGGGCGACGAGGAGGACGACGACGACTCCACGACTTCGGACGACGACGAGGCGGTTTCCACCGGCCCGGATCCGGAAGAGGTCAAGCGCCGCATGGAGCTGCTGCGCGACTACTACGCCAAGTTCCAGAAGGCGGCCGCCAAGGCCACCGGCATCACCGACAAGAAGATCGTCAAGCTGCGCGACCAGATGGCCGAGGAGTTCCTCAAGCTCAAGCTGCCGTCCGCGCTGATCGACAGCTTCGTGCGCAAGCTGCGCGAGGTGGTCGGCGACATCCGCCACCACGAGCGCGTGCTGATGGACATCTTCGTCAAGCAGGTGAAGATGCCCAAGGCCGAGTTCCTCAAGACCTTCCCGAGCAACGAGGGCAACCTCGAGTGGGCCGCCGAGCTGGGCCGCAAGCGCCAGAAGTGGTCGCCGAACGTCAAGACCCACAAGGACGCGATCGACGCCGAGCAGGAAAAGCTGGCCGCGATCGAACACAAGCTGTTCCTGCCGCTGACCGACATCAAGGACATCAACCGCGCGATGAGCGTGGGCGAGGCCAAGGCGCGTCGCGCCAAGAAGGAAATGGTCGAGGCGAACCTGCGCCTGGTGATCTCGATCGCCAAGAAGTACACCAACCGCGGCCTGCAGTTCCTGGACCTGATCCAGGAAGGCAACATCGGCCTGATGAAGGCGGTGGACAAGTTCGAATACCGCCGCGGCTACAAGTTCTCGACCTACGCCACCTGGTGGATCCGCCAGGCGATCACCCGCTCGATCGC
>JAGWVM010000152.1 GCA_018970895.1 Lysobacteraceae bacterium | reverse complement strand
GACGCGGCCTGAACGCCGTCAGACCCTCGGAACAAAAGCCCGGCCATGTGCCGGGCTTTCTTTATCCGCGGATCGACGCGCTCTTGTGGCTGCTGCTCGCCGCCTCCACTTGACGACTCAGAGTCCCCGGCGCAGTGTCGGGGCGAGCCTTGAACGAGACATGCTCCATGGCAAAGAACGCCTCCAATCATCCGGTGACCGCGGGCACCCCGGCCCCGCTTGACGTCTTGCCGGTGTTGCCGCTGCGAGACGTGGTGGTCTATCCGCACATGGTGATTCCGCTCTTCGTCGGGCGCGACAAGTCCATGCGCGCGCTCGAGCGCGCAATGGAGGGCGAGCGCCAGATCCTGCTCGTCGCCCAGAAGAGTCCGGACATCGACGATCCCGAGATCGCCGACCTGCACGAGGTCGGCACGCTCGCCGGCGTGCTCCAGCTGCTGAAGCTTCCCGACGGCACCGTGAAGGTGCTGGTCGAGGGCCAGGCACGCGTGGCCATCGAGCAGTACACCGATGAGGCCGGCATGTTGATGGCCCGCTCGCATGTGATCGAGCCGATCTACAGCTCGAAGGAGCGCGAGCTGGACGTGGTCTCCCGCACCCTGGTTTCGCTGTTCGAGCAACTGGTCAAGCAGAGCCGCAAGCTCCCGCCTGAAGTGCTGGCGACACTGTCGGGGATCGAGGATCCGTCGCGTCTGGCCGATTCCATTGCCGCCCATCTCACCGTGCGCATGGCGGACAAGCAGAAGGTCCTGGAAACGGCGGACGTGGGGCAGAGGCTGGAGCTCCTGATCGGCCTGGTCGATGGCGAGATGGACCTGCAGCAGGTGGAAAAGCGCATCCGCGGCCGGGTGAAGTCGCAGATGGAGAAGAGCCAGCGCGAGTACTACCTCAACGAGCAGATGAAGGCGATCCAAAAGGAGCTCGGCGAGGGCGAGGAAGGGCCCAACGAAATCGACGAGCTGCAGCGACGCATCGATTCCGCCGGCATGCCCAAGGCGGTGCTTGCCAAGGCCAGGCAGGAGTTCTCCAAGCTCAGGCAGATGTCGCCGATGTCGGCCGAGGCCACCGTGGTGCGCAACTACCTGGACTGGATTCTGGGCGTGCCGTGGAAGAAGCGCGCCAAGGTGCGCAAGGACCTCCAGCTCGCCCAGGAGGTGCTCGATGCCGACCACTTCGGCCTGGAAAAGGTCAAGGAACGCATCCTCGAGTACCTTGCCGTGCAGCAGCGCGTCAACACGATGAAGGGGCCGATTCTCTGCCTGGTCGGTCCGCCCGGTGTGGGCAAGACCTCGCTCGGCCAGTCGATCGCCAAGGCAACCAACCGCAAGTTCGTCCGCATGAGCCTCGGTGGCGTGCGCGACGAGGCCGAGATCCGTGGTCATCGACGTACCTACATCGGCTCGATGCCTGGACGCATCGTGCAGAACCTCAACAAGGTGGGCAGCAAGAACCCGCTGTTCGTCCTCGACGAGATCGACAAGATGTCGATGGACTTCCGTGGCGATCCTTCCTCGGCGCTGCTGGAGGTTCTGGATCCGGAACAGAACCACGCCTTCAATGACCATTATCTGGAGGTCGACCTGGACCTGTCGGAGGTCATGTGGATCGCCACCGCGAACTCGCTGAACATCCCCGGCCCGCTGCTGGACCGCATGGAAGTCATCCGCATCCCGGGCTACACCGAGGATGAAAAGCTGGCCATTGCACAGCGTTACCTGCTGCCCAAGCAACTGAAGGCAAACGGCCTGAAGGAAGGCGAGCTGGTGGTGGAAGAGGAGGCGTTGCGCGACGTCGTGCGCTACTACACCCGTGAATCCGGCGTGCGCAATCTCGAACGGGAGGTGTCCAAGATCTGTCGCAAGGTAGTCAAGGAGCTCACCCTGGGCGAGGTCAAGGCGGCCAAGGCCAAGGCGCCGTCGAAGGCCAAGGCGAAGAGCAAGGCGCGCAAGGTGCCCGCCGGTGTAGTGGTGTCGGGCACCAACCTGGAACACTATCTCGGCGTGCGTCGCTTCGACTTTGGCCGCAAGGAGCTGCAGAACGAAGTCGGCCTGGTGACAGGTCTTGCCTGGACGCAGGTCGGCGGTGATCTCCTCAGCATCGAGGCGTCCATCGTTCCGGGCAAGGGCAAGCTCGTGCACACCGGCCAGCTCGGCGATGTCATGAAGGAATCGATCCAGGCCGCGCTCTCAGTCGTTCGGGCACGTGCCGAAACCCTCGGCATCGATCCGGACTTCCACCAGAAGCTGGACATGCACATCCACGTACCCGAGGGTGCCACGCCCAAGGATGGCCCGAGCGCCGGCATCGCCATGTGCACGGCGCTCGTGTCGGCACTGACGAAGGTCCCGGTGCGTTCCGAAGTGGCGATGACCGGAGAGATCACGCTTCGCGGACGCGTGCTGCCGATCGGCGGCCTGAAGGAGAAGCTGCTTGCGGCCCATCGTGGCGGCATCACCACGATCATCATCCCGGAGGAGAACAAGAAGGATCTCGCGGACATCCCGGCGAACATCACCCGTTCGCTGGAGATCCACCCGGTGCGCTGGATCGACCAGGTGCTGGACATAGCGCTCGAGCGCCCGTTGCATCCCGCCGCGTCCGGCGAGGAATTGGCCAAGGTCGAGGTCAAGCCCGAGGATCCCGGTGCCAACGCGTCCCGCACGCACTGATCCGCATGCGTGCCTCAGCAGCGTAAAAGGCGCCCGGCTTTGCCGGGCGCATTTCTGTGTTGCGCTGAAGCAAAAACGTCGTGCATGCGCGACATTTCCGGCAGCCTTGTCAAGCGCCCGAAGTCTTCGTCGCGAACACCTCCCCGAACGCCCGGAAGCCTTGCTGCAACTTGTATTGCGGAGTCGCGCGAGCCACTGGTATAAAGGCGTACCGCAATCTACGCGCCTTCGTTTTTCGCGCAGTGATGCGGGGTAGCGGACGGCGCCAATGCGGAGCCAACCACCCATGTCGGCGTTGTCTCAGTCCCAACTGACCACGCGGGCCGCAAACCGTTTAAGGGAGTGTCTCAATGAACAAAACCGATCTGATCAATGCGATTGCCGACAAGGCCGAGCTGACCAAGGCCGACGCTGGCCGCGCTCTCGAGGCTTTCTTCGAAACCGTGCAGAAGGCCCTGAAGAAGGGTGATGACGTTTCCGTCGTGGGCTTCGGCACCTTCACCGTCCGCAAGCGCGCCGCTCGCACCGGTCGCAACCCGCGCACCAACGAGACGATCAAGATCAAGGCTTCGAAGGTCCCGGCTTTCAAGGCTGGCAAGACCCTGAAGGATGCCCTAAACTAAGCGGCTTGCTGCTTGGTTTCGGGTGCTTAGCTCAGCGGTAGAGCGTCGCCCTTACAAGGCGAGGGTCGTAGGTTCGATCCCTACAGCACCCACCAGAAAAATGCGGAGCGGTAGTTCAGTCGGTTAGAATGCTGGCCTGTCACGCCGGAGGTCGCGGGTTCGAGTCCCGTCCGCTCCGCCAGAGTTAGCAAGGGCGCCCGCGTGGCGCCCTTGTCGTTTGAGTACCGCGCCATGCGCGCAGAACACGACCCTCGGGAACATTCCATGCTGCAGGCTCTGCGTAACAAGATGCACGGATGGCCGTCCATCGTCATTCTGGGTATCGCCGTCTTCGCCATGTCCTTTTTCGGCATCGAGTCCTACTTCATGTCGCGCAACGACACGTTCGTCGCGAAGGTAGGAAAGCAGGAAATCAGCCAGCAGCAGTTCCAGGATCGCATGAACCAGCTGCGCCAGCGGGCCAGCGAGCAGCAGGGCGACAATTTCGACGCGAGCATCTTCGAGAAGCCGGCCACCAAACTGGCGGTCCTCAACCAGCTCATCGACGAAAAGCTGCTCGACAAGGCCAATGCCGATCTCGGCATGGTGGTGCCGACCCAGGCGTTGCGCGATTACATCGCCGCGATCCCGGGCTTCCAGCTGGATGGGAAGTTCGATCCCACCACCTATCGCACCTTGCTGTCCATGCAGGGCAAGACGCCTGAGATGTTCCAGAGCGAGGTGATGGCCTCGCTCGAGCCGTCGCTTATTCCCGATGCGATTACCGCCAGCACGATCATCACCGGGGCGGACGTGGATCGCTTCATCAACCTGCGACTGCAGCGCCGGGACATCCGCTACGTGCAGCTGCCGCAGCCGAAAATCAACGATGCCCCGGTAACCGAGCAGCAGGAAAAGGCCTACTACGAAGGGCACAAGGATGAATTCATCACGCCGGAGCAGGTCTCCCTTCAGTACGTCGAGGTAAACGAGGCGGACATGAAGCCGGCGGCGCCTCCGTCGGACGAGGACCTGCGCAAGCGTTACGACGACGAAAAGGCGAAGTTCGTTCAGCCCGAGCAGCGCCTGGTGTCGCACATCCTGATCAACGTGCCGAAGAACGCCACGCCCGATCAGCAGAAAGCCGCGCTCGCCAAGGCCGAGAAGATCGCTCACGAGGCGACGCCGGCCAACTTCGCCAAGCTTGCCCAGGCAGACTCGGACGATCTTGGTTCGAAGCGGCAGGGTGGTGATCTGGGCTGGCTGGAAAAGGGCGTGACCACGCCGGCGTTCGACGACGCCATGTTCAAGCTGCAGAAGGGTCAGATCTCGCAGCCCGTGCTTTCGGACGAGGGGTACCACATCATCTGGCTGCGAGATGTGCGCAGCGGTGTGGCCAAACCGTTTGACCAGGTACGCGGCGAGCTGCTCAAGGAAGCCGAAGCCGGGTCCAGGGACCGTGCGTACAACGCGCTCGCCGGCAAGCTCACCGACAAGACCTACCAGAATCCGTCTTCGCTCGACCCGGCCGCCCAGGAATTGGGTCTCAAGGTCAAGACGACGCCGCTGTTCTCGCGGGCCGGGGGCCCGGGCATTGCCGCGGATCCGAAGGTGCTGAAGGCGGCCTTCAGTGACGACGTGCTGGCGCAGGGCAACAACTCCAACCTGATCGAGCTCGGTCAGGGGCATTCGGTGGTGATTCGCGTGGACAAGCACGTCGCCTCGTCGACCAAGCCGTTCGGCGAGGTCCAGGATGTCATTCGTCAGAAGGTCATCGCCGAACGCGAGAGTGCAGCGGCGAAGAAGCAGGCCGATGCCCTGCTGGCGCGTCTTCGCAAGGGTGATTCGCTGGAGGCCGTGGCAAGTTCGGTGAGCGCGTCCGTGCAGACGTCCAACGGCATCATGCGTTCGCAGCCCGGCCTGCCGCCGGAGCTCGAGCGTGAGGCGTTCCTGATGCCGCATCCCCAGGCCGGCAAGCCCGAGCTGGCCGAGGTGGCTCTGGGAGACGGCAGCTACGCGCTGCTCGCGCTGGACAAGGTCGAGGGCGCGGATATGAGCAAGATCCGCCCCGAGGAGCTGGAGATGTTGCGCGCGCAGATGGCCAAAGCCTACGGAGCCGAGGCGACCCAGGAATTCATCCAGCAGCTCAGGTCGCGCACCGAGATCACCATCTACAAGGACCGGCTCTGACCTGACCGTCACTGGTCCGGGAGACGAGAAAAAGGCGGCCAGGGGCCGCCTTTTTCATGCCGGGGAATCTGCGTCATCGCCCCGGCGGCTCCAGGCGAAGCTTCTGCCCCGGGTGGATGCGTGCGCCGACCAGTCCGTTCCAACGTTCCAGTTGCCGCGTCGACAGCTTGTGCCGGCGTGCGATGGCCCAGAGGGTTTCGCCCGGTTGCACGGTGTGCTCGCGGATCGTGATGGGTGGTGGTGCATCACCGCTGGCGCCTGCCTTGCGCATCGCCTCCACGAACTGGTCCACACGATTGCCGGGCAGGAGCAGCGATTCGGCGTGTGCGGGATCAATGCGGTTGTCCAGGAACGCCGCGTTGTAGCGACGCAGGGCATCCACCGACATGCCGGCGTGCGACGCGGCGGTGGCGACGGTCATGGGATGGTCGATGGGCACGGCCACGAGATGCCGGTTCTCGGGCAGGGTGGGCAATATCACGCCGAAGCGGGCGGGCTCGCGTATGACGCAGGCAATGGCCAGCAGCTTGACCAGGTGCTCGCGGGTCACCTTCCGCACCGGCAATCGCGGAATCGCCGGCTCAGGAGGAGGCAGGCCATGCGCCGAGACGATTCGACGCACGGCGAACTCTCCCGCATTGAAGGCATAGTCCACCAGGCGCCAATCGCCGAACTGCCCGTAGTAGCGTTGAAGCAGCGCCATCACGGCGTCCGTCGCCGCTTCCACGTCCATGCGACCGTCGAAGCGCTGATTGACCTTCAGCCCCAGTGCCTTCGCCGTGACGGGCATGATCTGCCACATGCCGCCGGCTTGCCCGTGGCGGCCACGGACGGGCCTGAAGCGACTCTCCACCCACGGTAGCAGCACGAACTCTCCGGCCACCTGGTGCCGTACCGCGACAGACTGGATGAATCGCAGCCGCGGCAACGACTTCGCCACCTGCTGCTCGAAGCCGTCCCGGTTGGCGGTGAATTGCCGTGCCCAATGCATGATCGCCGGATCGGCGTCACAGTCGTCCATGGCGAAGCTGGCGCGCAGTGCGTCCCACGAGTCCAGCGGAGCCTGCGGTTCCGCGGATGGCGCGGCAGCCGTGGGCGGCTCGTGTGATGTGACCGCGGTCGACGGGGGCCGTGCTGTGCCTTGACCGGCGCCGCCCGACGGGGCTGGAGGAAGCGCGGCGCAGGATGCCAGCAGCGCGGTGGCCAGCGGCACCAGCCGTCGAGCCCGGCGCCCGGTCAGGCCACTCATCCCTGGAACCGGTCCTTGGCGCCGCGCAGGGCGGCGAAGCAGCCGATCCGGTCGACCGTTGACGTGCCGTGCCGTGCGGCCCATGCCATGACCGCCGGCTCGTCCACCCGCAGGAACGGATTGGTGGCCAGTTCATCGCGCAGCGTGACGGGCAGGGTCGGCATCGATCCGTCGCGAAGCCTCGCCACCTCGACCAGTCGATTGGCCAGGGCGCGGTTGCCCGGCTCGATCTCCCGGGCGAAGCGGCCGTTCGCCGCGGTGTATTCGTGCGCGCAGCAGACCAGGGTGTCGCCGGGCAGGGCGGCAAGGCGATCGAGCGATGCGAGCATCTGCTGCGCCGTGCCTTCGAAAAGCCGCCCACAGCCCAGGCTGAAAAGCGTGTCGCCGCAGAACAGGAATCCGCCGCCGGCGTAGGCGACATGGCTGAGCGTGTGGCCCGGAACCTCGATGACCTCCAGATCGAGCGCGGGCTCGATCAGTTCCACCCGATCGCCATGGCCCACCCGCTGGTTGGCGTGGCCGATGCGCGGATCCCTTGGCGCATAGGTTTCCACCGGATGGTTCTTCTGCAGATCTTCCACCCCGCCGATGTGATCATGGTGGTGGTGGGTCAGAAGGATGGCGCGGAGCGTGAGTGCGTGGCGGGCAAGTGCCTGCTCGACGACGCCGGCATCGCCGGGATCGACCACGGCAGCATTACCCTGATCGTCGTGCATCAGCCAGATGTAGTTGTCGGCCAGGGCCGGTATTGC
>JAGWVM010000151.1 GCA_018970895.1 Lysobacteraceae bacterium | reverse complement strand
GGCTCCGCGATCGCCATGGTGATGGGCCACGGATCGGAGCTCACGACCTATGAGCACTACGTCCATTGCCTGGATCTCCTGCTCTTCCTGAGCAGCTGGTCGGGCCGCTTCAATGAGCACGTCCAGAAGTGGGAGGGACGATTTGGGCCACCTCGGCATGAGGCGGCTCAGCTGCTCGCCATGCTCGGATACGAGGCGACAACACGCATCGAGATGAAGAAGCTCGACGTGCTCATGGCCCTCATCGCCAAGCGTTACCCCGACCGGCTGCACTGGCTGGAGCCGCGCGGGAAGACGCTTCACGAGATCGTTGATTCGAAAGACATCCCGGGGGTCCGGCAGGGGGTGAACCTGCAGTCACTGCTGGAGGACCCGGCGCTCAAGGAATGGGAGGGCTATCCCCGTCGGCAGACCGAGCTCGACGCCGTAACCCACGTCCTCGCCCTACTCTTGCCCGCGGCGCGCTCGGATCGGTCGAAGATTCAGGCGGTGGCGGCGCAGTGGGTCGCGGCGAAGAAAAAAGATCATGACTGGGCGTCGATGTCGGTGGACCAAGTCCGCCACTGGATGATGGAACTCAATCAGCTGGCCCCGCATCTGGGCGTGGAAGCGATGCACGTCACGCATCACAACCGGATGGAAAGCAAGCACAAGGTCCGCGTCGACAAGCCCGATGACCTGGCCTCGTATCACCATGAGCGCGGTCGATATTGGATCCGGATCGCCAATCCCCACGAGCGCAAAGACGATCGTCCCCGCAAGACCGGGGTAAAGCGTTCTCGCGCACAGACGAGCATCAGTTGGTTGCTGGCGGCGCTGGCCCACATGGCCTGATGGGATGCGGCCAGGACCTCATGCAAGGCCAAGCGGACAAGATCGACCGGGCCGGGAACGGCAAAGCCGCGTCATGGCCGAAAATATGTCTTTTTTATAAGACGAGATCGTTGTAATGTCTTATTCATAAGACTACTATGGGCCATGGCCCGGAGTCGCAACCGCACCTATTCGCGCTACACCCAGCACGCACTGAACCTGCTGGGCAGCCTGCTGCGTGCATCCCGTATCGAAAAGAAAGTGTCGACCCAGGCGCTCGCCGAGCGAGCCGGCATTTCCCGGGACCTGCTTTACCGAATCGAAAAGGGCGATCCGCGCTGCGAAATCGGCGTGGTGTTCGAGTTGGCAGCCATCCTCGGTGTCCCGTTGTTCGAACCGGACGTGGGTGCCCTGCAGAAGCACGGCCGCGAGATCGAAGACCGACTGACGCTCCTTCCCAAGACCGTGCACGCACCGCGCAACGAGGTAAAGGATGACTTCTGAGGCGCGTGCACCGCGTGAGGCATACGTCTGGACCTGGCTACCGGACCGAGCGGACCCCGTGGTGGCCGGGCGATTGGCGGCGACGCCGGCCGGGCTGCAATTCAACTATGGCCGAAGCTACCTCGCTCGCGAGGAGGCGGTGCCGCTCTACCTGCCGGAACTCCCGCTCCAACCGAGCCTGCTGCCCCTCCCCACTGGCCTCAGCATGCCCGGGTGCCTGCGTGACGCCGCTCCGGATGCGTGGGGCCGTCGGGTCATCCTCAATCGGTTGCTGGGACAGGCCGGACGTGATGCCGACACCGCGATCCTCGATGAGTTGAGCTATCTGCTGCAGTCCGGCTCCGATCGGATCGGTGCGCTGGATTTCCAGGCCTCGCCAAGCCAGTACATACCGCGTCAGGGCGATGGTGCGCCGCTGGAAGAACTCATGGAGAGCGCCGAGCTTGTGGAACGCGGCCTGCCGCTCTCCCCGGCCCTCGCCGAGGCCATCCAGCACGGCACCGCCATCGGCGGCGCCCGGCCCAAGGCGACGCTCTGGGACGAGGGCCGCCGATGGATTGCCAAGTTCTCCAGCAGCACGGACGTGCAGCCCGTCGTGAAGCTGGAATTTCTCGCCATGCGGCTGGCCGAATTGGTCGGCTTGGACGTGGCGCCCGTGAAGCTGATGCATGTGGCCGGCAAGGACGTGCTGCTGGTCGAGCGCTTCGATCGCGTGATGCATGTCGATGGCCAATGGCGACGACGCGGCCAGGTCTCGGCGCTGACGCTGCTGGCGCTGGACGAGATGATGGCCGCCTACGCCAGCTACGAGGATCTCGCCGAGATCATCCGCCATCGCTTCGAACGGCCCCGGGTCGCGCTGCACGAACTGTTCGGGCGATTGGTCTTCAACATCCTGTGCGGCAACACCGACGACCATGCGCGCAACCACGCCGCGTTCTGGGACGGTACGCGACTGTCGCTGACGCCTGCCTACGACATCTGCCCCCAACCCCGTGCGGGGCAGGAAGCGACCCAGGCCATGAAGATCCTCGGCGACCGTCGCTTCAGTCGCCTGACGCTCTGCGTGGAGGCGGCGTCACACTTCCAGCTCTCCAGGGAAGAGGCGCGCAGCATCATTGACGCACAGCTCTCGGCGATCAGGGCCCATTGGCAAGCGATCTGCGACGAGGCGGGATTGGGTGAAGCCGAGCGCAACGCACTCTGGGGACGGCAGTTCCTCAATCCGTTTGGGCTTCAGGATTACCTGGAAGCTTGAGTGCCAGGACGACACCGACCTTTTGGCACGAGCTGGGCCAAGCACTCCAACGGCTAGCCAGACGTTCGGGTCCAACGCCAAACGTGATGACCCCGCAGCCCGTACCCGTTGCGCGGAGCCTCTCTAGGTTGGAGATCGATGATTCACCCTCAGGATCGGCCCGGAACTTCCGTCAAGGACGTCGGCAACACCTCGCGGCAAGCCTGCGGATAGTTCCCCATATTTTTCCAGGACGTAATCCCTGAGCCTGCGATACGAGGCGCCGGCTTCATTGACATCGCGGCCAGTGATGATGTCGATGATCAGACAGGGAACGATCGAGCCCCGGATAGGAATGGCGTCGAAAGAGAGCGTGATATCGCTCTCACTATCGCGTGTTGCCGACACCAACAAACCTCGCTCCAAGATCTTGTCTTCAATCTGGTGGAGCAGATCGACGACATCCTCGTGCTGAGCCGCCTCACGAAAGCACAGCGTGCTGCTCTTTCGTGCCTGAGCTTTCGGTACCACCGGTCGCGTGCCCTTGGCCATCGGGTCAGCGAATCTCAAGCCGCTCAATCGCGGTAGCCCAGACAGAACCGTCGGCCAAGCGCTCCAGCCTCAGCTTCATCACGAACGATGTACGTGTCTCGAGGATTTCGCGCGGCTGAGCAAAACGGTCTTTCGGAACGATGAAATAGCCGTAGGCCTCGTAGCCTTGCTCAAAGACGAGGTCGAACTTCGCATTTCGATCAGCTCGTGCAGCGGATCGGGTAGCCACCTCGCCATCCGGATCTCCGGCAGCCTTTTGAATGAGGTAGCCCTTTTGGCCGTTGTGCGTATGGATGTTGTCGGTCCAGATGCTGAAATAGACCTTCTTCTCTGCCTCGTTGACCGCGCACCAGCTCCACACGTTATTGAGCTGCTCGGCGCCAAGCCTGTTCATGAGCTGCAAGCGATTTTTCGGGCGCGACATCGTTGCCTCCTGTAGAGGAGAGCATGATGAACGAAACCTCCCCCGTGGCGAAGAACCTGGTGAGGTCGAGGCAGATCAGGCCCCACGGGGGCGCCTGGTCTGCCTGCCATTGCACAAGGCCTTCAGGCCACGGTGTGCAAAGCCTGCCGCGCTCCACTGATCGAACTGCACCACCACCTCGGCGGGGAAGTACCGTGGGCGGAGACGGGCGCTAGCCGGAAGGGAGAGATATTCGAGGACGTAGACCAGGCCCGCATGCAGGTCGGGTCGCCGGTCGCGCAGCCATGCCAAGTGCTCGGCAAGGAGCAGGAGGTTATGGGTTTCGTGGCGGATGACATGGTGATACGGCGGGCGGCGATCGGCGCCCACCGTCCAGATCTTGCCGACGTCGTGGAGGAAGTAGCCCAGTTGGGCGATACCGACCGAATCGGCGTCACCCGGCAGGGTGCGCCGCACGATGGCCGCGATCAGATCGAGCGATTCGAGACTGTGGCGTAGTAGGCCTCCGACGTCGGCATGATGGTGCCGGGCGCTGGCGCGACACGTGGCGAGGCGGGCGCCAATGCTCGGATCCAAGAGCACCCGCTGGAGGAACGGCCGCAACGGATCAGGCAGGCCGGTCTCCAGCGCGCGCAACGGTAGGTAGCTGGGGGAGTGGTGCAGGTCGGCCATGAGATCCGTCGCGCAGCTCACGGCCTCCACGGCCAGCGGACGCATAGATGCGACACATAGCTGTGCCCTGCCCTCGTGCAGGCGGACCGTTGCATGAACGTCCACGACGGAACCGATGCCGGGCAGCGCGACAGCCGGCCGATGCTCGCGCCAGACGAAGCCAAGCACCGATCCGGTCGCGTCGGCGAGCGTCAGCTGCAGTCGGGGTGTCGAAGCGATCGCCTCAAGCGCACCGACCAGGCGGTAGTGACCGCGGATCGCTTGGCCGCTCCTGGCGGACAAGTCGCTCGTCCGGCACAGGGGCAACCCGTCGGGTGGTTGGCAAGCCGAGAAACCGGAGGGAACGAGATGGAGGTGACTCATCAATCCACCCCCAGGCTCGCGCTCGTCGTAACGCCTCCGTGGATGGCGCCCGCGATCATCCGGTCGAACGCCGTGCCGTCGCGCCGCATCAGGTTGGGTACGTAGCGCGAGTACGTTCGGAAGAGCATCTCGGTGGTGGTATGCCCCAGCTGGCGTGCGATCCACTCCGGCGCCTCGCCGGCGGCGAGCCACAGGGTGGCGCAGGTGTGTCGCATCTCGTACGGGCGGCGGTACGGGATGTCGAGGCGCTCCAGCAGCGGCTTCCAGACCCGGTAAACGAAGTTGGTGGTGTCCACCGGCTTGCCGGCACGCGTCATGAAGACGTAGGTATCGGCAAACGCTCGAGGATTCGCGTCATAGCCCTCCGGACGCATAGCCCTGAGCGCCTCAAGCACCGGACCACTGATCTGCAGGTCACGCTGTGAGCCGTCGGTCTTGGTGTACTCGGTGCGGCCGTCCTGGTACGTCTCGCGAATCATGACCTCGCCGCGTGCGAAGTCGACGTATTTCCACTTCAAGCCGCTCGCTTCGGCCGACCGCACCCCGGTAAAGAAGCGGAAGGTAAGGTATGGGCGATAGTCCGGGCGCACGGCCGCCAGCAGGCGATTGATCTCCTCCAGCGTGAACGGCTGGATGTCGGTGCGCTTGAGCTTGAGCCGACGGATTTCCGCGCACGGATTCTCGATGCCGAACCGCAGCTGTGCCTCGGTCATCACCATGCGCAGCATGCCGATGAT
Source organism: Lysobacteraceae bacterium (assembly GCA_018970895.1). Lineage (GTDB taxonomy): Bacteria > Pseudomonadota > Gammaproteobacteria > Xanthomonadales > Rhodanobacteraceae > Dyella_A. The sequence goes on along the minus strand of JAGWVM010000151.1, from coordinate 2,245 downwards.
CCGGTTGATCGTGGCGGGAGCGAGCACACCGCGACGGCGTCCGTTCTTCTGCTCCGGGTCGACGAGCTTGCGCCGGAAGTCCATCACCTTGGCGCGATCGATCTGATCGAGGTACAGGTCGCCAAAGGCTGGCAGGAGGTGGGTCTTGAAGATCGACTCCACCGCGACCTTATGGGTATAGCGCCACTCGAGGCTGTGCTCGGCAAACCACTGATCCGAAAACTCCCGGAACTTCGGCAGGTCGGCTCGACGCGGAGCAGGCTCCATGGGCTCGGGCACCATTTGCATGCGCTCGCGCACACCCCGAAGCCGCTTGCTTGCCGGAAACGTCTTGGCATAGTCGAAGGTGCCTGCCGCGATATCAGCATCGATCTTCGCCATCGCCTTTTCCATCAGCTTCCGGTTGGCAGGCGTATCGACGAGCGCCGAATGTTCCCGGCAGCGCAGCCCCAGGTAGTGGAAGTCGAAATACAGGCGTCCGGTCTCCGGTCGTACGCGCACATTACCCATGCATCACGACTCCGGAAGCCATCGGGATGCTGATGTCGCACTCGGACGCCTTGACGCGCATATCGCGCTCGACGTGCTCCCAGATGAAGAGGATCTTGCGGCCGCCAAAGGGGCGGATGTAGTGGACCCCCTCCAGCAGCACCGTGTCCTTGAGTCGGTTACGGATGGTGCGCGGGTCGTACTGGATGCGCTCGGCGAGCTGCTCGGTCGTGAGGTAGGTCTGGGACATTGCAAGCCTCCTTAAGTCGATTCATGGGCAGATGCACAGAAATATGTGCATCTGTGTGCATTTGTAGCACAAGGTTTGCGTTTGTCAAATTTTTTGTGCGAAATGCAGTCTTTCCACGCAAGCGGGCCAGCGACATGCTGAGGTACAAGCTCAAGGAACGGATCGCTGACAAGGAGTTTCGCGAGCGACGGCGCGTGACGATTCAGGAGATTGCGGAGGCCACCGGGATTACCCGGAACACCTTGTCGAAGCTGCTCAATCAACACGGGGCGAGCGTGCGCACGGAGAACCTGGATCGCTTGTGCAGCTACTTCGATTGCCGGATCGAACAGTTGGTGGAGTTTGTCGCTGACGAGCACATTGGCGCCGTCACGCCATAAGGCACGTCGCTTGGTCCGGAATCAGACAGTCCCGCGCTTTGGGCCTGTCTCAGATCATGCGATCTTTCCGTGCTGTGCTATCCATGGATATTGCGCCACAAGGTGAGGGGAACAGGGTGAAACTGGAAGAAATCTGCCAGGGAGCGGTGATCACGGGCCTCAGCCCGGAGGGCCCAGCCACCGTGATCGCGACGGTACCGGTGGGGGTAGATGCCCTCACCGTGTACTACAAGGGTCCCGACGGCGTCCCCGCCGAGCGCATGCTGTTCCGTAGCGACGAGGCGAGACTTTCGGCAACTCAGACCGGTCGACCCTGGTCGTTCCAGGCCGACGGCGCAGAGTTCAAGCTCGCCACGGAAGCCACCCGTATCAAGCTGGCGCATCTGTTCGACCCGATGATGGCGGTGCACACCTCCAACGTGGAGCCGCTGCCGCACCAGATCTCCGCCGTCTACGAAGACATGCTCCCGCGCCAGCCGCTGCGCTTCGTCCTTGCAGACGACCCAGGCGCCGGCAAGACGATCATGGCTGGCCTGCTGATCCGGGAGCTGATCATGCGCTCGGATGCACAGCGCATCCTCATCGTTGCCCCGGGCTCGCTCGTCGGCCAATGGCAGGACGAGCTACGTGAAAAATTCACCCTGGACTTCGAGCAGTTCAGCCGCGAGCGCCAGGAGTCCTGCGCCAGCGGCAACTATTTTCTCGAGCAGGATCGCCTGCTGGTTCGGCTTGATCAGCTCGCCCGCAATTCGGACTATCGGGAGAAGCTGTCCCACACGTACTGGGATCTCATTATCGTCGACGAGGCGCACAAGCTCTCGGCCAGCTACTTTGGCGGCGACGTCAAGAAAACCCAACGCTTCGAACTCGGCGAGCAGTTGGGCGGCCTGTGCCGCCATCTCCTGCTGATGACGGCCACGCCACATAACGGCAAGGACGAAGACTTCCAGCTTTTTCTCTCACTGCTCGACAGCGACCGCTTCTACGGCAAGTTTCGCGAAGGCGCACATAAGGTCGATGTCAGCGACATGATGCGGCGCATGGTGAAGGAAAAACTCCTTCGCTTCGACGGCACGCGCCTGTTTCCCGAGCGCCGCGCCTACACCGCCACATACGCGCTTTCTCC
>JAGWVM010000150.1 GCA_018970895.1 Lysobacteraceae bacterium | reverse complement strand
GCCCACGCCGATGCCGAAATGCACGTTGCTGCGGCCGGACTGCAGCTCCTGCGGCGTCCAGCGATGGGCCTGGTCCACCGTCACCAGCGGGAACACATAGTCGGCCTCGCCGACCTTGCCGGCGCGGCTGCCGGCCAGCGTGCCGGTCAGGGTCATCAGGGCGCCTTCCGGGTAATCCATCGGCTCGACGAAGCCGTGCATCACCGCGATGAAGCGGCCGTTGCCGCTGTCGCCGACCTGCGGGCGCTGCGAGCTGTCCAGCGGAAAGGCCAGCACTTCGATCTCGCTGCGGTCGGCCAGGTTGTGCACGGCGACGATGCGGCCGCCCCAGATCACGTGGCCGTTGGCGTAGCGTTCCGGCGTGCGGGCCACCTGGAACGGCACCGCGGACACCATGTCGGGCGATGCCTTGTAGATCGGTGCGGGCGCGCACGCGGCCAGGGCGACGAGCGCGATCGGGGCGAGCAGTCGGGTCAGGGGGCGGACGAAACGGCGCATGGCAGGCTCCGGAACGCGGGAATGGGAGGAGGTTCGCCGCAGCCCGGGCCGGCACCGCGGCGGCCTGGCGAGCTTAGCGCGGCCGGCCCGGCCGCGGCGCGGCCGCGCGCGTCTTCGGTGCCGGTTCCGCGCTGTCGTTCACCAGCCAGTCCAGCTGCCAGCGTGCCGGCTCGCCCTGGCCGAGCAGGCGGGCCAGGGCGCGCAGCGGCTCGCGCAGCATCTCGTCCAGGTTCCACGGCGCATTGAGCACCACCATGCCCGAGCCGTTGAGGCGCAGCGGCGAGTCGTCCGGATGCACCAGCAGCTCGGCGCGCAGCACGCGGCGGGCCATGCCGTGCTGCAGGCCGCGCAGGAACGGCTGGACCTGGCTGCGCAGCTTGATCGGGTACCACACGGCGTAGATGCCGGTCGGCCAGCGGGCCAGCGCCGCCTTCAGGGTCTGGTCGATCACCCGGTACTCGGCGTCCTGCGCCTCGTAGGGTGGGTCGATCAGCACCAGCCCGCGCTTCTCCCGAGGCGGCACCAGCGCCTTCAGCGCCTCGTAGCCGTCGCGATGGTGCACGTGCACGCGGGTGTCGCGCGCGAACAGCTCGCGCAGGCGCGCGGCTTCCTCGGGATGCAGTTCGCACAGCTGCGCGCTGTCGCCCTCGCGCATCGCGCGGGCCGCCTGCAGCGGCGAACCGGGGTAGAGCTTCAGGCCGTCCTCGTTGCCGGGCAGGGCGAGGATGCCGTCCAGCCAGCGGCGCAGCAGCGGCGGCAGCGTGGCCGCATGGCCGTTGTCCGCGCCCAGGTCGGGAAACAGCAGGCGGCGGATGCCGTCGCGATACTCGCCGGTCTTGCCCGCCTCCTTGCCTTCCAGCGCGTAACAGCCGCTGCCGGCATGGGTGTCGATGTAGGCGAACGGCGTGTCCTTGGCCTGCAGCGCCTCGATCAGGGCCAGCAGCACGACGTGCTTGAGGACATCGGCGAAGTTGCCGGCGTGGTAGGCGTGGCGATAGTTCATGGCGGACCGCTCGGCAGGGTGCCCGATTATAGGCCGCGGGCGCGGAGCCTCATTCCACCACGCCGTGGCTTTCCGCCGTGCCCAGCAGTTCCGGCTGCGTCGGTTCGGTTCGGCGCCGGTGCAGCAGCGGGTGCACGAACACCGCGGCGATGATCACTGCCACGCCCAGGTAGAACCACGCGTGCAGCTCGCGCTGCTCGCCCAGGAGCACGATCGCCAGCACGATCGAGTACACCGGCTCCAGGTTGGTCACCATCTGCACGCCGAAGGCGGTGAGGTGGCGCAACGCCACCAGTGCCAGGGCGAACGGCAGCAGGGTGCAGCCGAAGCTCAGCGCCAGCAGCAGCAGCGAGTCGTGCAGCCCCGGCACCTCGAAGGCGCTTCCGGCGTGCGGGAGCACGGGTGCGAGCAGGGTCAGGAACGCGGTGCCGGTGCCCAGCTCGAGGCAGGTCACGGTGAGCGGATCACCGTGCTCGACCAGCCGCTTGTTGAACGAGCCGAACAGCGCCACGAACAGCGCCGACAGCGTGCCGACGGCGATGCCGATGCGCATGCCGTGCGGCACCCCGCCGACCACCATCGCCACGCCCGGCACCACCGCCACGGCGATGAACAGCTCCCGCGGATCGAACTTCCGACGCGCGATCCAGGGTTCGATGAAGGACAGGAACACCGGTCCCAGCGCGATGCAGGTGGCGCCCACCGACGCGTTGGACAGCTTGATCGCCGCGTAGAAGGTGAGCCAGTGCAGCGACACCAGCACGCCGATGCCGGCGTAGGCCCAGCGCAGCCGGGACGGCATCGCGCGCAGTCCTCGCCACACCCGCGGCACCAGCAGCAGCGCACCGGACACCAGCAGCATGCGCCACCACACCAGCGGCAGCGCCGGCAGCGAGATCAGCTTGCCGAGGATGGCGGTGAAGCCCCACAGCAGGACGCAGAAATGGATCTGCAGGCGGGCCAGGTTGACGGGCTGCATGGTCGGTACGGTTTCGGGAGGTGCGCCATTCTAGCGGCGCGGCACGGCCCCGGATCGGCCCGTACATGCGCCGGGCCGCGGCGGTGGCGGTCGATGCTGCAACGCGGCGACACCTGCGGGCCCGGACGTGCTACCACATCTACTGCAGCAGGACCTGCGTAAAGTTTTGCCGATCACGACCGACATGCTGGGACACCGCAGGCTTCCGGACCCGGACCGGAGGCAGACCGGGGCTACCTGCCGTGCGGCCGGTACCTCCTCGCAGCAGGACAGGGGCGTCACACATGCGCATGTGGTTCGTACCGTTGAAGACCCGCATCCAATCCCTTGCGACGGCGTTCGCAAGCTGGTTCCCGGGCGAGTTCTCGATCGATGCGTCGCAGGTGGTTGCCATCGGCGACCGCGACACGCCGGTGCTGCGCAGCGGCAGCCAGCCGCTCAACCTCGATTTCACCCTGCCCGACCGCTTCACCGCCGAGCGTGGCGCCACCGCGACGGTGTTCGTGCGCAGCGGCGACGACTTCGTGCGCATCACCACGTCGGTGAAGAAGAAGGACGGCGGCCGCGCCGTCGGCACCGTGCTGGACCGCTCGCATCCGGCCTGGGTGAAGCTGCTGGCCAAGGAGTCGTTCACCGGCTACGCGACGATCTTCGGCACCCAGTTCATGACCCGCTACGACCCGGTGCTCGATCCGCGCCAGCGGGTGATCGGTGCGCGCTACGTCGGGCTGGACGTCAGCGGCATGCGCAGCCTCGGCGTGCCCTGGCGCGTGGCGCTGGCGACGGCCGCGTGCAATGGCGCACTGTGGCTGGGGTTGTGGCATCTGTCGCCGGCCGCGCACACGACGGTCGTGGCGGCCATGGCACTGCTGGCGTGCGTGCTGGTGCCGGCGATGAGCGGGCTGCTGGTCCATCGCAACATCAGTCGTCCGATGGCGGACTGCCGCGAGGCCGCGGGCAAGATCGCCGCCGGTGACCTCAGCGCGCAGGTGCCGGTGGACCGTCGCGACGATGTCGGCCAGCTGCTGCAGGCGATCAACGGGATCAGCGTGGGCCTGGCCGACGTGGTGACCCAGGTGCGCCAGGCCAGCGACAGCATCCACACCGCCACCGGCCAGATCGCCGCCGGCACCGCCGACCTCTCGCACCGCACGCAGGACCAGGCGGCCTCGCTGGAAGAGACCGCCGCCGCGATGGAGGAACTCACCGCCACCGTGCGGCAGAACGCCGACCACGCCCGCGAGGCCGACACGCTGGTGGCGAGCGCGTCGCAGCAGGCGCGGGAGGGTGGGGCCCTGGTCGAGCAGGCCGTGGCCAGCATGGGCGACATCAAGACCAGCTCCGAGCGCATCGGTGACATCGCCGGCCTGATCGACGGCATCGCGTTCCAGACCAACATCCTCGCGCTCAACGCCGCGGTGGAGGCCGCGCGCGCGGGTGAGCACGGCAAGGGCTTCGCCGTGGTGGCCGCCGAGGTGCGCGAGCTGGCCCAGCGCGCCGCGGCGGCGGCACGCGAAATCAAGGAGCTGATCCAGAGCGCGGTGGCCACCGTCGATACCGGTGCCGACCTGGTCGACCGTGCCGGCGAATCCACCCGCCGCATCGCCCAGGCCATCCAGAAGTCCGCCGGGCTGATGAGCGAGATCGCCGCCGCCAGCGAGGAGCAGAGCAAGGGCATTGCCGAGGTCGGCTCCGCAGTGACCCAGATGGACGAGGCCACGCAGAGCAATGCGGCGCTGGTGGAGGAGTCCGAAGCCGCCTCGCACAGCCTCAAGGAACAGGCCGAACGCCTGCGCCAGGCGGTATCGGTGTTTCGCACCGCCGACCAGGTGCTGCGCGCGCCCTGATCGGCTGCTTGGCGCGCCTCTCTCCAGCCGGGGAGAGGCGCGCCGCAACTACTTGGGCGCGGCCTCGTCCCGTGTCGGTACGCTGATGCTGCACAGGTCGATCTTGCCGGCCGGCCGGGTGTAGAACGCATCGCGGCGGTTGCGCTTGGCCTCGATCAGGCGGGCGAAGCTGGCGCTGTCGGTGCGCAGTACCTGCACCGTCGGCCGCCCGGCCGGCGGCAGGTCCGCGGCCAGCCGCACCGAGACGATCGGCGTGCGCTGTCCGGCCTTCTCGTAGAAGCCCAGCGGGCCGGTGCCGCGCGGCAGCGCCGAGAGGTACTCCATGCCCTCGATCACCCGGCCGGCGACCGCCAGGTTGCGGTCCAGCCCGCGCGGTGCCTGGCCGATGATCGCGTAAAGCGAGTTGCCGTTTCCGCTGGTCGGGCCCACGTCGCGCGCCACACCGACGGTGCCGTAGCAGTGGGTGATCCACTCCTCGTGGCTGGCCGGATCGCGCGCCACCGGGAAGCCCTCGGAGAAGCCCACTTCCGGCGCGTACACGTCGCCGTCCGGCAGCCGGGTGAAGGCCAGCTTCGGGTCCAGCGGACGGGTGAACTCCGGCGGCAGCGTCTTCTTCGCCGAGCCCAGCGGCTTCATCTTCGAGCGGTCCGCATTGTCGTCGTCGTTCGGGTCGCCCCACTGCGTGACGAAGTTGTCCTGCACGCGGATGATCGCCAGCCCGTCGTAGTAATGCTCGTGCGCCAGGGTGCGGATGTTCGCTGCGTGCAGCGGCGTGAAATCCGGCGCCAGCTCGATCAGCACCCGATGCCCGCCGGCCAGCGTCATCACCAGCAGGTTGTCCGGATCCGGCGTGCGCCACTCGGCCGGCTTCGACGCGGCGAGAATCTCCTTGGGCGTCAGCGAGGGCTTCGGCTTGGCCTGGTCGGCCAGCGCGGGCAGCGAGGCGAGCAGGCAGGCGGCGAGGGCGAGGGCGGTCGGGCGAAGGCTAGGCATGGTGTCCCCTGTTGGCGGCAGTGCAGGAGCGACGGTATCAGACGTGGGCAGTGTGACGGTGACTTCACCGTGGAAGTGAAACTGACGCCGTTCGGTTGATCAGGTGCTTGGCCTCACTGTCGAATCCGGTTCTTCCAGATGTTTCGCCAAGGTGCCACGAATTGGAGTGATCGCTATGTGGCCGACTTCGTCTTGGCCAGTCCACTCGCGTGTCGCTGGAACGACATTGGGTGGAATGACTACATTGGCCCTACTGTTGTGGACTAGCTCTGCTAAGGGCTCCTTGCCGAACACAATCGTTTGTTCCTTCAAGATGCAGCCCAGCACGGCGCTCACATGGTCGTAGCCCGGAGACAAAAAAACGCTCGAAGGCACCGACTCTTTGCCCGGCCTGTTGATTACAGGGCGAAACTGGTTGCCCTCACTCAGGATGCTTCCAGTCGATGGATCCATTGCTGCGGCGATTGGGCCGACGCCGTAGCAAATCTCCACAGGGTAGGGCAATCGGCTGACGCCGTTGATTTCCCACCAGTACTTATCGAGAAGCACTGAGTTGATGACGATTACATATGGCTCTCGCTCACTGACGACGCCATTGCTGAGCCATCCCGGTCCGCCGTCTTCTCCGATCCACTTGTCTGATTTTGTCTTCAACGCGTGCGTCCAACGAAGGATGCGCTGTTCATGCGGAACACGCTGGGCAACTTCGCCGCCGACCTCAAGTGAATTGAGGTAGCCCTCAGGGAACCCTTTTGGCTCCGGAGTGATGACTTCGAAGCATATGGTTAAGCCGTCTTTGGTTGCACGGAAATCGGGCCCGGAGTTTGCAGATGAAAGCGCGAAGTCGGATTGCCAAAGCAGCATCGCGAATAGAAGCTCACCCATTCGGGCCTCCGACTGCGCGGTGGAGTCGCTGAGTAGGTGTTTATCAAATTCGCGGTCAGCTAGCCTCTCAGCATGGAAACGGTCATATGCGGTAGTTAGCGCATCTACCGCCTGAGTGCGATAGATGTCCTTGGCTCTGGACCACCGTTCTTCAAAGAAGGCGAACGCTTCATTGCGGTGCCGTAGAGTCATGCTTTGAGTATCCGGTCAAAAGAAGCGTCAGGCTCAACACCTGAGCCGTTATGTTCGCACCCCTGGAGCCAATCGCCATGTTCGCTTCGGGTCGGAAGCGGATGTAGCACGACAACCGTTCGCTATCGTCAAACTTCGCGGGTCACCCAATCTCATTCCTTGCACTTGGCATCGGACTTCGCCGGCGCCGGAATCGCCAGATACACCGTGCTCCACAGCTGCGCCGCGTTCGACTCGTCCGCGTCCTTTCCGCTCGCGCCGAAGGCGGCGACCTGGTAGCGGCCGTCGGCGTAGTGCCAGGACCAGAGTTCCGAATTGCTCATGTCGCGGGTGGCGTCGATGGCGTGCCACAGGCAGGCCTGCGCGCTTTCGAGGTGCTTGCGGGTGTTGACCGGCAGGTCGGTGCGGGTGAGCTGGCGGGCGAGGCCGGCGGCGGTGAGGGCCTGTTGCCACGACCATACCACGGTGCCGTGGTAGGCGCCGGGGGTGAAGTGGGCCTGCTCGGCCTTTGTCGCGAAGGCGGGGTTGGCCACCAGCATGCCGACCGGGGTCATCAGACCGGCGGGGAAGGGGCGGCGCAGCAGGTCGGCCTCGGCGTCGAGTTGCGCGGGACTCGGGTGGCCGAACAGCAGGGCGTAGCCGCCGTCGCTGTTCTGCACGCGGATCGGGTGTCCTCCGGCGTCCAGCGACAGCGCCTGGAACTGCACGGGGCGATCGCCGATGGCCTGCAGCGCGGGCGCGTCCGGCACGCCCATGGCCTTGGCGTAGGCGGCGATGTCCCGCTTCGCGGCGGCCGCGTCGACGTGGACGGTGAACAGCGCGGGGGCCTTTTCGCGCCACACCGCAGCGGCATGGGCGAGGCCGTCGAGCATCACCTTGTCCTGCGCGCTTGCGTACGGCGCGAGCAGGCCGCTGCGGTTGAGCGCGCTGGCGGCGTCGAGCGCGGCGGGAACGAGGATCGCGTTGACGTCGTAGGCGTAGCGGCCGCCGCCGAGGCCGTCGTTGCTGTCGCGCCAGTCGCCGACCGGCACGCCGGGCTTGAGCGAGACCAGGTTCGCCGCGACCGGATCGGCTGCGAAGGCCTTGGTGTGCGCCGCGATGTAGCGCAGATTGCGCATCAGCGCATCGCCGGCGTGGGCGTCGCCGAGCTTGCCGGCCAGGAAGGCTTTCGCGCGGGCCCGGCCGCGCGCGTCGTCGAGCAGCCAGGCCTGCGTCACCGGAGCGAGCAGGTAGT
>JAGWVM010000018.1 GCA_018970895.1 Lysobacteraceae bacterium | reverse complement strand
AGCACGAAGAACATCAGCAGGGTCAGCAGCACGTCGATCAACGGAATCACGTTGATCTCGAATTCGTCGCGGCGACGGTCCGAACCGATGCGCATCGGACTCAGCCTGCGGCCGGCGCGCGACGCGGGCGCGGTGACGCCGGCGCGGCCGGCGTGCCGAAGGTGAGGTCGTCCAGCAGGGCAATCGCCTCCTTTTCCATGTCGACGCAGTAGCCGGTGACGCGGGCACGGAAATAGCGGTGCAGCACGTACGCCGGAATCGCCACCACCAGGCCGGTGGCGGTACAGATCAGCGCCTCGCCGATACCGCCGGCCATCTTCATCGGATCGCCCACGCCGCCACGCATGACATCAAGGAACATGCGGATCAGGCCCACCACCGTGCCGAACAGCCCCAGCAGGGGGCCGATCAGGGCAATCGTGCCCAGCGTGTTGAGGTAGCGCTCCATGCGGTGCGCCACGTGCCGCCCGGTGTCTTCCAGCCGCTCCTTGATGAGCTCGCGCGAACGGTCGCGAACCACCAGCGCCGATGCCAGCAGTTCGCCCAGCGGCGAACCCTGGGCGAGTACATCGAGGTGCTGGGGATCGAGCTGGCCCTTGCGGGCCCAGTCGCGGACCTCCTGCCCCAACCCGGACGGCAACACGGACGAACGCCGCAGCGTCCAGAAGCGCTCCAGCACGATCGCCAGCGCGATCGCCGAACAGAACAGGATGGGCACCATCGCCCAACCACCAGCCATCAGGATTTCCAGCACGATGCCCCCGCAGGATGCAAAGCAGAACGAAGGCGGCATCATACCAGTCCGACCCGCGCGTTCCGTGGGCCAGTTCAGGCTGCGGTGTTCCGGCGCCTGTGCTCAGTGCTCGCGCCAGTAGCGACGCCGCCCGAGCCGCTCGCCCGGCCCCACCCGAACCGGAGCGTCGGCCGGAAAATCCAGCCGCAATGCACCGGTGACCGCCGTATTGCGCAAGGACACTCCCGCACCGGCGTAACGTGCCACCACCTCCGGACTGGGATGGCCGAAGCGGTTGTGCCAGCCGGCCGAAACCACCGCCAGTTCGGGGCGGATCGAGGCAATGAACGCCGCACCGGAGGATGTCTTGCTGCCATGATGGGGCACGGTCATCACGACCGGGCTGCCCGCCGGCACGGCAGCTGCGACCTGACCCTCCACGCGGCGGGTGATGTCACCGGTCAGCAGCAGGCGGTCACCCGCTGCCCCGACGAGCAGCACGCAGGAGCGATCATTGTCGTGAGGCTGACGACCGACCGGGTTGAGTACCCGGAAGTCCACGCCATCCCACCGCCACGACTGTCCCGCCGTGCACTGCGTCATCGATACCGGCATGCGACTCGGCTCGCCCGACAGCCGACGCGGCGACGGAAAGGCGTCGAGCACGGCCATGGCACCGCCGACGTGATCGTTGTCACCGTGGCTGATCACGAGCATGTCCAGCCGCCGCACGCCCAGGGCGCGCAGCGAGGGCACCACCGCCGCCGCGCCCACGTCGAATCCGGAGGGATAGCGGGCGCCGGCATCGTAGAGCAGCACGTGGCGATGGGTGCGCACGATGACCGACAGCCCCTGCCCCACGTCCAGCACCCAGGCCCGGAACGCCCCTTCCGGCACCGGCGAGCGCACGGGCACCAGCAGCGGCAGGAACAGCAACCCGCCCAGCCAGCGGCAGGGTGTCCCCCGAGGCCCCAGCAGCCAAAGCGCGCCGAGCATCGCGATCGCCAGTGACCATGGCGCGACAGCTGGCAGATACCAGCTTGCCCCCGGCCACGAGGCCATGTGGCCCAGCACCCACCACAGCCCGTGACCGGCCATCGCGGCAACCGCGAGCATCGGCCCCGCAGCGACCGGCCAGGCCAGCAGCGCGAGCACGGCCGTGAGGGTCAGCGGCACCATCAGCAGGCTGACGACCGGCACGGCGACCAGATTGGACAGCGCACCGACCAGCGACGCCTGTCCGAAAAACCACAGTGTCAGCGGCAGCAGGGCCACGCTCATCACCCATTGCCCCCGCGACAGCTCGCGCACGAATCCCCGCCATCCACGCGTCCTCGCATCCAGGCAGAACATCAGGAACGCGACGCCGACGAAGGAGAGCCAGAACCCCGCCGACAGGACCGCCAGCGGGTCGGCGAGCAGCATCGCCAGCAGCGCCATCGCCAGCGCGTGGCCACCGGCCAGGTGCCGCCGCCGACTGCGCGCGGCCACCGCCACGGCGATCATCAGCAGCGTGCGCAGCGTCGGCAGGCCCAGACCGGCGAGCAGGCCGTAGCCGGCCGCGGCCAGTAGCGCCAGCGCCGCCTGCCACGTCGACCGGGGCTGGCGCAGTCCCAAACCGGGGAACAGGGCGAAAAGCAGCGTTGCCATCGCCATGCCGAAAGCTGCCGCCACGCCGACGTGGAAACCCGAGATTGCCAGCAGGTGCGAAACCCCCGTGGCACGCGCCACGGCCCAGTCGTCCTGGTCCAGCCCGCGTGTGTCGCCAACCGCCAGCGCACGAAGCAGGGCCGCGTCGTGCGGCAGCCGCGTCCGCGCCTCGATCGCCGCCGCCAGCCGGGCGCGCAGGCGATCCACGCAGGCCGGCTGCCCCTGGCGCCGGTTGCTATCTGCCTCGCGCACATAACCCACCGCGTCGACGCGGCGCTGCAGTGCGCTGCGCTCGGCATCGGCGCCACCGGGATCGATCATGCCGCGCGGGCGCTTCAGCCGGACCCGCAACCGCCACCGTTCGCATGGATGCAGCACGCGCGACCGGTCATACCAGGCCAGCCTCACGCGCCCGTGCCAGGCGAGATGCCGTCCGTCGAGGCGCGCCGATTCGATGCGGAAACCGAACCGCGTGCCGTCCGCACGCGCGTCCGGCAGGTCGAGGATCTGGCCGGTGACCACCAGATCCCGGCCCTCGAGCTGACGCGGAAGGCGGGCATCCATCGCATGGGCACCGCACCACATCGCCCAGGCCACGCCGAGCAGCAGCCACCCCAGTGCGCTGAAGCGGGCGGACAGCCAACATGCCATCGAGGCCGCAGCCAGGCCTGCGCATGCCAGCACGAGCATGGCGCCGCGCGGCAGGTCGGGCAAGGCCTGCACGCACACCACGCCCGCGAGCATTGCGACACCGGCCAGCGGAACTCCGCACGCACGCATGGCTTGCCGCACCGCGCCAATCCCTTCGCGCCTGAATGGCCTCCAAGGCTAATGCTGCCGGCGCAGCGACAGCGGCGAAACCACGTAGGACGATGCCGCCGCGCGTGGCGCGGCAATCACCCGGATCAGGGCGGAATCCGATCTAGCCGGACAGCGTGGCTGGATCGTTGCGTTCCTGCTCGCGCAACACGCCATTGTGCAGCACCAGGGTGCGGTCCATCCGCGCCGCCAGCCGGGTGTCGTGGGTCACCAGGATGAAGCTGGTACCGACCTCGCGGTTGAGCTCGAGCATCAGCCCATAGACCTGGGCAGCATTGGCCTCGTCGAGGTTGCCGGTCGGCTCATCGCCCAGCACGCAGGCCGGCCGGGTCACCAGTGCGCGCGCCACGGCGCAACGCTGGCGTTCACCACCGGAAAGCTCTGACGGCTTGTGCTCCAGCCGCGCCGCGAGGCCTACCCGCTCCAACAGCACGGTCGCCTCGCGCCGCGCCCTGGCGATCGACTCGCCGCGGATCAGCAGCGGCATGCACACGTTCTCCAGCGCGGTGAATTCGGGCAGCAGGTGGTGGAACTGGTAGATGAAGCCGAGCGAGCGGTTGCGCACGCGACCGCGCTCGGCATCGGAGAGCGACGACAGCCGCTGGCCATCGACCTCCACCTCGCCCCTCGTCAACGTATCCAGCCCGCCCAGGATATGCATCAGCGTGCTCTTGCCCGAGCCCGATGCGCCGACGATGGCGGCCGTCTCGCCGCGCTTCAGCTCGAAGCTCACGTCAGTGAGCACGTCGGTGCGAAGCTCGCCGTCCTCGTAGCTCTTGGCGACATGGCTGGCGCGCAGCACCACGTCGTTGCGTGGGTTCATCGGCTTATTCATAGCGGAGCGCCTGCGCCGGCTGCGTGCGCGAGGCGCGCCAGGCCGGATAGAGGGTGGCCAGCAGCGAGAAGAGGAAGGTAACCAGGGAGATCCAGCCCACGTCCACCGCTTCCAGCTTGCTCGGCACGTTGGAGATGTAATAGACGTCCGGCGACAGGAACTGCACGTGGAACACGTTCTGGATCCAGTCCACGATATTGGGCAACTGCCACGACAGCAGCGAGCCCAGCCCCACGCCGAGGCCGATGCCGACGAAGCCGACCAGCACGCCCTGCACCATGAAGGTGGCCATGATGCTGCGCGGCGTGGTGCCGAGCGTGCGCAGGATGGCGATGTCGGCCTGCTTGTCGGTCACCAGCATCATCAGCATCGAGATCAGGTTGATCACCGCGACCAGCACGATCAGCGACAGGATGATGCCCATGACCTTCTTCTCCATCGAGATCGCCGAGAAGAAGTTGCTGTTTTCCTGCATCCATGTGCGCACGCTGTAGAGCTGGCCGAGCTCACGACTAAGTTCGCGCGATACCGGCCCGGCATTCCACAGGTCGTCCAGACGCAGGCGGATGCCGGTCGGGCCGGACAGCTCGCCCAGCTTCTCGGCATCGGTCATGTTGACCAGCGCCAGGCCCGAGTCGTACTGCTGCATGCCCATCTCGAACACGCCGGACACGCGGAAGCCGCGGATCCGCGGCACCGCACCCAGCGGCGTGGCTCTGAGCTGCGGCACGATCATGGTCACGTGGTCGCCCACGGTGACGCCGAGCTGCATCGCCAGCTCCTTGCCGAGGATGATGTTCCAGCTGCCGGGGGTGATCGAATCCCAGCGTCCCTGCACCATGTGCTTGTCGATGTCCGAGGCTTTCGGCTCCAGCGACGGCTCGATGCCGCGCACCATGGTGCCGGTGGAGCCGTAGGTGCCCTGCAGGAACGCCTGCAGGTCGACGTAGGGTGCCGCGCCGCGCACGTGCGGGTTGGCCTCGGCCTGCTTCACCGTGCCCTGCCAGTCGTGGATGCTCTCGCCCACGCCGGAGATGGTGGCGTGGGATACCGCGCCGAGGATGCGCGAGCGCAGTTCGTTGTCGAAGCCGTTCATCACCGACATCACGGTGATCAGCGCCATCACGCTGATCGTGATGCAGATGATCGACACGGTGGAGATGAACGAGATGAACTGGTTGCGGCGCTTGGCGCGCGAGTAGCGCAGGCCGATGAAGAGTTCGAGCGGTCGGAACATGGCAACCTGATCTGTGGAGGCCGGCCAGGTGGCCAGCGGAATGGCCTGATCGTCCAGGCCGCCCTTCGGACCGCAACGGCGCGCCAGAGTGCCCGATGCGGCGACCGTCCACAACCACGTCCCGGACCGATCAGCCGGTCCGCGCGCCCTGCCCGGCAGCCAGCCTCATGCGCAGCCGGCGCCGGGTATCGGGATCACTGTTGTCCGGCAACAGCCACAACCCCTGCCGCCGCCCTTCGCAACGCAGATCCAGCACCAGGCATCCGGCCACGACACGGAAGCTGGAAAGCTCCGCTGCCCTCTCGACGCCGTCGCGCCCGAGCAGCGACCAGCCGGCCTCCGGACTCCAGCCCACCGCAGCCGGCATCGCCGTCTGACGGACCAGGCTAGCCAGCACGCCGGCAATCGACGCAGCGCCGACCAGCACCTTGATCCAGCCGGCCAGGCCACTGAGTCCCACGGCCACGAGTGCCAGCATCAGCATGACGCCGACCGCGACCGCTAGCCAGCGCGACGGCCGGTACTCAAAGCCGATGGCGGGCGCGGATGTCATCGATGATCGCCTGCCAGTCGGCGCGCGGTGCCCGGGCGTGGCCCATCACCCAGTCCCACAGGTCCGGGTCCTGCACGTCGAGGATCGCATCGAATGCCTGGCGGGTCGCCTCGTCCGCACCGGCAAAGCGCTCGTCCAGCCAGCCGCCGAACAAGGCGTCGAGCTCGCGCGTGCCGCGGCGGGTGCGCCAGCGCAGGCGCTTGATGCGGGCTTCGTCCACGGTTCCGGTTCTCCAAAGCCTGCGGGCTGCCCGGAGGCAGCCCGCAGATCAGACACTCGCAGGCGCGCCCTCAGGCCGCGCGGCGCTGCACGATCAGCTTCTTGATCTCCGCGATCGCCTTGGCCGGGTTCAGGCCCTTCGGACAGGTGCGTGCGCAGTTCATGATGGTGTGGCAGCGATACAGCTTGAACGGATCTTCCAGGTCGTCCAGGCGGGCACCGGTGTCCTCGTCGCGCGAGTCGACGATCCAGCGGTAGGCCTGCAGCAGGATCGCCGGGCCGAGGTACTTGTCGCCGTTCCACCAGTAACTCGGGCAGCTGGTCGAGCAGCAGGCGCACAGGATGCACTCGTACAGGCCGTCCAGATGCTTGCGGTCTTCCGGCGACTGCAGGCGCTCGCGATCCGGCGCCGGGCTCTGCGTGCGCAGCCACGGCTTGATCGAGGCGAACTGGGCGTAGAAGTGGGTGAGATCCGGCACCAGATCCTTCACCACCGGCATGTGCGGCAGCGGGTAAATCTTCACGTCACCGCCGGCACACTCCTCGATGGCCTTGGTGCAGGCCAGTGTGTTGGTGCCGTCGATGTTCATCGCGCAGGAGCCGCAGATGCCCTCGCGGCAGGAACGACGCAGGGTGAGCGTGGGATCGATCTCGTTCTTGATCTTCAGCAGCGCGTCCAGAACCATCGGACCGCACGAAGCGAGGTCGACCTCGTAGGTGTCGATGCGCGGGTTCTGCCCGTCGTCGGGCGACCAGCGGTAGATGCGGAAGGTGCGCGGCTTCTTCGCGCCCTGCGCCGGGAAATGCTTGCCCGGCTGGATCTTCGAATTCTTGGGTAGCGTGAACTCAGCCATGATCAGGATTCCGGAACGTTAGTTTTCATCGAAAACGAGGGAGCTGCAGATATCGCGGTATACCTTGCGAAGCGCATCGGTGAACTGCACTTCAAGGGTAGACAGGGAGCAACGGTAAAAGTCGCCATGATCGTCAATAACCGTAACGTAACTGACAGTGGACGCGGCCGCCGCGCTCTTACCATCCGCCGAAGGATGGGCAAAGTCGTAAATTGTCATACCTCTCTCGCCCGACTCCACAGCGCGCCTCCCTACTACTTGAAACACTCGTGGTAAGGCCACGACCTGGCGCGCGTGCGCGGCTGATTCCGACATACGAGCCGCCAAGTAGCTATCCAGCGACACCGGCCGGCTCGCACCTATCATCCGTTCCAGCTCAACGACATCACCGCCATTCCTCGGCAAGCACTCCAACACGGGAGTAGATGCGTCCCCCACCCACGCATCCGCCTCAGACGAGCAGACCCAGTCCTTCGGCGCTCGGACTGATACAGGCGAATCGGCCAATCGAACCGATCCGCCACGCCAACCCTCGGCACGGGCCGCCGTCGACTGCACAACCAAAGCTGCTGCGATCGTAAGGGCGACACCCACGCCACGGGCTGGCATCAGTAGACGCGCTTCTTCGGCGGCACCACTTCGACCTCGTCGGTCATCGTGTACATGTGCACCGGGCGGAACTCGAAACTGGTCTTGCCGGCCTCGTCCACCTTGACCAGAGTGTGCTTCATCCACTCGTCGTCGTTGCGGTCCGGGAAGTCCTCGCGGGCGTGCGCACCGCGGCTTTCCAGACGCTGCTCGGCCGAGTGCATGGTGGCCACGGCCTGGTCGAGCAGGTTGGCCAGCTCCAGCGTCTCGATCAGGTCGGAGTTCCACACCAGCGAGCGGTCGGAGACCTTGACGTCCCTGAACGACTCGCGGATCTCGGAGATCTTGCGCTTGCCTTCCTTCAGCGTGTCACCGGTGCGGAACACGGCGGCGTCCTGCTGCATGGTGCGCTGCATTTCAGCGCGGATCTTTGCCGTCGGCGTGCTGCCGTTGGCGTTGCGCAGGCCGTCGAAACGGGCCAGCGCCTTGTCCAGCACGCTGGCCGGCAGGTCCTTGTGGGCCGCACCGGGGGTGATGATCTCGGCGCAACGCTTGGCCACCGCGCGGCCGAACACCACCAGGTCGAGCAGCGAGTTCGAACCCAGGCGGTTGGCGCCGTGCACCGACACGCAGCCGGCCTCGCCGATGGCAAACAGGCCCGGCACGACCGAATCCGGATTGCCGTCCTTCAGTTGCACCACTTCGCCGTGATAATTGGTCGGGATACCGCCCATGTTGTAGTGCACGGTCGGCAACACCGGGATCGGCTCCTTCGCCACGTCGACGCCAGCGAAAATGCGCGCCGACTCGGCGATGCCGGGCAGACGCTCGTTGATCACGTCGGCGCCCAGGTGCATCAGGTTCAGGTGGATGTGGTCCTTGTGCTCGCCGACGCCGCGACCCTCGCGGATCTCGATCGTCATGGCGCGGCTGACCACGTCGCGGGACGCCAGGTCCTTCGCGTTCGGCGCGTAGCGCTCCATGAAACGCTCGCCCTCGGAGTTGGTGAGGTAACCGCCCTCGCCGCGCACGCCCTCGGTGATCAGGCAGCCGGCCCCGTAGATGCCGGTCGGGTGGAACTGCACGAACTCCATGTCCTGCAGTGGAAGGCCGGCGCGCAACACCATGCCGCCACCGTCGCCCGTGCAGGTGTGTGCCGAGGTGGCGCTGAAATACGCGCGACCGTAACCGCCGGTCGCGAGCACGACCGTCTGACCGCGGAAGAAGTGCAGCGTGCCCTCGTTCATGTCCAGCGCCAGCACGCCGCGACACACGCCTTCGTCGTCGAAGATCAGGTCGATCGCGAAGTACTCGATGAAGAACGAGGCGTCGTGCGCGAGCGCCTGCTGGTACAGCGTGTGCAGGATCGCGTGACCGGTGCGGTCGGCCGCGGCGCAGGTGCGCTGCGCGGTGCCCTTGCCGTAATGCGTGGTCATGCCGCCGAACGGCCGCTGGTAGATCTTGCCCTCGGCCGTGCGCGAGAACGGCACGCCGTAGTGCTCCAGCTCGATGATCGCCGGGATCGCCTCGCGGCACATGTATTCGATCGCGTCCTGGTCGCCCAGCCAGTCCGACCCCTTGATGGTGTCGTAGAAGTGGAAGCGCCAGTCGTCCTCACCCATGTTGCCGAGCGCGGCGGAGATACCGCCCTGTGCAGCCACCGTGTGCGAGCGGGTCGGAAACACCTTGGTGATGCACGCGGCCCTCAGGCCCTTCTCGGCCAGACCGAAGGTGGCCCGCAGGCCCGCGCCGCCGGCACCGACCACGATCACGTCGTACTTGTGCTGTTGGATCTTGTAGCTTTCCACGTCAGGCTCCGAGGGCGATGCGCAGCACGGCGAGCACGCTTGCCAGCGCGCCCAGCACCGCGAGGAATTTCACCAGCACCAGCAGGGACACTTCCTTCCAGCGGGTGTGCACGTAATCTTCGATGACCACCTGCAGGCCAAGCGCGGCATGCCAGAACATGGCGGCCACGAAAGCGATCAGCAGGACCGCGTTGAACGGCCGGGAGACCAGCGCATGCGCGGCCTCGAATCCGCCGTGCACGATGCGCAGCACGTTGACGACGAACCAGAGCCCGAGCGCGACCAGTGCCACGGCGGTCACGCGCTGGGTCCACCAGTGGCCGACGCCGGACTGGGCCGAGCCAAGGCCGCGCGCACGCTTGATCGGATGACGAAGGTCCTTCGCACTCATGCCGCACCCCCGGTCGCCAGCACGAAGCCCCAGACCAGCGCGGTGATGACCAGGCTGCCGATGACCGACAGCCAGCTCGACCGAACGAACTGCGGGATCGCATAGCCCGCGCCCGTATCCTGGACAAGATGACGAATGCCGTTGCACAGATGGTAGGCGAAGGCCCAGGTCCAGCCGAACATCACCAGCAGTCCGATCGGGCTGCCGACGCATGCGGCGAACGGTGCGAACGATTCGCGTCCGCCAGCCAGGGCGGCCAGTCCCCAGGCAATGATCAGCGTGCCGAGTGCCAGCGCGATGCCGGTGGCGCGATGCAGGATCGAGGTCAACATCTGCACCTGCCATTTGTAGACTTGCAGGTGCGGTGAGAGCGGTCGTGATGTATCTGCCATGGTGGCTATCCTGGTGTGGAATCGCTTGTTCCCGCGCCGCTCGACCGCCAGCCCCGCCAGCGACCTTCGGCGCAGACTCTCAGAAGTCGATGCAGCGGCCGTTCTTCTCCCAGTCGCCGTAGCGCGTGGGGTCGGGCGCCGGACGCTCCTCCACCGTAGCCGGCCGCTTTTTTTCGGTCGGCAAAAGTTCCCCTGCCAACGGTGTGGCGGGCTGCTTCGATTCGGGAAGGGAGGGAGTGTTGGACATGGTTCTTGTTAGCTGAACAAGGGTAATACTTGTGCCTTGGCGGTACAACCTGAAGAGGCCTTTGGCCTTGCCTCCGGCGCCTTCGTCCCCACTGAACGAGCCCATGTCCGACATCGACCTTTCCCTCCCCGCCGAACTCCTTCTCGCCGAGGGTGCCGACGCGGGTTCGTTCCTGCACGGTCAGTTCACCACCGACGTTCTCGCGATGACGGTGGGCAGCTGGCAGTTCAGCGCCTGGCTCGATGCGGCCGGGCGCGTGCGATTCCTGTTCCATCTGATGCGCATGACGGAACAGCGCTGGCTGCTGCTGCTCCGCGGCGGACGCGCCGAGGACCTGCGCGGCGAACTGGCACGGTTCGTGTTTCGCGCCAAGGTCAGGCTGGAGGCCTTGCCGGCCGGACGACTTGGATTGGATGCAGCGCGGTCGCTGTACTTGGTACGGGCACAGGGCGATGCAATCACGCTCGGTTGCGGCGAGTTCTCGATGACCACCGCCGACGTACAGGCGGGCGCTCCACTTCGCGACAGGCAGATCCGCGCGGGATGGCCCTGGCTGTTCGATGATGCCGACACTCGGGACCGTTTCACCGCCGCCGCGCTCGACCTGCATCGTCTCGGCGCCGTGGCGCTCGGCAAAGGTTGCTACCCGGGGCAGGAGATCGTCGCCCGCCTGCACTACAAAGGCGGCAACAAGCGCCGACTGGGCCGCATCACGCTGTCGCGGAGCGTACCCAGGGGCACCGTGCTGAAGGCGTCGGGCGGCGGATACGAAATCCATTTGCTGGATGTCGTCGACGTCGATCGCGCTTGTGCCGCGATCGCGGTTATTCCCCGGGATATCGTTGGGTCGACGCAGCAAGCTCATGATGTGCTGTGTACGGACGGAACGATGGCGCGGATCGACGAAGTGTGGGGCGAATCGCCGCATGGACCCGCGTCGCCAAGGTGATTCCCACGTGAATTCCGGAAGGCAGGCACTTGCAGTCATGGGGAAGCGCCACTAGGCTCCGCCCAGATTTTGTCCGGCCACCCTCAATGCGGTGTCCCGAATGCGCGACGAACCGGAGGGGTCCGGATCGGCGCGACCCGGCAGGAATGCCGGAGAGAATGACCGCCATACGAGGCGGAGATGTCGCAGATGCGAACGGACCACCGACGTGGTGTTCGGCTGCGGCCTTGGTCAGATCAGGCAATTGACGTCGAACTGGCTCGCCACAATCCCGTGGCAAGGACATCCGCGATCCCAAGTTTCGATCCGGTGTCATCAATCCAGGTGGAACGGCCTGCCCGCCCGTCCACCGCAACGGCGCATCGGACCCGGTTTGTTTCCGGCCATGCGTACAGCACGTTGGAGGCAGACAATGAAACTTTCAGTATTGCTGTGGATGGCCTCGTTGCTTCCCCAGCCGGTGGCCGACCAGACCTGTCTGGCGACTACCGTTTACCTCGAAGCCCGCAGCGAGCCGACCGTCGGCCAGCTGGCGGTGGCGGAGGTGGCGCTGCGGCGCCGTGACCGTGGCCAATGGGGCAACACGGTGTGCAAGGTCGTCACCTCGCCGCACCAGTTCGCGACGACCACCACCCCGGGTTCATTCGACATCACCAATCCGGTCGCCTTCGCCAAGGCATGGAAGATCGCCGGCGAGTCCATCGCCAACTGGGATCTCCCGGTCGCCGAACGCAAGATGGTCGTACCGCATGCCGACCACTTCGCCACGGTGGCGATCACGCCGTCCTGGTCGATCAACCACACCGGACAGACCATCGGAGAGCACCGGTTCTACGCGGTGAACTGACGCCCTTCGGCATCGCCAGTCCCAAACAAAAAGCCCTCCTCGCGGAGGGCTTTTTGTTTGGACGTCCGATTGAAGCCCGAATCAACGCGGCCCGATCACCGCGGGTAGACGCGGCCGTCCTGGACCTGAACATAGTCCCCCTCGCGGACACGGGGATCGTCCGGCTGCGTCACCGTCACATAACGCCCGCCATCGAGCCGGACGGTCACCCGCCAGGCGACGTCCGTGCCGCTGTGGGCAGTCGCCACCTTGTTGCCGACCACGCCACCGGCCACGGCACCAGCCACCGTGGCCGCCTTGCGGCCATCACCCTTGCCCACCGTGTTGCCGAGCAGACCACCGGCGACCGCACCGATCACCGCGCCAAGCGTTCCGTTGCTCTTGCGCTCGACGTAGACCTGCTGGACCTCCTTGACCACACCGCAGTTGGCGCAACGCGCTGGACGACTGTCGTATGAAGGCGCCGGGCGGGCATAGCCTCCGTTGTTGTAGGGAGCGGTCTGGCAGCCGGCAAGTGCCGCGCTCAGCGCGACTGCGGCAACCAGCAGGGGGGTCCTGCGTGTGATGATCGACATGGAACGCCTCCTCGACTCGATGGGGAAATCAGCGGGCGTCGGAAACCGCCGTCACGCCCTCCTGCACCTGCACGCGGTCGCCCGGATCATGGTCCATGCGGACCGTCCGGGTGACGCCGTTGTATTCGTAACGCACGTCGTAACCGACGATCTTGGTGGTGCTGTTGGTCACCGTGCTGCAACGGCGTTCCACCGATGAGGTGGTGTTCGCATGCTGGCGACTCTCCTCGATCTTCTTGCCGGCATAGCCACCACCCACAGCGCCAGCCACGGTCGCAAGCGTCTTGCCCTTGCCTCCACCGATCTGGTGGCCAAGCACGCCGCCAAGCACCGCGCCGATGGCCGTGCCGGCAATCTGATGCTGATCCTTGGGTGGCGTGGTGGTGTTCACCACCTCGTCGTGGCACACCTGCTTCGGCGTGTTCACCGTCTGGCGCACCGGATCGACGCTCACCACCTTCGCGTACTTCGGACCATTGGCGGCGGCGCCCGCGGCGACGCCTGCGTCGGCATTCGCGTCGCGGTTGCATGCCGATACACTGACCGCCAGCGCAGCCGCCACTCCCACGTGAAGCACGTTGACCATCAACCGTTTCATGAGATCTCTCCTCGTTGGATTCCCCGCGGGGAAACGCGGCTTGCGCCCCTCGCGTTTCGCTTTTCCATTGAAACCCTGCCCAACTGAATACGACCTAGCTCCGTCGCATGATGTTTTTTTCACGCGACCAGGGCCGTGAATCACCGATCCAGCCCCACAGGACTTGCCGCCGGCTTATCATGACACCGCTCGTCGACAGCCATGTACACCTGGACGACAACCGCTTCGATGCGGATCGCGAAGCTGTGATCGAGCGCGCGAAGCGCAGCGGGGTGCGGACGATGGTGGTGCCAGCCGTGGACGCCTCTGGCTGGGCCGCGCTTGCGCAGCTGGCTGAGACGCACACGGGGATCTGCCCGGCATACGGCATGCACCCGATGTTCCTCGCATGCCACCGGCCGGAGGACGTCGATCGACTCGATGCGTGGCTCGATGCCCACCCGGCCGTCGCCGTCGGGGAGACCGGGCTCGATCATTTCGTGGCGAGCCTGGACCACGAAAGGCAGCTCGCGCTGTTCGAGCGACATCTCGCGATCGCGGTCAACCATCGCCTGCCGGTGATCGTCCACGCCCGCCGGGCCGTGGATGCGGTGATAGGCGCCATCCGGCGACATCCCGGCGTGCGAGGCGTCGTGCACAGCTTTTCGGGCAGCCTCGAGCAGGCCATCCAACTGGATCGGCTGGGCTTTTTCGTGGGCATCGGCGGCCCCCTCACCCATGCACGCGCACAGCGGCTCCACCGGATCTTCGCCCAGCTGCCGATCGAGCAGATCGTTCTGGAAAGCGACGCACCCGACCAGCCCGGCGCGATGCATCGGGGGCAGCGCAACGAGCCGGCGTGGATCGCCGACACGGCCAACGCGCTTGCCGCCCTGCGCGGCATGGGCGTGGACGAGGTGGCCCGATCCACCACGGCCAATGCCGGGCGCCTGTTCGGATTCGGATTGCCCGATACCTGAGTCGACCGCCACTCGCCGAGCTTGCGGTTCCGGCCGGGCCGCTGCTACCTTTTTAATTCACCAGTGAAATATGAGCCAGTGAAATGGCAACGCTCGGCAACTGCATCGGCATGATGGACGAGGGCATCCGCCGCCTCAGCGACGCGCTGCCCGAACTACCCGTTGACAAGGCAAAACTCAGCCGCCTCATGCTGATGGTGGGTGGCCGTGTGCAGGAAGAGCTGGAGCACACGCTCAAGCCGCACCGGCTGAACCACAGCGAGTTCCTCACGCTGATGATCCTCTACAGCAGCCCGGATGGGAGCTCAACGCCGGGCGAACTGTGCGACTACACCTCGCAGGGAGCGACCAACATGACCCGGATCGGCAACGCGCTGGTCACGCGCGGGCTGGTGGTGCGCTCGGCCAGCGAGGAGGACCGGCGACGGGTCAGGATCGGCATCACGCCAAACGGACGTCGTTTCGTGCAGAAAATGCTGCCGACCCTTTTCCCCCGCCTCAGCGCGATGTTCGACGGCTTCGGCGAGAGCGACCGCCGGCAGTTCGGGCGACTGCTGCGCAAGCTGGCGGACAACCTCGACCGCCTCGACGAAGGGACCGGCCGATGAGCGTACTGCCTACCAAGGATGCCCCGATGAAGCCCTTTTCCGGCCCCCTGCGTCCACTTGCGGTAGCTGGCCTGACACTCGCCATGGCGGCGTGCGCGTTGCCTCCGCGGCACGTTGTACCGCCGGCACTGACCGACAGCGTGCCACTGGCCGGGCTTGACGTGCAGGCACGTGCCGGCTGGCCCGCGCCCGAATGGTGGAAGACGTACCACGATCCGCAGCTCGACCGACTCGTGTCGATGGCGATGGCGCAGGCTCCCGACCTCGCCGTGGCCGAGGCCCGGGTCGGCAGCGCCGAGCAGTCGATCCGCGCGGCCGCCGCCCAGGCGGGGCTGAGCATCAACGGCAGCGCGCAGGTCGCCCGGCAGCGGTTGAGCGAGCACGGGCTGATCCCCGCCCGGTTCCTCGGCTTCACCTGGTACGATCAGGCCGATCTCGGCGTGCAGCTCCGCTATGACTTCGACTGGTGGGGCAAGACCCGGGCGGCCGTGGAGTCGGCCGTGGACCAGGCCCATGCGGCAGAAGCCCAGCAGAGCGCCGCGGCGCTTGCGCTGCAGTATGCCGTGGCCGACACCTACTTCGGCTGGCAGGCCGACCAGGCCCGGCTGGCCATTGCCGACCGGCAGCTGCAGGTCCAGGAGCGGCTCGCCCGCATCGAGCAGCTGCGCGTCGACCAGGGCGTGGACCTGCCCGACGAGGCATCGCGCACTCAGGCCCAGCTGGCGGCCGCGCGCGAAGCCCGGGGAGCGATCGCGAGCTCGGGCCGGATCCGCCGGGCTGCCCTGGCCTCGCTGGTCGGCGTCGCGCCGGCCGACCTGCCCGCGCTGCACGCGGCGCCACTGCCCGAGGTATCGGCTGGGCTTCCGGCCAATGCCCGCCTGGACCTGATCGCCCGCCGGCCTGACATCGCCGCCAGCCGCTGGCAGGTCGAGGCGGCGTTACGCCAGACCGACGTGGCCCGCGCCGAGTTCCTCCCCGACCTGAGCCTGACTGCGCTGGCCGGATTGTCCAGCATCGATCTCGGCAAACTGTTTTCCGCCAGCAGCCGCACGTTCGCGGTCACGCCAGCCCTGCATCTGCCGCTGTTCAACAGCGGCCTGCTCAGGGCCAACTACGGGTTGAGCCGCGCTCAACTCGACGGCGCCGTCGCGCAGTACCGCAGCGTGGTGATGCAGGCGGCGCGCGATGTGTCGACCGAGGCCCTGACTGCCGAGATGCTCGCCGACCGCCGCGTGCAGCAGCAGGCCCAGCTCGACGCCGACCAGCGGATCCTGCGCGCAGCGCGAGCCCGGGCACGCCAGGGCGTGCGCGATGCACGCGAATCGCTGGCAGCCGAAGCGCAACTTCTGCAGCAACAGGACGCAGCCGCGCAGCTGCATGCCCAGGCGGTCAGCACCGACCTGACCCTGATCAAGTCGCTCGGTGGCGGCTACCGCATGGCTGACGCCCCTGCCCCAGGCACCGACGCCCCCACTTCAACTGCCTCTTCCGGAGCCCACTGACAATGAGCGCCAACGACTCGCAAACGGCCAACGCTTCCAGGGACGAAAACGACAGCGGCATGGCCGCCAAGGACCCGGCCAAGCGCCGGCGCGCGCTGGCTATCGTCGCGAGCGTCTTCATCGTCGTGGCGCTGGGCTGGTTCCTGCTCTGGTGGCTGGTGCTGTCGCGGCGGGAAAAGACCGACAACGCCTACGTCGGCGGCAACCAGGTCGCCATCTCGGCCCAGGTCCCCGGCACGGTGGTGGCGATCATGGCCGACGACACGCAGAAGGTGGACGCCGGCCAGGTGCTGGTGAAGCTTGACAGCACCGATGCCGATGTCCGGCTGCAGCAGGCCCGGGCCGCACTGGCCCAGGCGGTTCGTGGCGTGCGCCAGCAGACCGAGGCGGTCGGCAGCGCCGACGCCCAGGTCGAGGCGAGCCGGCTGGCGCTGTCGAAGGCCGAGGCGGACCTCAAGCGTCGTCTGCCGCTGGTGTCGGCCAAGGCCGAGTCGCCGGAGATCATCCAGCACCTGCGCGACGGCGTGGCGCAGGCCCGTGCCGCGCTCGATGCGGCCAGGGCGCAGGCGGCTGCTGCGCGCGCGGCGGTCGAGGGCACCGACGTGGCGCACAACCCGGCGGTGATGCAGGCGCGCGCCAACTTCCGCGCCGCCTGGATCGCCCGACAGCGCAACGCGATCTATGCACCGGTGTCCGGCTACGTGGCCCAGCGCAGCGTTCAGCTGGGCAACAGTGTCCAGCCCGGCCAGCAGCTGATGACCGTGGTGCCGCTGCACAACCTGTGGATCGACGCCAACTTCAAGGAGAGCCAGCTGCGCCACATCCGCATCGGCCAGCCGGTGACGATCGAGGCGGACATCTATGGCAGCGGCGTCGACTACCACGGCAAGGTCGAGGGCATCGGTGCGGGTACCGGCAGCGTGTTCTCGCTGCTGCCGGCGCAGAACGCCACCGGCAACTGGATCAAGGTCGTGCAGCGCGTCCCGGTGCGCATTGGTCTGGACAACGCCGAGCTCGACAGGCACCCGCTGCGCATCGGGCTGTCCACCGAGGTGACCGTGGACATCAGCAACGACCACGGCAAGGTGCTGGCGCAGGCACCGGCCAGCCAGCCGGTGGCATCCACCGATGTCTACGACCGGATGGGTGCGCAGGCCGATGCCGAGGCCGATCGCATCATCCAGGCCAATCTTCCCGCCGCCCACCGCTGAGTCGCGCCATGGCCGCCATGTCCGATGCCGCCACGCCACCGAAGCCGTTGCACGGCGGCGCGCTGGTGCTGCTCACCGCCGCCGTCGCCCTGAGCACCTTCATGGAGGTGCTCGACATGACCATCGTCAACGTGGCGGTGCCGCACATTGCCGGCAGCCTCGGCGTGAGTCCCAGCGAGGGCACCTGGACGATCAGTTCCTACGCGCTGGCCAGCGCCATCATGCAGCCCCTGACCGGCTGGATCGCCAAGCGCTTCGGCGAGGTGCGCACCTTCGTCGCCTCGGTGCTGCTGTTCGTGGTCTTCTCGATGATGTGCGGCCTGGCGACGTCGATGCCGATGCTGGTGATCGCGCGTCTCATGCAGGGCGCCGGCTCCGGACCGATGGTCGCGCTGTCGATGACGCTGCTGCTGTCGAGCTACCCCAGGGAGAAGCAGGGGATCGCGCTGGCGCTATGGGCGATGACCGTGGTCGTCGCTCCGATTTTCGGACCGATCCTCGGCGGCTACCTCACCGACAATTTCTCGTGGCCGTGGATCTTCTACATCAACCTGCCGGTGGGCCTGGCCGCCGCGGTGATCACCTGGACGCTGCTGCGCAAGCGAGAAACGCGCACGATGAAAATGCCGATCGACCTGATCGGCCTGGTGCTGCTGGTGGTCGGCGTCGGATCGCTGCAGTTCATGCTGGACAATGGCAACGACCACGACTGGTTCTCCTCCACCCTGATCACCACGCTGGGCATCATCGCGCTGGTGTGTCTCACCTTCCTCGTCGTGTGGGAGTTGCACGCCAAGCATCCGGTGGTCGACCTGTCGCTGTTCCGCCGGCGCAATTTCACCGTCGGCGTCACCGGCTTGTCGCTCGGCATGATGGCGTTCTTCGGCATCAACGTGGTGTTCCCGCTGTGGCTGCAGACCACCCTGGGCTATACCGCCACCTGGGCCGGCTTGGCGACCGCACCGGTGGGCATCCTGGCCTTCCTGGTCGCGCCGATCCTGGGCCGCAACCTGCACCGGCTCGACCTGCGTGCCGTGGTGACATTCGCCTTCGTGATGTTCGCGGCCACGTCCTACTGGTTCTCGACTTTCGACAGCGGGGCCTCGTTCTCGTCCCTGGTGCTGCCCCGATTCGTCATGGGCATCGCCATCCCCTGCTTCTTCATCCCGCTGAACCAGGTCTACCTGTCCGGCCTGCCGGCATCGGAGATCGCCAGCGCGTCGGGCCTGGCCAACTTCTGCCGGACGCTTGGATCCAGCGTGTCGACCGCGATCAGCGTGACGCTGTGGCAGCATCGTGGCGAGTTCCACCACGCGACCCTGACCGAGGCGATCACGCCCGACCACCCGGCAACCACGCGCTTCCTGCAGCAGCTTTCGCACGCCGGCCTGGCGCACCGGGAAAGCCTCGGCCTGGTGGACCGCCTCCTCACCCGCGAGTCGCTCACGCTTGCGGTGAACGACGTGTTCATGGCCTGCGCCGTGCTGTTCGTGCTGCTGATCCCGGTGCTGTGGCTGGCCCGACCGCCTTTCGGCAGCGCCGGAGGCGCCGTAGGCCATTGATCGACCAGCCCATTAGCAGATTTCTGCTGC
Source organism: Lysobacteraceae bacterium (assembly GCA_018970895.1). Classification (GTDB taxonomy): domain Bacteria; phylum Pseudomonadota; class Gammaproteobacteria; order Xanthomonadales; family Rhodanobacteraceae; genus Dyella_A. Next base: position 18,442 of record JAGWVM010000018.1, on the reverse strand, counting down.
ACACCTGAAGTGCAGCAAGGTGACTGGTGCGGCGCAATACCTTCTGCTAGCTTTCGCCGCATGGCACAAACAATCCGCATCATCAAGAAGTATCCGAACCGTCGGCTCTACGACACGGAAATCTCCAGCTACATCACGCTGGAGGAGATCCGTCAGCTGGTGCTGGACGGAGAGACGTTCGAAGTGCGCGACGCCAAGTCGGGGGAGGATCTCACCCGCTCGGTGCTGCTGCAGATCATCTCCGAGCACGAGGAGAAGGGGCAGCCGATGCTCTCTCCCCAGCTCCTGAGCCAGATCATCCGGTTCTACGGGGATTCGCTGCAGGGCTTCATGGGCCCGTACCTGGAGCGCAGCCTGCAGGTCTTCCTCGACCAGCAGCAACAGTTCCGTAACCAGCTCAACAACCTGATGGGCCAGACGCCCTGGTCGATGCTCAACGAGCTGACCGAGCGCAACATGGACGCGTGGAAGTCCATGCAGCGCGGCTTCCTCGACGCGGCCTCGCAGGCGCGTCCGGCCGGCAGCGCCGGCACCGGGACCGGCACCACCGGTCGCGGCACGAAGAAGTCCTGACGCCGACGTACCGGGGCGGCCTCGTGCCGCCCGGTTCGCTCCAAGCCCTGCGCCGCTGCAGCACAGCATGTGCTGCCGTGCGGCAAGACGAGTAGCCCGCATGAACAAGCGACTGGCCGTCGTCACCGGCGGCATCGGTGGCCTCGGCACCGAGATCTGCCGCCACCTGGCCCGTGACGGACGCCGTGTGATCGCGATCGATCTGCCGAGCCGGCAGGACCGCATCGACGCCTTCCGCGAGGAGGTCGCCGGGTTCGACGGCGCCATCGACTTTGCCGCTGCCGATGTCAGCGACTTCGACAGCTGCCGTGCGCTGGTCGAAGGCATCGAGGCCGCGCATGGCCCGGTCGACATCCTGGTCAACGCCGCCGGCATCACCCGCGACACCAGCCTGCGCAAGATGTCGCCCGAGCAGTGGCACCAGCTGATGCGGGTGAACCTCGACGGCATCTTCAACACCTGCCGCCAGGTGGTCGAAGGCATGTGCGACCGGGGCTTCGGCCGCATCGTCAACCTCAGCTCCGTCAACGGCCAGACCGGCCAGTTCGGCCAGACCAACTATTCCGCCGCCAAGGCCGGCGTGCACGGGTTCACCATGGCGCTGGCCCGGGAGACCGCTCGCAAGGGCGTCACGGTGAATACCGTCTCCCCCGGTTACTGCGACACGCCGATGGTGGCGGCGGTGGCACCGGCCGTGCGCGAGCAGATCGTCGCCGGCATCCCGGTGGGGCGACTCGGCGCGCCCGCGGATATCGCCCGCGCCGTCGCTTTCCTGGCCGCCGACGATGCCGGGTACATCACCGGTGCCAACCTGCCGGTGAACGGCGGATACTTCATGAGCTTCTGACCGGCGCCGGCGCCGGTTTTCCCGCCGCGCCCGTCGATCGTCGCCCCACCCGGAACCGGCCGTGCCCCTGCCCAACATCACCCTCGCCGGCGGCGGTCCGGTCGGCGCCCTGCTCGCGCACCTGCTTGCCCGGTGCGGCTTTTCGGTGGATGTGTTCGAGAAGCGCCCGGACCCGCGCACCGCCGGCTACGAAGCCGGGCGCTCGATCAACCTGGCACTGGCCGAACGCGGGCTGCACGCCCTGCGCGCCGCCGGCCTCGCCGAACCGGTGCTGGCGCTGTCGGTGATGATGCGCGGTCGCATGGTGCACACCGGCAGTTCGGCACCTGAGCTGCAGCGCTACGGACTGGATGACCGCGAGGTGATCTGGTCGGTGTCGCGCGGCGAGCTCAACAAGCTGATGCTGGATGCCGCCGAAGCCGCCGGCGTGCGCTTCCACTTCGGCCACGTGGTCGAGCAGGTGGACTTCGATGCGCGCCGCCTTCACCTGCGCGACGCCGGCGGCGGCACCCGGCACCACGAGTTCGGACTGCTGCTCGGTGCCGACGGCGCCGGCTCGGCCGTGCGCACGGCGATGCACCACGTCCAGCCGCTGGGCGAGCGGGTCGAGGCACTCGGCCACGCCTACAAGGAACTGGAGATTCCTTCCCGGTCCGGCGCGGGCGCGGCACGTTTCGCGATCGAGCCGCACGCCCTGCACATCTGGCCACGCGGCGGCCACATGTGCATCGCCCTGCCGAATCCGGAGGGCAGCTTCACGGTGACGTTGTTCCTGCCGGGCGTCGGCCCCTACCCGAGCTTCGCCACGCTGCCGGACGCGGAACACGCGGCGGACTTTTTCCGCACCGAGTTTCCCGACCTGCTGCCGCTGATGCCGGGGTTCGCCGAGGACTTCCGCGCGCACCCGGCTCCGAACCTCTACACGCTCTACCTGGACCGCTGGCACCTCGACGGCCGCGCCGTGCTGCTCGGTGACGCCGCGCATGCGATGGTGCCGTTCCACGGCCAGGGCATGAATTGCGGGCTGGAGGATGCGGTCGAGCTGGCCGGGCTGCTCGCCGGTGATCCGGCCGATCCGGCCACCGTGTTCGCGGAGTTCCAGCGCCGGCGCAAGCCGAACGCCGACGCGATCGCCGCCATGGCGCTGGAAAACTACGTGGAGATGCGTGACTCGGTCGCCGACCCGGGCTACCTGGCCAAGCGGGCGCTCGGCCTGCGCCTGGCCGACGCGGTCCCGTCGCACTTCATGGCGCGCTACCGGATGGTCACCTTCACCCGCCTGCCCTATGCCTTCGCCTACACCCGCGGCAAGGCGCAGGACGCGCTGCTCGACGAGCTGCTGGCCAGCGCCGGCGGCGACCCGCAGGCGGTTGCGCTCGACGAGGCCGTGGCGCTGTTCCGCAACCGGCTCGATCCGCTGCCGAACCCCCCCCATGGATGATCGCCTGCTCGCTGCCTACCGGCGCACCGACTATCGGGTGCGCCTGCCGGGTGGCGGCACGGCCTGCCTCCACATCGATGCCGCGCTGCCGGAAGCGCTGCGGCCCTGGGTCGGGACGGGGCCGTGGGGACTCATCACCGCGTGGCATCCCGGCTCGCAGCCTGCACCCGCCGTGGTAAACCGGGCCGCCCAGCGACGTCTGCTGAACATTCTGCGCGCCGATCCCGGCACCCGCCGCATCCTGGTCGCTGCCGGCGTCGGCGCGGGCTGCTGGCGCGAACCCAGCCTGTTCGCGATAGGCACACCGCACGGGTCGCTCGGTCGTCTCGCATACGCCTTCGGCCAGCTCGCCCACCTCGCCGGCACCGGTCCCGGTCCGGTGCGGCTGGTCTGGACGGCAGAACTGACCTGAGTCAACGGCGACAGCGAACCGCATGGACAAGCGCTGCGGGCATTGCGGACAATCGAGAGGATGACCGTTGCCCCCCCACCCCTGCTCGCGGCTGCCTCGCTGAGCTTTTTGCGCCAGGACGAGCCGGTGTTCGGCCCGCTCGACTTCGAGCTTCACGCGGGCCAGCTGGCGCTGGTGGAGGGCGACAACGGCAGCGGCAAGACCACACTGCTTCGCGTGCTCGCCGGCCTGCTGCACGTGGACGCAGGGGAACTCCGCTGGCGCGGCGAGCCGCTGCGGCGCGACGAGTGCGCCGGCGAGATCGTCTTCCTCGGCCACCAGCTCGGCCTCAAGGGCGACCTCAGCCCGCGCGAAAACCTGCGCATCGCCGCCGGCCTGCATGGGACGTGCGAGGGCACCAACCCCGAGCGTGCCCTGCACGACGTCGGGCTGGCGGGTTACGAGGACGAACCGGTGCGGCGACTCTCCGCCGGCCAGAAGAAGCGCGCCGCACTGGCGCGGCTGCGGCTGGTGCCGGCCACGCTGTGGCTGCTGGACGAGCCGTACGCCAACCTCGACCGCCAGGGCATCGCGCTGGTCAACCGCCTGCTCGAAGGCCACGTCGCCGCTGGCGGTGCCGCGCTGGTCACCAGCCACGGCGCAGTGAGCTTCCACGGCGGCGAGCCGCGGCGGATCCGGATGCACGCATGAGCCAGGCCACGCTCGGGCGCGCCTGCGCTGCCGTCCTGCAACGCGATCTCACCCTCGCATGGCGTCGCCGCGGCGACATCGCCATGCCGGTGCTCTACGCGCTGATCGTCACCACCCTGTTCCCGTTCGCACTGGGCCCGGAGAACGCCCTGCTGCAGCGGATCGCCGGCGGCGCCGTGCTGGTCACCGTGCTGCTGGCGATGCTGCTGGCGCTGGACGGCATGTTCCGCAGCGACATCGAGGACGGCTCGCTGGAGCAGCTGGTGCTGGCCCCGCAGCCTCTTGCGCTGATGCTGGGCATGAAGATCCTCGCCCACTGGCTCACCACCGCGCTGCCGCTGATCGTGATCGCGCCGATGCTGGCCAGCATGCTGCAGCTGCCGGCGACGGCGATGCCAGTGCTGCTGCTCGCCCTGGCGCTGGCCACGCCCATGCTCAGCCTGCTCGGTGCGGTGCTGGTGGCACTGACGGCCGGCACGCGACGCTCTGGTATGCTGCTCGCCCTGATGCTGCTGCCCCTGTGCGTACCCGTGGTGATCTTTGCCGCCGGCGCGCTGGCTGCAGCCCAGCAGGGCCTGCCGTGGATTGCCCCGATCGCATGGCTCGGCGCCGCCCTGGCGCTGGCCCTGGTGCTGGCCCCGCTGGCCTGCGCCGCCGCCCTTCGCATAGCCTTGGACGCCTGACCCCCATGTCCAGCTGGATTCCACTCTGGTTGCACAAGCTCGGTTCGCCACCGACCTTCTACCGCTTCGCCGGCAAGCTGCGTCCGTGGATGCTCGCGCTGGCCATCGTGCTGGGCCTGGTCGCGATGTACGGCGGCCTGGTGCTGGCGCCGGCGGATTACCAGCAAGGCGACGATTACCGCATCATCTTCGTGCACGTGCCCAGCGCGTGGATGGGCCTGTTCATCTACGCCGTAATGGCAGTATCGGCCTTCATCGCGCTGGTCTGGCGGATCAAGCTGGCCGAGGTGGTCGCCATGGAGTCGGCGCCGATCGGCGCGGCGTTCACGCTGATCACCCTGACCACCGGCTCGCTGTGGGGTGTGCGCATGTGGGGCACGTGGTGGACCTGGGATGCCCGGCTCACCTCCGAGCTGGTGCTGCTGTTCCTGTACCTCGGCGTGATCGGCCTCTACCACGCGTTCGAGGACCGTCGCCAGGGTGCGCGCGCCGCGGCCTTCCTCGCCCTGATCGGCATCATCAACGTGCCGATCGTGCACTTCTCGGTGAACTGGTGGAACACCCTGCACCAGGGATCCACGGTGCGCCTGTTCGGCCCGTCGACCATGAGCGGCTCGATGATCTGGCCGCTGCTGACGATGATGGTCGCCACCAAGTGCTACTACGTGTTCAGCCTCTGCTCGCGGGTGCGCGCCGACCTGCTTTCGCTGGAAAGCGGCAAGGACTGGGTCCGCCGGATCGCCTCGGAGGAGCACCCGGGATGACTCCTTTCCTCGCCATGGGCGGCTACGCAGCCTACGTATGGCCGTCGTACGCGATATTCCTGGTCGTGCTGCTCGCCGATGCCCTCGCGCCGGTGTTGCGCCGCCGCCGCGTGCTGCGTGAACTGCGCGCCCGCCTGGCGCGGCAGGCCGCGCGCCAGCAGCGCCACGCCGATACTCCCAACGACGCCTGACCGCCCGCCATTCCCCGGATCACCTTCATGAACCCCACCCGCAAGCGCCGGCTCATCATCGTCGTCATGGTCCTGATCGCCGCGGCGGTCGCCGGCGGCCTGACCGTGTTCGCCCTGCAGAAGAACATGAACTACCTGTTCACCCCCAGCCAGGTGCAGGAGGGCCAGGCCCGCGACTACAAGACGTTCCGCCTGGGCGGCATGGTCAAGGAAGGCTCGATCCAGCGCTCCAGCGACTCGCTGAAGGTGACCTTCACCGTCGTCGATGCCGACGGCGCCATGCCGGTGGAATACACCGGCATCCTTCCCGACCTGTTCCGCGACAACCAGTCGGTGATCACCACCGGCCATATGGAAAACGGCCATTTCGTGGCGACCGAGGTGCTGGCCAAGCACGACGAGACCTACATGCCGAAAGAACTGAAGGACGCCATGGCGAAGGCCCACAAGGGCCGCAAGCTTGCCGAGACCGGCGGCACCCCGCCCTCCGCGCCCCAGCCCTGAACCGACGCGACACAGACACGGTAACCGCCATGACTCCCGAACTCGGCCAGCTCGCCCTTGTCCTCGCCCTGCTGCTGGCGCTGGCGCAAAGCATCCTCCCGCTGGTCGGCGCCTGGCGCGGCAACCGCGCCCTGATCGCCACGGCGCGACCGGCCGCCGCCGGCCAGGCGGCCTTCGTGATGGTCGCGTTCGCGCTGCTGGTGTGGGCGTTCCTGCGCTTCGATTTCTCGGTCGCCTACGTGGCAGACAACTCCAACCTGGCGTTGCCCTGGTACTACCGCATCGCGGCGGTCTGGGGCGCGCACGAAGGCTCGATGCTGCTGTGGGTGCTGATCCTCAACCTGTGGACGCTCGCCGTCGCCGCGTTCAGCCGCAACCTGCCGGATGACTTCGTCGCGCGCGTGCTCGGGATACTGGGCCTGGTCTCGGTGGGCTTCCTCGCCTTCATCCTGTTCACCTCCAATCCGTTCACCCGCCTGCTGCCGATGCCCGCCGACGGCGGCGACCTGAACCCGGTGCTGCAGGATCCGGGCATGACCTTCCATCCGCCCGTGATCTACATGGGCTACGTCGGCTTCTCGGTCGCGTTCGCGTTCTCCATCGCGGCCCTGCTCGGTGGCGGCATGGAGCAGAGCTGGGTGCGCTGGGCGCGCTCGTGGACCAACGTCGCCTGGGCCTTCCTCACCGCCGGCATCGTGGCCGGCAGCTGGTGGGCCTACGCGGAGCTCGGCTGGGGCGGCTGGTGGTTCTGGGATCCGGTGGAGAACGCCAGTTTCATGCCCTGGCTGGTCGGCACCGCGCTGATCCACGCGCAGGCAGTCACGGAAAAGCGCGGCTCGCTGCGTGCGTGGACCATCCTGCTGTCGATCTTCGCCTTCTCGCTGTCGCTGCTCGGTACCTTCCTGGTGCGCTCGGGCGTGCTGACCTCGGTGCACGCCTTCGCGTCCGACCCCCGCCGCGGCCTGTTCATCCTGGGCTTCCTCGCAATCGTGGTGGGTGGTTCGCTGCTGCTGTACGCGCTGCGCGCGCCGAAGGTCGCCGGCGGCAAGCCGTTCGCGGTGGTCTCGCGCGAGACGGCGGTGCTGATCGGCAACCTGATGTTCACCGTGGCGGCGGCGATGGTGCTGCTGGGCACACTGTTCCCGCTGATCGGCGATGCGTTCAACCTGGGCCGGATCTCGGTCGGGCCACCCTACTTCGGGTTCCTGTTCCCGCTGCTGATGGCGCCGGTGGTACTGCTGCTCCCGTTCGGGCCGTTCCTGCGGTGGGGCCGCGGCGAACCGGGGGTCATCGGCCCGATCGCGCTGCGCGCCGGCATCGCCGCGCTGGCCTGCGCGATCGTGGCGGCGTTCCTGGTCCACGGACGTACCCGCGCGCTGGTCGGCGTGGCATCCGCCGTGTGGTGCGTGGTCGGCACCCTGCTCTATGTCTACAAGCGCTACCGCGAGGTGCCGGCCGGCCGGCGCTATCCGGCGGAGATGGCCGGCATGCTGCTGGCGCACTTCGGCGTCGGCATCTTCCTGGCCGGCGTGCTGCTTTCCGAATCGCTCAGCGTCACGCGAGACGTGCGCATGGCACCGGGCGACACCCAGACCATCGGCAGCTACAGCTTCCGTTTCGATGGCGTGAAGCAGACCAGCGGTCCGAACTGGACGGGCAGCCAGGGCTCGATCACCGTGTCGAAGGACGGCTCGGTGGTCGGCGTGATGCATCCGCAGAAGCGCACCTATACGCGCGAGCAGGTGCAGACCGAATCGGCGATCGACCCCGGGATCACCCGCGATCTCTACGTGGCGCTGGGCGAGCCGATGAACCCGAACGACCTCGGCGGCGCGTGGGCCATGCGCCTGTACGTGAAGCCGTTCGTGCGCTGGCTGTGGGCCGGTGGCCTGTTCATGATGCTCGGCGGCTTCGTCGCCGCGGGCGATCGCCGCTTCCGTACCCGCCGTGTGGCCGAAAGCGAGCGCATGGAGCCCGCAGGCGCCAAGGCCGGGGAACCACTGGCTACGGCGCGAGAATCGCACGCATGAGCCGCTTGATTCCGTTCATTGCGTTCCTCGCCCTGTGCGGTCTGTTCGGCTTCGGCATCTGGTGGAACAGCCACCACGACCAGACCGCGATCCCCTCCCCGCTGATCAACAAGCCGGCTCCCGAGTTCGCCCTGCCCGAGCTGTATGACCCGGCCAAGGTGGTCACCAAGAAGGACCTGCTGGGCAAGCCCTATCTGCTCAACGTGTTCGCGAGCTGGTGCATCGAGTGCGCAGTGGAACACCCGCTGCTCGAGGCCGAAGGACCGACGCTGGGCGTCAAGCTGGTCGGCTACAACTACAAGGACCAGCCCGGCGACGCCAAGGCCTGGCTGGCCAGGCACGGCAATCCGTACCAGGTGCTGGTGGCCGACGTGACTGGCCAGACCGCGATCGACTTCGGCGTCTATGCGGCACCGGAGACGTTCCTCATCGATGCCAAGGGCGTGATCCGCTACAAGCGCATCGGACCGTTCACCCCCGAGGTGATCGAGAAGGAACTCAAGCCGGCGATCGCCGCACTGGCGAAGGAGTCGCAATGAAGCGCCTGGTCCTGCTCCTGACCGTCGTCCTCGCGCTGTTCGCCGGGCTCGCCGCCGCGCAGGCGATCGAGCCGCTGCCGTTCAAGGACCACGCGCAGGAACTGCGCTTCCAGCACCTCACCGCGCAGCTGCGCTGCCCGATGTGCCAGAACGAGACGCTGGCCGACTCCAACGCGCCGATCGCGCGCGACCTGCGACACGAAGTTTTCCGCCTGATGCAGGACGGCCGCAGCGACGACCAGATCAAGCAGTACCTGGTGGCCCGCTACTCCGACTACGTGCTGTACGACCCGCCGGTGAATCCCACCACCTGGGTCCTCTGGTTCGGACCGCTGCTGATCCTGCTGGCCGGCGCCGCCGTGGTGGTGGTGACCATCCGCAAACGCTCTCGCTCCGGCGCGCCGCCGCCGGCCATCGACCACGGGGACGACTGGTGAAAATCCTGTTCTACATCATCGCCGCGATCATGATCGCGGCGAGCCTGCTGCTGCTGCTCTGGCCGCTGATGCGTCACGGTCGCGCCCAGGGCCGTCCCCGCGGGATCTTCGTCCTCGCTCTGGGCATCGCCTTCGTCCTGCCGCTCGCCGCGGCCGGCCTGTACCTCACGGTCGGCACGCCGCAGGCACTCGACGGCGTGGCCAAGCAGGTCCCGGCCATGAACGTGAACCAGGCGCTGGCCCAACTGCGCGCCCACCTCAAGGAAGCACCTGACGACAGCCAGGGCTGGATGCTGCTGGCGCAGACCACGGCGACGCTGGGCCAGAATGCCGAGGCGCGCGATGCCTACGGCCAGCTGCTGCGTCTGCTTCCGAACGATCCGCTGCCGATGATTGGCTGGGCCGAGGCCGATTCCATGGTGCGGCCGGATCACCGCATCGACGGCCGAGCGCGCGAGCTGCTGCAACAGGCGCTAAAGCTCACCCCGGACAACCAGCGCGCGCTGTGGCTGCTCGGCATCAGCGACTTCCAGCTCGAGCATTACGCCGAAGCCGCCGCCACCTGGCGCCAGCTGCAGCCGCTGCTCACACCCGGGTCCAGCGTGGCCAAAGCCGTGGCCCAGCAGATCGCCGTGGCCGACGCGCGCGCCGGCGGTGCGCCCGCCCCCGCGGCAAGCAGCAGCGCGCCGGCGGCCAAGGCGGACGCACCGAGGCTGACCGTACGGGTCAGCCTGGCGCAGGCGTTGCGCGACAAGGTACGCCCCGGCGACACCCTGTTCGTGTATGCCCGCGCCGAGCACGGCCCGCCGATGCCGCTGGCGGTGGCGCGACTTGACGCCGGCAAACTGCCGACCACGGTCGAACTCACCGACGCGATGGCGATGGCGCCGTCGATGGACCTGTCCTCGGCGTCGTCCGTGGTCGTCGGTGCGCGCATCAGCCACAGCGGCCAGGCCATTGGCCAGGCCGGCGACCTGGAGGGCAGTGCCGGCGTGGTCCCCACGGCGCGGACGCAGCCCATCGCCGTGGTGATCGACCGGGTGCATCCGTGAGCGACGCGCGTCGCTACGCCGACCTGCCCTCGCCGTTCCCGATGAAGCGCGGCGGCGCGCTGGCGGGTGCGCGCGTCGCCTACGAGACCTGGGGCACGCTGGCGCCGGCGCGGGACAACGCGCTGCTGATCCTCACCGGCCTGTCCCCCAGTGCCCATGCCGCCTCCAGCCCCGACGACCCCGCGCCGGGCTGGTGGGAGGCGATGATCGGCCCCGGCAAGGCGATCGACACCGATCGCTGGTACGTCATCTGCGTCAATTCGCTGGGCAGCGACAAGGGCTCCACCTGCCCGGCCTCGACCAACCCGGCCACCGGCGAGCCTTACCGGCTGGACTTCCCCGAGCTGTCGCTGGAAGACGTGGCCAACGCCGCCCACGCCGCGGTGAGCCAGCTCGGCATCGACCAGCTGGCCTGCCTCATCGGCTGCTCGATGGGCGGCATGAGTGCGCTGGCCTACATGCTGTTGCATCCCGGCTCGGTGCGCGCCCACATCAGCGTCGACACCGCGCCGCAGGCCCAGCCGTTTGCCATCGCGATCCGCTCGCTGCAGCGCGAGGCGATCCGGCTCGATCCGGGCTGGGCCAGGGGCGGGTACGACCTGCACCCGGGCGACCGCGCCGACGCCACCTATCCGGACGCCGGCATGAGCATCGCCCGCAAGCTGGGCGTGATCACCTACCGCTCGGCGATGGAGTGGAACGGGCGCTTCGCGCGCATCCGGCTGGACTCCGACCAGCGCGAGGAGCACCCGTTCGGCGTCGAGTTCCAGGTCGAGTCGTACCTGCAGGGGCACGCCGAGCGCTTCGTGCGCACCTTCGACCCGAACAGCTACCTCTACCTGTCCCGCGCCAGCGACTGGTTCGACGTGGCCGAATACGGCCACGGCTCGGTGCGCGAGGGCCTGCGCCGGATCTGCATCGAACAGGCGCTGGTGATCGGCGTCAGCACCGACATCCTGTTCCCGCTGGAGCAGCAGGAGCAGATCGCCGACGGGCTGCGCGAGGCCGGTGCCGAGGTCGAGTTCGTGGCACTGGATTCGCCGCAAGGGCACGACGCCTTCCTGGTCGACATCGAGAACTACAGCCGCGCCATCGGCGGCTTCCTGGGCAGGCTCTGAGAACGTCCCCTCCCGCCGGCGGTCGACGCCGCTGCTAAGATGGCGCAGCTCCGCGCCGTACCGAGAACGCCATGCTTGCCCAGGAATTCCCCGGCTGTCGCCAGCTGATCGATGCCATCGACCATGCGGTCAGCCAGCCCGACACCCAGGCCATCACCGACACCCTGCGGCACAGCCTGTGCCGCCTGATCCGGGCCCGCGAGGTCCGGCTGCCCGACTGCGTGTTCGAGCCGGCGGAGGGGCGCTACGCCCGCCGCGAGCTCTACCGCAGCGAGGAGTTCGGCTACTGCGTGGTGGCGATGACCTGGGGGCCGGGCCAGGGCACCCCGATCCATGACCACTGCGGCATGTGGTGCGTGGAAGGCGTCTGGAGCGGCGAGCTGGAGGTCACCCAGTACGAGCGCCTGGCCGACGACCAGGGCCAGTGCCGGTTCCAGCCGGTCGGCTCGATCCAGGCCGGCCCCGGCTCCGCTGGCAGCCTGATCCCGCCGCACGAGTACCACACCATTCGCAATCCCAGCGAGGACGCGGTAGCGGTCAGCCTGCACATCTACTCCGGCCCGATGACGCACTGCGCGATCTTCCAGCCGGCCGACGGCGCACAGTGCTACGAGCGCCACGACCGCCAGCTGGGGCTCGACCCTCTGCACTGATGCCGGCATAATCTGCGATCTGTTTCAGCCGGTGTGGCGGAATGGTAGACGCGGCGGACTCAAAATCCGCTGGCAGCGATGTCGTGTAGGTTCGAGTCCTATCACCGGTACCAGACAAGAAAAACCCCGCCTCGGCGGGGTTTTTCTTTGGGAGCGGGCATACGGCCGGCAGATCAGCCGAACAGGCTGCCGTCGTCCTCCACGGCATGCCAGCTGCCGTCGCTCTCCTGCACCTGCACCGGTGGATGGTTGACGCCCCAGGCCCGGCCGAGCTTGGCGCGCATGGCCATCGCGGCCCTTACGGCATCGGCCCGGCTGCCGAAGGTGCCCACGCGCGCGACCTCGCCACGCACGATCCACGGGGTGTCATGGGTGTAGGGAACAAACAGGCTCACCGGCTGCGGTTCCATGGCGTGCTCCTCGATGCGAGGCGGCGATGACCGGGAGCCGGACCCTCCGGGCTGTCCGGAGGCGGCCCCGGGCGGGCCGTTGCGGAACGTCTGTCACCGGGCGAGTCGTCGCTGAAGCGTTCGCCCGTACCTCCACGATAGCGCGCCGACCCCGGAAGTGCGCAACCGGGCGCGCGAACCCAGTCAGCCGATGCTCAGAGATCGCGGGCCACGCGAAAGCCGACCCGACCGCTGCGCACGTCGGCTTCCACGCCCTGTCGATAGGCCGAGCGATCCTGGTCCGGCGCACTGCCCCAGGAGCCGCCGCGGACCACGTGCGCGCTGCAGCCTGGATTGATCCACGCACTGCCGTCGCGCGGCGCGCGCAGATAACTGTCGTGCCAGCAGTCGGCCACCCACTCGGAGACGTTGCCATTGATGTCGTACAGGCCGAACGGGTTGGGCAGGAAGCTCATCACCGGGGCGGGCCCCCAGTAGCCGTCACGGTAGCCACGGAACGCGTTGCTCCAGCGGCGGCCGTTGCGGGAGCGGTCCAGCGCGCCGGTGAGATTCTCCACGCGCTTGTCCGGGGTTCCGTTGCCCCACCAGTACAGCGTGGTGGTGCCACCGCGCAGCGCGTACTCGAATTCCGCCTCGCTCGGCAGCCGATAGGACTTGCCTGTGTGCTTGGCAAGCCAGTCCACATAAGCCTTGGCGTCGTTCCAGGACACGTTCACCACCGGCATGTCGGCGTCGGCGGGATGACCGGCGTAGTCGTCCTCCCAGGTCGCCTGCACATCGTCCCGGACCACGCCGCCGCGCTCGTCGTACACGCTGGAGCCGCCCTTGGTCACCGAATCCGGCTGGTAGCCGCTGGCGCGGACGAACTCGCGGAACTGCCCCACCGTGACCTCGGTGCGGCCGATCGCCACGCCGTGCGAAATGGTCACCTCGTGCTGCGGGGTTTCGGTATCGCTGTGGCCGGGATCGCTGTCGGCTGCGCCCATCATGTAGCTGCCGGTGGGAATGACCACCATCGCGGGCGCCTTGCCCGGCATGTCCACATAGCTGTCGGTGAACACCTGGCCCGGTCGGTAGCTGGCATACAAGCGCGCGTTGACCAGCCGCTCGTGGAATTCGTCGAGCCCCGCCAGATCCGGCTTGACCGCCGTTGCCTGGGCGGCAAGCCGCTGCGCCAGCATCAGATTGCCCGCATCGAGGGCGGTGCGGGCCTGGGACAGCAGGCCGCCGGCCCGCTGCTCGCGCATGCCGGCGACCCGTGCGCTGGCGTCGCGCATCGCGGGAGAGTCCGGCTGGATCGCCTGGGCCTCACCGAGCGCCTTGTCCGCCGCCGCGAAATCGTTCTGGGCGACCGCCGCCAGCGCGCGATCGAGCACCGCCCGCTGTACCTGCAGCAAGCCCTGCTGCGCCACCGCGTTCTGGGGATCGATGGCCAGCACCTGGCGATATGTGGCCAGGGCGTTGTCCTGACCGCTTCCATCGACCTTGCCCTTGGCCAGCAGCGAGGCGGCGCTGGACAGCATCGGCCGCACCTTGAGCAGGGTGCCGAGACTGGCATCCAGGGTCTTCACGTCGGCCGCGCTGTCGGGAAGGGTGCGCAGCGTTTCGATCAGGTCGCCGGCCGAATCCGCGTCGCCAAGCGCGATGTCCTGACCGATCGCCGCCACCAGCCGCGCGCGCGCCTCATCCAGTCCCTGCAGCGCACGATGGCTGTCGGGGGTGATCTTCAATGCCTGCTGATACAGCGACGCCGCGCTGTCGGGGGCGCCGGCCACCTGGCCGGCATGCAGCGCCTTGTCTGCGCGATCGAGCAGGGCGACGACCTCGGGCGGATCCTCGCCCTTCTGCGCGGGCAGCACGGCATTGGCATGATGCATGCGGGCCGCGATCACCGATGCCGGCGCCAGTGTCAGAGGCGGGCCGGCGTCGACCTCGCCCCGGTCCACCACCATCGGTGCGCTGGCAGCGCGAGCAGGCTGCGCAACGCCCAGCGACATCGAACGACGCGGAGCCACGTCCTCCGGGTTGACGTGGAACACCCGCGGAAAGAAGTGATACGTCAGCGCGAAGCCCAGCACGACCACGCCGAGCGCGCCGCCGAGCGCGCGCTGTCGGTCGATGTTCGTTCCGTTGGGCATCTTGGGGCGTCCTCGTGGGGGCTGCTATCGTGCCATGCCGGCCGCGGGCAATCGACCGTCCCGGCTGCCGTCCGACGGCCGTCCCGGGCCACCGTTCATCCGACCAGGAACCCCCGCATGCCGTTGCCTGCCCTGCCCTCCGACGCCATCTGGATCGATCGCCGCGAAGCGCTCGATCAGTGGCTGGCCGTCCTGCCTCCGGATGCACGAGTCGGGTTGGACACGGAGTTCATGCGGCGCAATACCTTTCATCCGCAACTGGCGCTGCTGCAGCTTGGCTGGGACGGACGCTATGCGCTGGTGGACCCGCTTGCATTCGATCTCGGCGATGCGCTGAGGCCCGGCTTGCACGCTGGCGACGCGGTCACCGTCATGCACAGCGCCGGCGAAGATCTCGAGACCCTGGCCCCGTATCTGCCCGGCGGCCCGCGCGCGCTGTTCGATACGCAGATCGCCGCCGCGTTCGTGGGCATGGGACTGGGGATCAGCTACCGCGCCCTCGTCGCCGAACTGTGCCGGGTCGAGCTGGACAAGGGCGAGACGCGCTCGGACTGGCTGCAACGACCGCTTACCGACTCCCAGCGGCTGTACGCGGCACTCGACGTGGTCTACCTGGAGAGCATCCATGACCAGCTGGCCGAGCGCCTGGAACAATGCGGGCGCACTGCCTGGCACGCGGAAGACTGCGAGCGCCTGAAGCGCCGCGCCGCCGCGGCAGAGAGCGACCCGCAGCCCCAGCGTGGCATGCGCGGCGCCGCGGACTGGCCACGCGACCGGCAGGCGCTGCTGCGCCGGGTGCTGCGCTGGCGCGATCGCACCGCCCGTGCGCTGGACCGCCCGCGCCCCTGGCTGCTCGAGGACGCGCTGGCGATGAGTCTGGTGCAGCACGTGCCGGCCACCCTGGCCGAGCTGGACCAGCGCAGCCGTGGCCAGCGAGCCTTGCGCAGCGCGCAACGCGAGGAGTTGTTCGACCTGTTGCACGCGCCGGTGGACGAGACGGAGGTCGCCGCCACCGTTCCGGTGGCGCATCCCCTGCAGGGCGAAGCGAAGAAGGCCCTCGGCGCGATGAAGGACTGTGTCGACAGCCTCGCTACCGAGCTGGACCTGCCCAGCGGGCTGCTCTGTCCACGCAAGGTGCTCGACGAGTATGTCGCCAGCGGCGAGTGGCCGGAATTCCTCGAGGGATGGCGGCACGAGCTGCTCGCCCCGCGCCTGCCGTCCCTGCTCCCCGGCTGACCCAAGGCAAGTGCCGGCTGCCCCGGTTCCGATCAGGCGTGACGCCTGTCGCCCGTGGCATCCTGGTCATCGGGCGACAGCGGCGGCGGCAGGATGGCCACCGTGATCGACCGTCCGCCAGCCCGGGCCCGCCGGCGCAGGGTGCGGGTGAACGGCATGGCACCGGCCCCGCTCGACGGCTCGTCCTCGGCAACTGACGGGGACTGCACGAATGAGGCCAGCCGGTCCCAATCGACCCGGGCAGCACGCGCCGGGTCGCAGTCGAACCTGATCACCGCGACTGCCCAGCCGCCATGCCGCACGCCGCAACGGATGCGGACACGCATCGCGACCGCATCGCGCAGGTGACTGGCATCCGCGAGCGCCTCGCGTGCTTCGCCGGTCAGGGCCCGGACCATCGCCGGTGCCAGCCGGCCGAGCGGACCGCGAACGTCCCATCCCATGGCGAGACCGGCCTCTCCGAGGGCGCGTGCCAGCCGGTCGCCGCCCAGCAGCTCCGGCCAACCGCTCGCGGCCAGCCGGGACGGATCCGGAGACTGGCCCGGACCGGGCAGCGATGCGGCCCGTCGGTTGCCCCGCCATGCCGCCCCGCGCACCGCCGGGGTCCCGGACTCCTCGCCACTCTCCAGCACCAGCGGCAACACATCCCGGAACGAGTGGCGGAACTCCTCCAGCGCCCGGGCGATCTCGCGCAGGTCGGCATCATCCCGCCGGACCTGCATGCGGGTCTGTGCAAGCAGGGCCTGCATGCCCGCCTGCTCGCGCGCGCCGCGCCCGTCCAGGTACGCCAGGCGCGCACCGATGATCAGCAGGGCGGCAATCGCAGCGGCCATCATCGCCTCCGCCGGCAGTACGCCGGCGTCTTCATGCGACGGCATCAGCGTCAGGATCATCACGCTGGCAAGCAGTCCCCCGATCGCGGCGCCCCCCCAGCCGTGGCGCATCGCCAGCACCACCGCCGGCAGAAACATCGCCAGCTGCACCACGTCGCGCAGCGATGCATGACGTTCGGCGATCCAGTACAGCGCCACCAGGCAAGGCAAGGCGCCGAACAGCACCTCGATGGCCAGCCGGCTGTCCGCGAAGCTGCGAAGCCAGGTCGCCCAGCGCCAGCCGGTAGCGGCGAGCCCCTGCTGGGCCAGCAGCAGCACCGGCGTCAGCGCAAGCGCGCCGAGCAGATGGCCGAAGACCAGGCGGGGAACGATCTCGGCGTATGGCAGCGCGCTGCCCATGGGCAGAGGCATCACCTGCAGCTGGCCGATCGTGATCATGGTGGCGATGCCCGACACCGCCACCGCGCAGAGCACCAGGGCCGGCATGTTGGTTTCACCCCGCGCCGGATCCAGCCCCCAGTGCTCGCGGAACATCAGCACGAGGGGGGCATACCAGGCGATCGGAGGGATCAGGTTGACCAGCGCCCACAACGGCCCGAGCCGTTCGTACGACCTCGCACTGAGATAGCCGAGCCACGCCAGGTCGCCGACGAACAGCGCGGGCCAGTAGCGATAATCGACAAGAAGCAGTGCGCCCAGGTGCAGGCCGGTGAGCACGACCCAGTGACCCGTCGGAAAGCGGCCGAACATCGCCACCGACGCGAAGTACGCCACTGCCACGCCCAGTTGCCTGGGCAGGGCACCACCTCGCGCGAGAAGATTCAGGCGTTCGGCCGGCACAACCGTCGATCTCGGTTCATATCCCATAGCCTCCAGGGCCCCAGGGGCGACGGCGGCCACGGGACCGTCCGGGGCGTCGCCCTGCCGGGAAACCGGTCACGGGCGTGCCTCGATGAGGTCGAAGCCCATCAGCCACGATGGAACCCTGCCGTACCGTACGGTCCCTTGCTCTCCGGCGATGGTATAGCGCCGCAAGACGCCGCGGCAACGCGCGCGGCATCGCTCGGGCACCAACGGACCGGCGCGAATGCCGTCCATGGGGTATTGGCGAGGCGCCGGCGCGCTGCTACCATTCTGGGCTTACGTGGGGCGGTAGCTCAGCTGGGAGAGCGTCGCGTTCGCAATGCGAAGGTCGGGAGTTCGATCCTCCTCCGCTCCACCACGATTCACGAAGGCCGGGACGTTCGCGTCCCGGCCTTCGCTTTTTCCGGACGCCCGTCGCTCAGAACACCGAGCGCAGGAAGGTGTCCACCCGGGTCGTGTAGTCCGACCGCGTGCCCAGGTTCGCGTTGATCTCCTGGTGGGACAGGTCTTCCTCCAGCACGTCGCCACGCCCCCCGAGTGCGCGGGCCCGGTCGACGAACGCGTGTGCCTGGGAACACGAGTTGCTGCGTCGGCTGGAGCACACCGCCAGGAGCGGTGCCGGCGCGGCATGCAGTTGCTGCAGCGGCGAGGCCGCCAGCCAGTCTTCCGGCTTGCTGCCGAAAGCCTTGTCGTACAGCGGCAGGTGGCGCCCGGTCATCGTCCGGACCACGTCGAGGCACGCGCTGTCGAGCGCGACGGTGCCGCGCCATGGCTGCGCCCCCTGCTCACGCGCCATCCGGGGCTCGGCCGCAAGCAGGGCGACCAGGTGCGCGCCGGCGGAATGGCCCATCAGCACGAAGCGGTTCGCCGCGCCGCCCCACTCCGCTGCCCGTCGCTGCGCCAGCGCAAGCGCCCGGGCAATCTGGCGCGCCTGCTCCAGCGGCGGCGTGTCGGGCAGCATCGGGTAGTTCACCGAGACGACCAGCACGCCGCGCGGTACCCAGTAGGCCACCTTGTTCGCCACCAC